>JBILFP010000177.1:0-3059 GCA_044351535.1 Methylacidiphilales bacterium
GTTCGCCTCACCAACGGGGCGGTCTGCGCGGCCGCCTCCTCCGCCCTGGCCCACGGGATCGCCGCCGCCGTTGCGAGTGGCTTCCATCACTCCTGCGCCGACCACGGCGAAGGTTTCTGCACCTTCAACGGCCTGATCGTGGCCCTCGAGAAACTGTACCGTGCCGGCAAACTCCGCACCGCCGCCGTGCTCGACCTCGATCTTCACTACGGCAACGGCACCGCTCAGCTGATCGAGGATCGTCCCTGGATCCGCCAGCTGTCCATTTACGGAAACGACTACTGGAATAATGTCTGTTTTCGGGACGTAACGGAAAACAAACACCCGGACGGGCCCAATCATTTTTCCGTGGCCCTTCCCGCAAAATCCGACGGGCCCCACTTGCTGGAAGTGCTGGAACAAAACCTGCCCCGGCTCCTTCAGCCCGCTCCCCCGGATCTGATCTTGTTCCAAGCCGGGGCCGATCCCCTGCGCGATGATCCCTACTCCCCGCTGAATCTTGGGGCCAAGGATCTCGAGGCCCGGGATCGTTACGTTTTCTCTTTTTTCCGCCGCCATGGGGTCCCATTGGCTTGGACGCTGGCAGGGGGCTACACTCGACCCGTGGAAAAAGTCGTTGCGGTGCACGTCGGCACCTTCCGGGCCGCGCTGGATGTCCATGGCCGCTGATCCCAAGTCCTGGCGTAACGCCAACCCGGCCGATCTCTCCGATCTGCTGCCTGAGGTCCAGGCCACGCCGGCGGAAACCGTGCTTGCGGCTGCGGCGGCGGCCGCAGAAGGCTGGGCGGAGACCTCTCTTTCGGAACGAATCCAGCGACTCCGCAGCGCCCAAAAGGTCCTGCAAGACCATCACGAGGAGTTGGCCCAAGGGGTCTGCCGGGAAATCGGCAAGCCGATCACCGAATGCCGGGCCGAGGCCGCCGCCCTCGTCACCAAGATCGATTTCGCCATCTCCGATGCCGAACGCTTTCTTGCCGAGGAAAAGCCCGTCGATGCCCCCAACCCCAGCCGGATCCGTCAGCGCTCCCGCGGTCCCAGCCTGGTGATTGGCCCCTTCAACTGGCCGCTGCACCTCAGTCATGGCCCTTCCACCGCCCACCTTCTGGCCGGCAATCCAGTGATCTTAAAACCGTCACCCATGGCCCCAGTGGTCTCCGCGAAATACGCAGCCCTCATGTCTCCCCTCTTTCCTCCGGGCGTCTTTCAACTCGCGCAGGGTGGGACTGAATTGGCCCGCGCGCTCTGCTTCGACCGTCGGATTCGCTCCATTGTTTTTACCGGTTCCGTTCCGGCCGGCCGGGGCCTGCTCGCGGAAATCACCGCCCTCGACCCCACGAAAGACGTGGCCCTGGAACTAGGGGGGAAAAACGCCTCCCTTGTTTTGGCGGATGCCGATCTCGTCCGAGCCGCCCAAATGGTGGCGGAGGCGGCCTGCCTCACCAGCGGCCAACGCTGCAACGCCACCTCCCGGATTCTGGTGGATGCCAAAGTTCTGCCCCTGTTTTCCAAGGAGCTGGCCGCGGCGGTCGCTCCCTTTCGCCCAGCCTGGCCAGCCGAGGAGAAAACCAAATTGGGCCCCTTGGTCAACGCCTCATCGGTCGAGCGCTACCGCACCGCCCTCACGGCTCCAGCGGGGGTGAAGTTTCTGGAACCGGGCAAAGTGCATGAACAAGTCAGCGGCCGCCGGGGGTATTATGTCGATCCCTGCATCCGCCTTTGGCCTTCTTCCTCCGCCTTCGTGGTGGATCCCGGATCCAGGCTGGAATTCTTTTCCCCGGTCATCGACGTGGTGCCGGTGGAAAGCCAAGAGGCGGCCATCGCCGCCCACAACGCCGTTCCCTTCGGACTTTCCGCCTCGGTCTTCACCACTTCCCGAAAAAGCTTCGAGCATTTCTCCAACCACCTTCACGCCGCCAACATCTACGCCAACCTTCCCACCACCATGTCCCCTTCCGCCCTTCCCTTTGGCGGTTGGGGCGAATCAGGCAACCGTCACCCTGGAGGACGCGGCCTGATCCGCTTCGCCGCCGACGAACAGGTTCTTCAGGAAGCTCCGGATTCACTGAGCTGAAAATTAAGGTAGGGCGCCCAATCCCTTGGGCGCCTCGTTCAATCTGCATACTCCTATAAGGCGGGCTTGGGACAGCCCGCCCTACCTTACTCTCGGTTTTTCTTGCCCCTTGCTGGGCCAAGGATCGATCATTCCTAAACGATGGTGGCTGAGGCAGCCCGCGGATGGATGCGCCCGGACGGACCCACGCTGGTCCGCTGGTTGGGTGGAGGTTGGACGGCCCTGGTTTTCGCCTTTCTTTATCTTCCCATCGTCCTGCTGGTCATCTTCTCCTTCAATGAAACCAAGTCGGGCTTCCGCTGGGAAGGGTTCACCCTCAAATGGTACGAGGCCCTCTTCAACAACCGGGTCCTGCTTCACGCCTTCGGCAACAGCCTGATGATTGGCGCCGCCTCCACCATCCTGGCCACGGTCCTGGGCACGCTGGGAGCCTGGATGCTCTATCGCTACCGCTTCTCCATCCACCGCACCCTCGAAGCCTTTATTTTCGTGCCGATGATCATGCCGGAAATTCTTATGGGGGTGAGCCTCCTCGTGCTCTTCGTGATCCTCAATTTCCACCTCGGCTACCTCACCGTGGTCATCGCCCACGTTACCTTTACCTTCCCCTTCGTGCTCGTCGGCATGCAGGCGCGCCTCCAGGGAATGGACCCTTCCCTCGAGGAAGCCGCCATGGACCTGGGCGCCACCCCTTGGCAGGCCTTTTACAAGGTCATCCTCCCCTACCTGATGCCGGCCATCGCGTCCGGGGCCTTGCTCGCCTTCTCCCTATCCCTCGACGACTACATCGTCACCGTATTTGTGACCGGGGCTGAGTCTCAGACCCTACCTCTCAAGGTCTACGGGATGGTCCGGGTGGGTCTGAATCCCCAGTTGAATGCCTTGTCCGCGCTCGGGATCATCCTCACTATTGTACTCGTGTTTGCCAGCGAACGTCTGAAACAACCCGCGAAAGGAAAATAACCATGAAAACCCTCCGCAACCTCAC
>JBILFP010000178.1:0-3048 GCA_044351535.1 Methylacidiphilales bacterium
CTCGAAGCAGGAGGTCGCGGACGCCCTGCGGAAAGTGGAGTCCACCCTATGAGACATCTTCTAAAGCTGGAGGGAATGCAGGAGGCTGAGGCCCGGCAGATCCTTTCCCTGTCGCAAAAGGCCAAGAGGGCCCGAGGCAAGGCGACGACCAGGGGTCCGCTCGCCGGCCAGATCTGGGCGCTGATTTTCACCAAGGCCTCCACGCGGACGCGGGTCTCTTTCGAGGTAGCCATCCGGGAGTTGGGCGGCGTGCCGAGCTTTCTAAGCGCGGCGGAGATCCAGCTGGGTCGGGGGGAGCTGGTGCGGGACACCGCGCGGGTGATGGGCCGGATGGTGCACGGAGCCGTAATCCGGACCTTTGCCCAGAACGATGTGGAGGAGTTTGCCGCCTACGCCCGGATCCCGACCATCAACGCGCTGACCGATGACGAGCATCCCTGCCAGATCCTCAGCGACATCTTCACCTTTGAAGAGAAGCGGGGCCCGATTAAAGGCAAGCGGGTGGCGTTCATTGGAGACGCGGCCTGTAACGTGCCGCGGTCGTGGGCGGCGGCGGCCAAAATTTTTGGATTCCACCTAGCCTGTGCGGCTCCCAAGGAATTTAAGCCCTTGCAGACGGGGAAGCAGGTGAGCTGGACGGAGGATCCGGCGGAGGCGGCGAAGGGTGCCGATGTTCTCTACACGGATGTCTGGGTTTCGATGGGCAAAGAATCGGAAGCAGCGGCGCGGGAAAAGGTTTTTGGGCCCTATCAGATCAACCGAAAGCTGGTGGCCAAGGCCAAGCCGAACGTACTGGTGATGCACTGTCTGCCGGCTTATCGGGGGAAAGAGATCACCGCCGATGTGCTGGAAATGCGGGCCCAGGACATCTTTGACCAGGCCGAGAATCGGCTGCACACCCAGAAGGGGATCCTCGAGTGGATCGTTTCCAAGCCATTGAGGAAGAACGGGTAAGACCTAATCCCGTTTGACTCGACCCGGAACTTATTCCGGTTAATTTACTTTCATGTCCGCGACTCCTGCCCCTGCCACTAAAAAAGTAAACCTCCGCACTCCCGAGGTGATGGAGGCGGTGCAGGCGCAGGTGGAAAAACATTACCGCAGCCACGCGGTGGAGTTCGTACGGGCCACGGGTCAGGCGCTGGTGGCCAAGGATATGACTGTGGTGTTGGCGAAGGCGTTCGGTTTCTGTTACGGGGTGGAGCGGGCGATCGACCTGGCTTATGCGGCCGCCAAGGTTTTTAAGGACAAGCGAATCTTCCTTTTGGGAGAGATCATCCACAACCCGGAGGTGAACGAGCAGCTCCGGGAAATGGGCATCCAGTCCCTCAAGCGCGGTCAAAAAGGCTACGACTTGTCCGGCCTGACTGCGGAGGATGTGGTGATCGTGCCGGCTTTCGGGGCGGAAGTGGAGACAATGGATCATCTTAAGGAACTCGGCTGCCAGACCGTCGACACCACCTGCGGGGACGTGATGAGCGTTTGGAAGCGGGTCCGCCAGTACAACAAGGAACGGGTGACCTCCATCATCCACGGCAAGGCCTCCCACGAGGAGACCATGGCGACCAGTTCGCGGGCGCTGAGCGGAGACGGTCTTGGGCATTATCTGGTGGTCTACAATCTGGCTGAAACGGACTATGTCTGTGACTACATCCGCAAAGGCGGAAACCGGGATGAGTTTTTAAAGAAGTTTGCTGGGGCACACTCCCCGGGATTCGACCCCGACCTCCATCTGCAGGCCGTGGGCGTGGCTAACCAGACGACGATGATGCGTGGGGAGACCGAGGAGGTGCAGCGCCGGATCAAGAAAGCGATCGAGGACCGCTTCGGTGCACCGAAACTGGGGGACCATTTCCGTTTCTTTGACACGATTTGCGGCGCCACCCAGGAACGGCAGGACGCCCTGCGCGACTTGTTGGTGAACAAGATGGACCTACTCATCGTGGTGGGCGGTTACAACAGCAGCAACACCAGTCACCTGGCCGAGATGGGGGAGGCAAAGCTGCCGACTTATTTCATCCGCAACTGCACCAAGATGATTTCCCCCGAGGAGATCGAGCATTACGACCAGCACGCCCACAAGGAGAAGCGGACCAAGAACTGGCTGCCCGCCGGCAAGGTCACCGTGGGCGTGACCGCCGGTGCCTCCTGTCCGAACAACGTGATTGAAGAGACGATTGCTAAGTTGTTTCAGTTCCGCGGCGTCGATGTGAAGAGTCTGGTTCCGGCGGTTAGCTGAGTTTTCTTTTTACGCCTTGGTAAGCCCGCATGTTTGGCTCGGTAGGGCTGCGCAGCCGACGGAAACCGCGAAATCAAAAGCTAAAACTCACCATCGGACGAGCAGCGAAGCTGCTCGTCCCTACCGATCTAACGATTTTTGAGCGCTTCGGCGAGTTTGGGCACGAGGCCGCCGAAGCTGCCGTTGGTAAAGACGGCGACGACATCTCCGGATTTTAGGCGGGGCAAAAGATCCTTCATGATGGCTTCTCCATCCGCGAGGAAGTAGGCCTCTTTGCCGGCTGTCTTGATATCCGAGACGATTTTAGCCGGATCCAGCCGGGTGATGGGGTCGATCTGGTCTTTGCGGGCGATCTCAGCGATGTAGACCCCGTCGGCCGCGGACAAGGACTGGGCCAGCTCCTTCTGGAAAATTCCCCGACGGGTGGTGTTCGAGCGGGGCTCGAACAGGGCCCAAAGACGCCGATCAGGGTAGCGGGTGCGGAGGGCGGCGATCGACTCGCGCAGGGCGGAGGGATGGTGGCCAAAATCGTCCACCAAGGTGATGCCTTTGGCTTCGGCACGGACCTCGAGCCGGCGGCGCACTCCGTGGAACTCCGGCAGAATTGAGGCGAGTTTATCAAGGGAAAGTCCGAGGGTATGGGCGGCCGAGATTGCCATGGAGGCGTTGTGGACGTTGTGTTTTCCGGCGAGTCGGAGGTGGAATTTCTGCCCGTGGAGTGTGAAGTCGCTGCCATCCGGACCGCTGGCCTGAATCTGATAGCGGGCCGCGGCCTGGGGGCCGCCGCCAACCTCCAGAATTTCGCAGGG
>JBILFP010000179.1:0-3047 GCA_044351535.1 Methylacidiphilales bacterium
ACTTCGCTTCACGGATGAAATCCAATAGGGTTTCGAACTGGGCGTCGGTTTCGCCTGGGAAGCCGGCGATGAAGGTGGTGCGGATGGCCAGTCCGGAGATGCCGGCGCGGAGTTTGGCGACCAGTTCGCGGATGTGGGCCTCGGAGGTTTCCCGGCGCATGTCGCGCAGCATGCCCTCTTCGACGTGCTGTAGCGGCATGTCGACATACCGGGCAACCTTGGGCATCCGGGCGATGGCGGCGATGAGTTCGTCCGACCAGTGGGCCGGGTGGGTGTAAAGCAACCGGATCCAGAACTCGCCTTGGATCGAGTGAAGAGCCTCGAGCAGATCGATGAGACTTTCGCCCCGCGCCGAAGTCACCTTGGCCCGGGGGCTCCGGCCCTCCGTCCAGCGATCCATGCCGAAGTAGGTCGTGTCCTGTGAGATCAGCAGAAGCTCCTTCACGCCTTCGGCGACAAGGCGCTCCGCCTCGCGGCGGACTGATTCGACCGTGCGGCTGCGGTGTTTTCCCCGCATCTGGGGGATCACGCAAAAAGAGCATGGGTGATTGCAGCCCTCGGCAATCTTTACATAGGCGTAATGCTTAGGGGTGAGACGCCAGCGCGGGGTGTCGAAGTCCGGGATGTAGACGGGCAGTTGATCGGGAACGAGATCCTCGGGCGGAGCGTTGGGGGCGCGGGCGAGGACGCGCCGGACGACCGGAGCGACCTCCTCCAGTTGATCCAGGCCGATGAAGGCGTCCACCTCGGGCATCTCGCCGGAGAGTTCCGTGGAAAAGCGTTGGGACATGCAGCCGGCGACGATGAGGCGTTGGTTCGCCCGACGACGCTGTAGGCCGCGGTCACGGTGGGCCTCAAGAATGGCCTGGATGCTTTCCGTCTTGGCAGAGTCGATAAAGGCACAGGTGTTGACGATGAGGACATCGGCCTCGGCGGAGTCGGCGGTCAGGTCCATTCCGGCGGAGCGGAGATGACCGAGCATGATCTCGGAATCGACGAGATTCTTGGCGCAACCGAGCGAAATCAGGCCGATTTTGGCCGACATGGGGCGGGAAGATTTAGCCGGACCGGTTTAGCGGGCCGGGAGGCGAAAGGTCTGAGGGCCGGGTTTTTCGTAGGTGCCGAAGTTGGAATCGTTGAAAATAATCTCGGCGTCGGCGGCCTCCCGGGTGGTCACGATGAAGGAGTCACCCGTCCAGGCATCGTCCCGCTTGCGGGGCATCATTTCGTCCTCGTCGATGGTGTCCTCGAAAAGCACTTCTTCTTTGCCGTCCTGCACTGCGGCGATGCGCACCCACGTGTCTTTCTTGGCGTAAATGCGCAGCTGATGGGGGACGGCCGGCTTGGGCGGGGCCTGATCGGAGGATTGGACGGGAGGTAGGGTGGTGGCGGGAGCGGGCGGAGTCGTGGTCTGGGCCACGGCCTCGGCCGGCTTCACCGGAACGGCCGCTTTGACGAAAGCCTCTTCGCCAGCCGCTTTCGCCTTGGCTTCCTGGTTTTGGCCGGAGCCCTCGGTTTTTTGGTCAGCCCCGATGGGGGCAAGCGTGGAAGGATCCTTGGGGGATTTGACGGGCCAGACGCGGTACATCTGAATGCCCAGAACGGCCAAAACAAAGACGGCCGCGCCCGCCAGGACGCCGAAACCAAGTTTCCGGGAAGTGACGACTGGCTCGGCCGCCCGGGTGGGGAGGGATTCCAGCATTTCGGGGCGTAGATCGAGAATCGAATCCTCAACCTCGGAGGAGTTTGGCTGAAACTCCCGGAGAATGGCCTTGGGGTCGAGTCCCAGTTCCCGGGAGTAGATGCGGAGAAAGCCGCGGATGTAGGCGAGGCTGGGGAGCTTGTCGAAGCGGTCGGCCTCCAAGTTCCGAATCACATTCGCATGGAGCCGGGTACGGGCGGCGGCTTCCTCAATGGTCCAACCATGCCGCAGCCGAGCGACGCTCAGCTGGGAGCCGACGGACGCGTTTTCGCTTTTTTCGGGCTTGGGGGCTTCCTTGGTTTTCATAATTGGACCGTATCAAGGTCGACGAGGATCTCCCGATCCTTAGCGCCATCCCTCGGTCCAATAATACCCCTGGATTCGAATTGATCAATCACCCACGCCGCGCGGCCGTAGCCCAATCCTAACCTCCTCTGTAACAACGAGGTAGAGGCTCTTTTTTCTGTTTTGATAACTTCCAGGGACCGGGCCATCAATTCCTCATCTTTTTCGGAAAGTTCAGAGTCCCCCATGGATGGCTTGGTCATCTTGGCGTGGATTTCCTGCTCGTAATAGGGCTTGGCTTGGGCGGCAATGAAGTCGATCACCCGCGACACCTCCTCCTCGCTCACAAAAGCGCCTTGGGCGCGAATCAGCTTGCTGGCGCCGGGCCGGAGATAAAGCAGGTCGCCTTTGCCGAGGAGATTCTCGGCACCGGACTCGTCGAGGATGACCCGGGAGTCGACCCCGGAAGGGACTTGGAAGGCGATGCGGGCGGGGACATTGGTTTTAATGACGCCGGTGATGACGGCGGCGCGGGGGGTCTGGGTGGCAATCACCAGATGAATGCCGGCGGCCCGCGCCTTGGCGGAAAGGAGGGCGATGGCGTTTTCCACCTCGGCGGGGGCGACTTGCATGAGGTTGGCCAACTCGTCGATGATCACGACGATAAAAGGGAGGCGGTCGGGCAGCGGCTCCTCGGCGGAAGCGGGCGCGGGCTCCTCGCCCTCGAGCCGCGGGGCGAGGTCGAGTTCCTCGACATTTTTGGGAGTGCGGGAGCGGGAGTTAAAGGTGCCGATATTACGGACGCCAGCCTTGGCCATGTACCGGTAGCGCTTTTCCATCTCGTTGATCGTCCATTTCAATGCCAAGAGGACCTTCTTGGGCTCGGTGACCACGGGCACCACGAGGTGGGGCAGGCGGTTGTAGACCTGGAGTTCCACGACTTTGGGATCGATAAGAATGAGGCGGAGATCGTCGGGACCGAACCGGTAAAGCAGGCTGAGCAGGAGCGTGTTGATGCAGACCGATTTTCCCGACCCGGTGGTGCCGGCGATCAGGACGT
>JBILFP010000180.1:0-3045 GCA_044351535.1 Methylacidiphilales bacterium
CTGGCCCGTCGCCTTGGCAATCAGATCAGCGATCGTGTTGCGGTTGGCCAGGGCCAGCCCGGCGCCAATCACTCCGACCACGGAACCCAGCACCCCAACGACCACACCGTACAGCGTGAAGACGGTGGCAATCTGACCCGGCGTGGCGCCAAGGGCGGCCAATGTGCCGATAACTCTCGCCCGCTGCACCGTCACGGTGATGAGCGTCCCGCTCAATCCCAGGGCCGCCACGGCCATCACGAAGAACAGCAGGAAGCTCATCACCCTCCGCTCCACCGCCACCGCGGCAAAGAGCCTTTGATTGTGATCCATCCAGGTCAGCACCCGGACCCCGGCCCCCAGCTTGGCCCGCAGCCTTTCCGCGACAGCGGAGGCCTGATCCGGATGGTCAAGGCGGATCGCGATGCCGTGAACCGATCCCGTCACCGCGTAAATCTCCTGAGCCGTGGCCAAGTCGGTCAGCAGATAGTCGGCGTCGTAGTCATACATGCCGGTTTTAAAAATTCCGGCCACACGGTAGGTGCGCGGCAGGGGAATTTTTCTCGCCGCAGTTGGACTGTTGGTCCGGGCCATCAAATCCCTAAACTGCTGGGGCCCGAGAAGATTCACTTCCGTCCCCACCTCCGCGCGATTCGCCCGGGCCCACTCCGAGCCCACCACCAGATGATCCGGATCCGGTTGCCAGGCGCCGTCAATCAGGCACTCCTTGAGCGGCACCACCGTCTCGGCCGTGGCCACGTCCCAACCCTTGATCCGCGGCGTTGAGATCCGGCCCCGGGTGTCTGCCAAGACGGGACCCACCACCGAGGGACTGACGCCGACCACGCCAGGCTCGGCACGAATCAGGTCCATGAGACGATCCGGTTCGGGCAAAGGCCCCTGCCCGGCAACCGTCAGGTGGGATTGAAATCCGATGACCTTGCGGGTGAGCTCCTCCTCAAACCCCCGCATCACGCACTGGACCACAATTAACACCAAAACCCCCGCCACTACCCCCAACCAGCTCAACACTGTGATTACGGAGACAAAACTGCGGCCGGGACGCAGGAAGCGGAGCGCGAGAAAAAGTTCCGGCCAGCTTTTCATCCACTTACCGTGCGGGGAATCCAGCCTCGGCTCAAGCCGCAAGACGGTTTGCCCGGAGGGTAACTTCCCGATATTCTAACCTGTTCATGGCCAACGGACATCAGCTTAAGAAAGCCAAGCGGGTTCTCGATATCGAGATCGCCGGCCTCCAGCGGGTCCGGCGCCGCTTGGGCTCGTCCTTCCTCAAGGCCGTCCAACTTATGCGTCAACGCCTCGAGAACGGCGGAAAGATCATCGTCACCGGCATCGGAAAGTCGGGCCATATCGGCCACAAGATCGCCGCCACGTTTGCCAGCACCGGAACTACTTCGGTGGCGCTGGATCCGGTCGACGCTGCCCACGGCGACCTGGGAGTGGTCTCCCCCAAGGATCTGGTCATCGTCCTGAGTTACAGCGGCAACACCGATGAGCTGCTTCGCGTGGTGCCCCTGCTCAAGCGCCTTGGCACCCCCATCATTGGTATCACCGGAAATCTCCGCTCGCCTTTAGCCAAGCAGGCGGATGTCACGCTCGATGTCTCAGTGGACCAGGAAGCGTGCCCCCTCAATCTCGCCCCCACTTCCAGCACCACCGCGATGCTGGCGATGGGTGACGCCATCGCCATGGTCCTGCTGGAAAGTCGCGGCTTTCGCCGTGAGGATTTTGCACGCCTACACCCCGCCGGCACCATTGGCCGCAATCTCCTCATGAAGGTCAGTGAAATCATGCGCCCGCGCTCGGCCATGCCGATCTGCAAGCCGGAGACTCTTGTGGCCAAGGCCCTCTCCCAAATCACCGAAAAGCGCTGCGGAGCCGCGGTGGTAGTCGATCCACGCGGAAAATTACTAGGCATCTACACCCACGGAGATTTTGCCCGCGGATTTCAGAAGGATCCAGAGATCGGCCAACGCCCCCTCCGCAGCGTCATGACCAAAAATCCCGTGACTATCTCCGTTGACAGTCTCGCCGCCAAGGCCTTGCATGTCTTTGAAATCCACCGCATCGAGGACTTGATCGTTTTGGATGCGGGCCGCCGCCCGGTTGGGCTGGTGGATTCCCAGGATCTGGCCCGCTTCAGGCTCTACTGATCGGTCCGCAACGCAGGAGATTCATCGTTATGGCAGTCATCGCAAACGACCTTCGCCGCGGCATGGCCGTCACGAAGGACGGGGACATCTACATCGTCCTCAACACCACCCACCGCACCCCGGGCAACAAACGCGCTTTTGTCCAGGCCAGCTTCCGGTCACTCCGCTCCGGGCTCTCCTCCGATCACCGGCTCGCCTCCGACGAAAGGCTCGAGACCGTCAACGTTTCCCGCGAAAAGTGGGAGTTCAGCTACCAGGACCCCACCGGCTTTACTTTCATGAATCCGGAAAACTACGAGAATATCACCCTGCCTTCCGAACTGGTGGAAGAGGCCAAGGACTTCATCTCGGAAAACACGGTTTGCGAAATTCTTTTCATCGAAGGCAAAGCTGTCTCCGTGGAACCGCCGGCCAGCGTCACCCTCAAGGTCACAGAATCTCCCGAGGGCATCCGCGGGGACTCCGCCAACAATGTCATGAAAATGGCGAAGCTGGAGACCGGGATTCAGTTGCAGGTTCCCCTCTTCATCAAGGAGGGGGAGATGATCAAGGTCGACACCCGCGAGCGAAAATACATGGGCCGGGCCTAGCCCGGCCGGTCGTTACCCTCCAAACGTCAGATTCTTCACCCGCTCCGCGCCGCAGGCGTTGAGCACGTCCACCACCCGTTGATAAGGGGCCCGGTCATTGGGCCGGATGATCACCGACTGCTCGGAGAAAGCCTCGATCAGGGCCTTGAGCCGCGCCCGCAGCCTCGGCATCTCGCGGTCCTCCCGGCTGTCCACCGGCGTGTCGTTGAAGGTCACCACCCCATCCGGGGCGACCCGGATCGTGACCGGCGTCTTGGCAGTGGTCGAAGGCTGGCCACTACCGGGCACCGACACGCCAAGCT
>JBILFP010000181.1:0-2984 GCA_044351535.1 Methylacidiphilales bacterium
AAGTTGACCACCCCCATGAGGTGAGGTCGTTCGGAGGCACGAAAGGAGTGCCCCTTGAGGCTGAACTCGCGGACCTTCGCCGGTAAATCCGCGGCGTGGTCTCGGGCCAAGACGGCCAAGGACTCCAGGGAGAGCATGGGGCTAAGAATAGAAGTTTTGGCATGGGCGAGCGATAGCCGGGATGGACGGGGTCGGGGTCTGACCCCATCGTTTCCCCATGCCGGGGAAGTTAATGACACAGGCGGAGTTGATGGCCTGGGAACAAAAAGCCCGCAAATGGGTCTTTATAGGGCTGATCGGATTGGTGACAGGAATCTTTGGATTCGGGCTGCTGACCCTGGACATCAGCTACCGCATGCTAAAAAATGCCCCCGTAATGACGGAGGCCTTCCTCCGCATCACCACGGATGCGCGGGTGCGGGAAGCGCTCGGGGAACCGATGCGGATGGGGTGGGCGGTGACCGGGGAACTGGAGGACCTGCCAGAGCAAGGCACGGCGCGGCTGGACTATTCCCTGGGCGGCCCTAGGGGCTGGGCGAAGGTGAAATTACGGGCGGAAAAAAGCCCGACGGGCACCTGGCGTTATCTTCTTTTGGAAATTAAACCCGCGCACGCGGATGCGATCTCGTGCGCCGACGGCTTCTCAGTTCTTCGTGCCGCCGGCGGTGTCTTGGGCCGGTAGCGCCTCGGCGACGGCCTCCTTGTTATCGACGATGGTTTCGAGGGCGGCATCAAGACGATCCAATCCATGTTTGTTGATGATGGCCTGAATGTGGCTGAGGTAGTGGGGATCCGGGCAGTAACCGGCTGAAAGAATCTTGGAAACGAACTTCACACCGGATTTTTCCCCGACATGGCGGTTGTAGCGGTCGTTGGCGAGGAGGAAGTCACGGTAGCCCTGAAAGCCGGAGGCCAGGCTGGGATAGGCACGGAAATCAGCGGTGGTTTCAATGCCGTTGTCCCGGGTGGGCATGTTGAGGGCGCGGGGTCCGGTCCAGCTGTCGAACGCCTTCATGCCGAAGTAATTGTTGTATTCCTTGGCGAGGATGCTGTTGCCGTAGCCAGATTCAAAGATCGCCATGGCAATGACGGCGGAGGCGGGGATCTGGGTGGTCGTCTGGATCATCATGGCCTCCGGAATGGCGGCCTCCAGGAAACGGCGTTGGCGCCCGTTGGCGGATTCGAGGATCTTGGAGATACGGGTAGCCAGACCGAGCACGTCGGTGGTCGCGGAATTTTGCGAGGCGATGAGGCGCGCAATCTGGAGATCCCGCTCCTCTAGTTCCCGGCGCTGGGCGAGGCGGTCCTGGAGCGATTTCCACTTCTCTTCGAGATAGCTTTTGGACAGAGCGGCCGAGAAGCGGGTCACCCCGATGAGAGAGAAGACAGCGACCGCGAAGAGGGCCAACCAGAGAATATTGGAAACGACCAAGGTTCCAAAAAGGCCCAACCGGAAAGGAGCTTTCTTGTGGAAGGTCTTTTTGGCCACCGCTTGGGTCAGATCGACGACCTGTGGCATGAGGGGAGTCTAAAAAATACTGGGTAAGCGTCAAGGTAGCCTCAGTAGTAAATCAACGTGTTAAAACATGTAAAACGTTATTATTCATATATTTAAGGACTATTATGACTAAAGAGTAAATCGCTCTAAAGCCTTTCTGACAAATGATTTATAGAATTTACCTTGTGCGCAGTCTGGGCGTGACATTTGGGGTGGAAAGAGGGCACTTTGGTTGGGCATGAGTAAACCTTTGGAAGGAAAAGTCGGGGTAGTTTTCGGGGTCGCCAACAAGCGGAGCATTGCCTGGGGGATTGCCCAAGCGTGGGCCCAAGCGGGCGCCAAACTGATCTTCAATTACCAGGGGGAACGACTGAAAGAGAACGTGGAGGAACTGGCGGCGACCTTTGGTGCCAACACTCCGGTGGCGCCGTGTGACGTAAGCCGGGATGAGGACATCGCAAAGTTTTTTGATTTTGTGAAAGGCAAAGCCCCGCGGGTGGACTTGTTGCTGCACAGCGTGGCCTTTGCGCCTAAGGAGGCATTGGAGGGGAATTTCGTGGATACCTCACGGGAGGCTTTCCGGGTGGCCCACGATATCAGCGCCTATTCCTTGGTGGCCGTGACCCGAGCGGCGTCCGCTTTGATGAGCGCCGGCGGGAGCGTGGTGACGATGAGTTACTATGGGGCGGAGAAAGTGGTGCCGCACTATAATGTCATGGGTGTGGCCAAGGCCGCCTTGGAGGCCAGCGTTCGTTATTTGGCCTACGACCTGGGCCCTAAAAAAATCCGGGTGAATGCGATCAGCGCAGGCCCGGTCAATACGTTGGCGGCGCGCGGGATCAGCGGATTTTCCTCGATGCTTAGCCACTACGAGCAGCATGCCCCGCTGAAGCGGAACATCACGCTGGAGGAGTTGGGTGCGATGGGGGTCTTCCTGGCTTCCGAAGGTGGCGCGGGGGTCACCGGGCAGACGCTGTACGTGGATTCCGGATACAGCGTGATGGGAATGTGAAGTCGGGGCAAAAGAAGCCCCGGAAACTGCTGCTCTGGGATATCGACGGAACCATCCTGCATACCGGTAAGGCGGGGGAGGCCGCCTTGGGGCATGCGATGGCCGAGCTCCATGGAATCTCACGGGGTCTGCAGGGGCTGGAGATCGCCGGCCGCACGGACAAATGGATCGTGGAACAGTTGCTGGCGAGAGATGGACTGGCTCACGGCGAGAAAGAGATCGCCCGATTTCTGGATGTTTATGTCGAGCGACTAGCCCAAGAGTTGCCAGTCCGTCAGGGGGGATTGCATCCCGGGGTGCTCGGGATTCTTGAGGAGGGGCATCGTCGGGAAGATATCGTGCAGGGATTGTTGACGGGGAATATTGAGAAAGGGGCGCGGCTGAAGCTCTCCCGATACGGGGTGAACCATTTCTTCGAATTCGGCGCCTTTGCGGATGATTCTCCGGTGCGGAATGAACTAGGTCCCCACGCCC
>JBILFP010000182.1:0-2976 GCA_044351535.1 Methylacidiphilales bacterium
GCCTTCCACTTACCCCTTTCCACCCATCCGGGCCAGAGCCCGGGGATAGGTCCACCGTTGTCCTACCCCTTGGGAGATGATTTTAGGCGAAAAGTGGAAGGAGTTTATTCATGACGATTCAAAGGGTTTCAAATCGATCCGGCGGAGTTGGCGGCGGGCGGCTTCCGCCGGCGCCTTCCCATGGCGGTGGAGGCGGGAGCGAGGGAGAGTGGGTGTTTTTCGATGACGGACAGGTGAGGGTGACGGAGTCGCTGGTGACGATCGGGCCACCGTGGAACCGGGCGTTTGCGGTCTCGCAGATTCGGGGGGTGACTTATGGGAAAAATCGCTCCTTGGAGTTGTCTGACGTGATTACCAAGCTGATCGGGACGATTTTGATCTTTGGAGGAGTGCTTTCCCTTGCCGGTGGGTTCACGCCGGGTTTTTTTGCGGGAGTGTTGACGGGAATCGGGGTGATCTGGTCGCGGGCCAGGCCGGAGGCCCCGTACTGCGTTACCCTGGATTTCGGGAATGTTTGGGCCGCGGAATACCTGAGCACTGCGAATGAGCGATGGGCGGAGGCCGTGGCCAACGCGGTGGCGGAGGCCATCAGGCATCGGAACGAAGGCACCGAGTTTATCCCCGGACAGGATCAGTTGAGAAATTAGAGCAAGATCAGCGACTTGGGCCTAAGAAGCAGGAGGCAGGTTTTACGTTCGCTTCCGGGTCTCGCTATGAATTAGTGTCCGCTCACCCATGAGGCGTGTTTTCCTAGGAGTCGGGGCCTTGGTCATCTTGGGAATCGGCCTGTTGTTCGCCGCCAAAAAGGATAAGAAGGCGACCGTTGCCGCGGAGGACGGTTGGGAGGACCGCATCATCTACTTCGTTCTTTTGGATCGGTTTGAAAACGGCAACCCCGGCAACGACAAATCCTACGGGAATCCGGAGTGCAACGACCCTGATGACGCGCACGCCTACCAGGGGGGAGACTTGGTGGGGCTGCGCCAACGGATGGCCGCCATTGAGAAGCTCGGGGCCAACGCCCTTTGGATTACCCCGCTCTACCAGGGCGTCCCCATCAAGGTGGGTCGGAATAGCGGGTTTCCTGGTTACTGGGCGGCGTTTTCCGACCCCTACGAGTTCGAGCTCGATCCCCGTTTCGGCACGGCCGCCGAGTTCGATGCAGTTCTCGAAGAGGCCCGCTCCCGGGACATCCGTACCATCCTCGACATGGTGGTGAATCATGCCGGTTACAAAGCCCCGCTGGTCACTCAACGCCCGGAATGGTTTCACGATCCGAAGACCAGAGCCTCCCTGGGTGATCCGGAAATCTTTGGCTCGTTGGCGGGGCTGCCGGACTTCAACCACCGAAATCCCGGGGCCGCCGCCTACCTGATCGACCTTCATCGACGGTGGGTCGAGCGCTTTGCCTTTGACGGGATCCGCATGGATACCGTCAAACACGTGGAGCCCTGGTACTTTCGCGACTGGATTGCCGCGATGCACCGGGCCCGCCCGCAGCTTTTCATCTTCGGCGAGCTGCTGGACGAGTCCTACGAAAAGTATCCCCGCTATCTGGAGACGGGTTTCGCCGGGCTCTTTAATTTCCCTCTCCGCCGCTCCCTGATTGAGACCTTCGCCAAGGGAAACTCCGTGGACGGGGCGGCCGGGCGGGTCAGGGAGATGCTCTCCGTTTTTGGTCAGGCCCAGAGCCGGCGGCTCATCACCCTTTTGGACAATCACGACGTGCCCCGGTTCATGGAGGAGTTTCCCCGCGGGATGACCCCGGAGGTGGTGCGGGAACGGTATCAACTAGCCCTCACTGCGCTGCTCACGCTACCGGGGATTCCCCAGCTCACCTATGGAAACGAGGTAGGCATGTATGGCGGGGCTGATCCCGACAACCGTCGAAGGATGCCGGAATGGGCTTTCACACCTCCGTTTGACGAGCCCGACCACCCCGGTTTTGTGAGTCGGCCCGGTAGCGTTTGGGCCTATCTGCATCGGTTGATCGAGATTCGGAAACAGATGCCGGCGTTGGCGCGAGGCGACTACGACGAGATCTGGCGCCAGACCGATCCAAAGGCGCCGAATGTGTGGGCCTTTGTGCGAAGCGGGGCGGGCGAGCCAGTCCTGGTGGTGATCAATAACGGGGATGCGGGTTCGGGACCGCTCCGGCTGCCGCTGCGGGGACATTTTAGGGAAGGTCAGGAGCTCGCGACGGTCCCACTGGAGTTTGATTCAAAAACCGGCCGCCTGACCGATCCGACCAAAAATTACCAAGTGCAAGCCGGGTCTATTGAGGTGGAGGTGAAAGCCCGGAGCGCGGCGATTTTGACTACCAGGCGGTAGTTTAAGTTGAAAGGGAAGCTTGCGGGCAAACCTTCATTCCGCCCCCTTTCAACCAGGAGGGCGAAGCCCCGGCCTCGCGATGGCTTACCTCCTCAGGCAGGATGGAAATATGGGAGACCGGGAAGATAGTGTCCTGAAATCACCTTCGCAGGCTGCCCAGCAGCGGAGTTTTTATGACGCGTTCGTGGGATCGCTCTGCGCGGACGCATTATCGATGCCGGTGCACTGGTATTATGACCGGGCGGCTTTGGCCCGCGACTACGGGCGGGTGGTGGGATACCGCGCCCCGAAAAATCCGCATCCGGACAGCATCCTTTGGCGATCCCAGTACCAACCCCTGAATGAGAAAGGGGACATTTTGCACGAGCAGGCGCAGTACTGGGGAAAGAAGGGAATTCATTACCACCAGTTTTTACAGGCCGGTGACAACACCCTGAATCTGCAGCTGGCCCGGGAACTGTACTCCTGGGTGAAGGCGAACGGGGGTTACGGGGTAAGCGGATGGCTGAAGCGTTATGTGGAGTTCATGCTGACGCCCGGCCGCCACCGGGATACCTACGTGGAAGAGGTGCATCGCGGTTTTTTCATGAAATATGCGGCCGGGAAACCGCCGGAAAAGTGTGCCATCCGGGATGAGCATATCGG
>JBILFP010000048.1:0-10939 GCA_044351535.1 Methylacidiphilales bacterium
TCTTGCGGGCCGAACCACTCAGGACGGCAGCCAGTGCGGACTCGGCCGATGGTGTCTTGGCAATCACCCTCACGTTCCAACCCTTGGCCTTGGCCACCCTCGCAGTGGCGGGGCCGATTACGGCCACCCTGGGCTCATGAGCCCACCTGGGAACTAGACGCCGGAAACGTTCGGCGGCTGTTCCGCTAGCGAAAACCACCCAATCCGCACCCTCCTTTTGCAGAGCGTTGAAAATGACTTTGGAGGGACGCACAGGCTGCGTGTTCTGATACACCTCGATCCTCCCGGCCCGAAATCCTTTTTTACGGAGAATCCGGACGAGCTTTCCATCTTCTGAGCTCCCGGTGATATGCAGTACGGACTCCTTTCTTTTCCCCGGCCAGGCCTGGGCCAAAGCCTCCGCCCCGGGTCCGGGGCCGACATAATCCGCCTTCAGGCCAATGGATTGTAAAATCGAGGCGGTCGACCGACCCACCACCGCAATTTTTTTCCCGGCCAGCTTACGCAGGTCTCCCAGAATCTGCGGCAAGGCCCGGACTCCTGCTCCGCTGGTGAGTGCAATCCATGGGCTGTTCCGGATCTGCCCGCTCCAGACGGGCTTGGGATGAAGGTATCGGATCTGGGTCATGGGAAGCTCCCACACCTCCGCGCCTTCTCTTTCAAAAACCTCCCTCCACCCCCGGCCCAAGGCCTCGCTCACCGTTAGCACCACCCTTTGCCCGGCCAGCCGACCACGCGCCTGCCGCCCCGCCCATTGTTTCAGGGAGACCACTCCACCGACCACCACGACAGCCGGAGCCATGATGCCGGCTTTTTGAACCGCGCTGGGCAGCCCTGCAATCGTGGAAACCACCGACCTTTGACCATGGCACGTCCCCTTGGCGATGACCGCCGCCGGGGTTTCCGAGGAAAACCCCGCCTCCACGGCCTTTCCCAGGAACTCGGCCAACCCCTCCATAGACATGTACCCAACCCAGGTTCTTCCGCTGACCGAGCCCTCGGCTCTCGCTCCGATTTTAAAAGTCAGTTCCGTGCTGAGCCCCCGATGTGTGACAGGAATTCCCACCACCGCCGGAGCGGCCACTCCCGCAGTCACCCCAGGAACCACCTCAAAAGAAATGCCGGCCTTGGCCATCTGTTCCGCCTCCTCCCCTCCCCGGCCAAACACAAACGGGTCACCCCCCTTAAGCCGTACCACTTGTTGACCAGCTTTCGCGGCTGCGATCACCTTTCGAATGATGATGGCCTGCTCCGTCTTTTTGCCGCCTGGCTCTTTCCCCACATCGATGACTTCGGCCCCGGCCTTGGCCCACACCAAAATTCCCGGATTCACCAACCGATCCAAAAAGACCACGTCAGCATTTTGCAGGGCTGCTTTTCCCTTGAGGGTCATTAGTCCGGGGTCCCCGGGACCGGCGCCCACCAACCAAACCTTGCCCGGCCTAACCACGCCTCATCTCCTCGGCCAGCCGCACCCCCAGAAGGGCGGCCTCACCTGCCGGTCCCTCCATCTGGGCTCTTTGCACTCCGCCATGGATGTCCTTCACGGCCGCACGAAGGTGGAGAGTTCCTTTCGGCTCCCACGTGGCCAGCGCTCCCAGGGATTCGGAACAACCGCCGCCCCATCGTTGCAAGAAGCCTTTTTCCGCTTCCACACAACTCCGCACCTTTGGATCGTCGATCTTGTCCAAAATCTTTCTCACCTTGTGATCCTCAGCCCGGCACTCCGCCGCCAACGCTCCCTGACCGGGTGCGGGAACCATCCAGGAAGGATCAAGTCGTTCCATGACCAGTTTATCCGGAATCCCGCCCAGACGGTCGATCCCCGCACAGGCCAGGACCAGGCCCCATAAAGAGGGGTCCTCCTGTAGTTTTTCCAGTCGGCGATCCACGTTTCCCCGGATTCCGCGGGTCCTTGTCTCCTTCCACCGTTCCTGCCAAATCATCTCCCGACGCGGACTCCCCGTGGCCACCACCGCTCCACAGGAAGGCTTTTCGGATTCTGCGCGTTTCCGAACCAGAGCATCGCGGGGATCCGCCCGTTCCGGATAAGCCGCCACGCAAAGATTTTTCGGTAGCTGGGTCGGCAGATCCTTGGCGCTGTGGACAGCTGCGTCGATTTGCTCTTGGGAAAGCTGCTTCTCCAATTCGGAACTAAACTCCCCTACCTGTTCGGGCAACTCTTCGCCAAACTCCGATCGCTCATCCCCCGTGGTTTTGATAATGACCAACTCCACCCCGGTTCCCGGACTGGCTTTACGGATCAAGTCTGCCACCCGGTGGGCCTGCCAAAGTGCCAGCCGGCTGCCCCTCGTCCCCAGTCGGATGGTCATCCCGCGGAACCACGTTCCGACTTCTCCCGCATCCCGCCTTCCACCCACATCCTCTCATGCGCCCGCAACACCTCCTCGGCACGGTGGATCGACCCCAGAGATTCCGGCAACACCTCGCTCCGTTTCGCCAATTCCTCCAGGTCCAACCAGACGGATTGGGGATAGGAGCCGCGCACCCGGGTCAGGGTTCTTGGCACTCCCAGATCAACCAACGCCGCGGGACCCGCCCCCAACCGGATGGGATCCCACCCCAACTCCCCGCCGCTTAAAGCGGATGCCAACACCCCACAGGCCCGGGCAGCCTCACCCCAGCGATCCCAAGCCACCGCCTCTCCGCCGAGTTCAATCGCCAAAGAGGCAGCCCTCTCGGCGGTGCGCGAAGAAATCCAAATCCTGGAAAAACCCCTCTCCCGCGCGGCCAACCCAAAGCTTCTCGCCGTGTGGCCTGCTCCAAGAATCAGCAATGGCCCGACCTGCTGGCCCCGAAGTTCGTCGGCCAGCACTTCAGCCGCACAACGTCCCACCGATGGGTCGCCTTTCCCGAATCCAGCCGCCTGCCGTGCCGCCCGGGCCGCCCGGAGAGCCGATTGAAAAAGACCGTGCATGGCCTTGCCGGTTCCTCCCATCTCCCTCGAACCCTGATACGCCACCCGCACCTGCCCAAGGATCTCCGCTTCCCCCATCACCATGGAACGTAGGCCGGTGGCCACTTCGGACAGGTGCCGCCAGCAGGCCAACCCCTCGTGCAGGTACATACCCCGCGCGGACCTCCACACCTCGCCCAGTTTCTCCGGCATCGCCCGGCCCAGCGCCTCGGCGATCTCCGGACCCCTCCGGCCCGAAACCCCGTAAATCTCCACCCGGTTGCAGGTGCTGAGAAAAACCACCTCCTCGGCCCCGTTATGTTCGATCAGGTGGGGTGTTAGCCGCTCCCCGGCCAACGCGACTAAAGCCTCCCGCTCCGCCAGGGCCGTCGCATGGTGATCCACTCCTGCACAGAAAATGCCTTCGGTTGTTCTCATCCACGCCTTAGCAGAATTTTACTCTTTTTCGGTTCGGCGTTCGGTGGCGTCGGCGCCGCGGGCCCGAGCAACTCTCTCATCTTTGCGGTCAGCGGGGCGGGACTCTCCACATCCTTCCTCATCCAAATCTTCTCCCCGTCCTTCCCGAAGATTTTCACCTTCATCACCTGGTCATCGCTGCCCCAACCCAGCGCCTCCGTGGCCTTGCCGTCAAAGTCCGGAATGGCGCACAGATAGGTCCGGGGGTTATTCGTGTTCCCTCGTGCCTGAAACCAGGGCTTCAAGGCCAGCGCCTCCTCATCCAGATCCGCCTTCATCCGGCCCACGGTCCAGGACCGGACGAAACTGCCCAACGACTTCCGGAGATCCACCACCACGATTAAACGGAACTCCTCCAGGCCCTGCCACGGATATAGGGCCTTACCGAACTCCCGCGTGGTGTCCGCCAGGGGCTGGCTGCTCGCCAACACCACGGTGATCTGGCCGGTCGGATTCAGAACCGTCGGTTTCCCGTCACAATTCTTCACCTGTGGCAGCCCGGCGGCCTGCACCCATCCGCCTAGAAAAAGGCCCAGCCAAAGCACCGTCCTCATCTCACCTCCAAAAGATAACCGGTCAGGTATTCGCTCTCGGGAAACTGCACATCCACCGGATGATCCGATGCCTGCCCCAGAATCCCCCTTCGGATGACTCCCTTTCCCGCTTCATGTGCCGCGATCTTCACTACCTCCAACAATTCCCTCCTCCCCACGCGGTGCGAGCAGGAAAAAGTCGCCAAAACCCCGCCCTCGGGAAGAACCCGGAACGCCTGCCGGTGCAGCTCCCCCAACGCCCGCATGCCCGCCTCCATCCCCGGCCCTCCCTTCACCAAACCCGGAGGATCCAGCACGATCAGATCATATTCCCCTTTGCGCACCCCCCGCAGAAACCGGAAGGCATCATCCTCCACCCACTTCACGGTAAGCCCGTGCCATCCGGCCGCCTGTTTTCCCAGGTGCAGACTGGCTTCCGACTGGTCCAAAGCCGTCACCTGGGCCCCGGCCTTGGCCGCCCTCAAGGCAAACCCGCCGGTGTGACAAAAAACATCCAGCATCCGTCTCCCCTTGGCCAGCGCAGCTACTTTTCCATAATTCTCCTGTTGGTCCAGATAGGTGCCTGTTTTTTGCCCGCCCCGCAGATCCACCGGAACCTCCAACCCGCCAATTTCCACCCGCACGGCCTTGTCCGGAACCGACCCGATGGCCAACGGCTCCAGGTTGTCGAGCCCCTCCATTTTTCTTCCGGGAGCATCCCGCCTGAGCCAGATCCCTTCCGGCCTGAGAAGTTTCTGTATTTCTGGCTCCAAAATCTTCCAGTGTTTTTCCATTCCCAGCGTCGTCACCTGGGCGACCAGGTGCTTTCCGTACTGATCCAGAACCAATCCAGGAAACGCGTCTGTTTCCGACCATATCAACCTGCGGGCCGGCTTCTGTTCTCGTCTCGCCACCGCCATGGCGAAGGCCTCTCGGGCCCAGGCGGCATCAAGGTCCCCAATGTCTCTTCGGAACCTCCTCCAGACAATTCGCACCCCTTCCCGGTAAAAGCCCGTTCCCAACAACTCCCCGGTTGGGCCCCGCGCCACGACGGGCTGACCGTCCCGCTCTTTGCCCGCCCCCTTGGTGATTTCGTTGGCAAGGATCCAAGGATGCCCCTGCATGGCGGCAGACCGGCTCCCCGGCCGCAGCCGGATCGTGCCGAGGTTCTTTTCGGTCAATGCCGGAGGTCGGCCGGACTGGGTTGGCCGATTTCGGGGTACTCGTACACGTCGCCCCGGTAGTTTTTCAGGATCACACGATCATCCGCCATCCCCACGATAT
Source organism: Methylacidiphilales bacterium (assembly GCA_044351535.1). Taxonomy (GTDB): domain Bacteria; phylum Verrucomicrobiota; class Verrucomicrobiia; order Methylacidiphilales; family Verrucolacustridaceae; genus Verrucolacustris. Next base: position 5,212 of record JBILFP010000048.1, read on the forward strand.
AGCTGGGCCCGATCGGGATCTTTCCACCACCGCCCGGCCCATCCACAACATAGGTGGGCACCGCATAGCCCGAAGTATGTCCGCGCAACTGCTCCATGAGCTCCTGCCCCTCCCGGATCGTCGTCCGTAGATGAGCCGACCCCGTAATCAGGTCGCACTGGTAGAGGTAATAAGGCCGCACCCGGCAAAGCAGGAGTTTATGATAAAGCTCTTTTAGGAGCTCCACCCGATCGTTCACCCCACGCAGCAACACACTCTGGTTGCCCAGGGGGATCCCTGCGTCGGCCAACCGCTCCAACGCCACCCTCACCTCGTCCGTCAGCTCCTTCGGATGGTTGGAATGGATACTCAAAAAGAACGGATGGTGCTTGCGCAGCATCGCCACCAGCTCCGGCGTGATCCTCTGGGGAAGGAAAATCGGGATCCGGCTGCCGATCCGAACAAACTCGATGGAGGGAATCTTTCTCAGCCGGCTGAGGATCGAATCCAGCTTGGCGTCGGAAAGCAGCAAGGGATCCCCGCCGGAAAGGAGCACATCCCGAACCTCAGGATGTTTCTCTAAATAGGCAAAGGCTCCCTCCAGATCCACGGACAGCTCCTGCTCCCCCGCTCCGCTCACCACCCGGCTCCGGGTGCAGTAACGGCAGTAGGAGGCGCAGCGGTCGGTGACCAAGAGAAGGACCCGATCGGGATACCGATGAACCAACCCTGGCACGGGCATACGGGAATCCTCCCCGCAGGGATCGCTCAACTCGTCCGGATTGGTGACCGACTCCTCGATCCGTGGCACCACCTGCCGGCGAATCGGACAGTCCGGATCGTTCTTGTCGATTAGGTTGAAAAAATGAGGAGTGATTCCCAGGGCCAGCTTCTTGCCCGCCAAGATGGTGCCGGCCCTCTCTTCGGGCGTTAGGGTAAGGCGGGCCTCCAACTGCTCCAGGGTTTGGATCCGGTTGCGAAGTTGCCACGCGGGATCGTTCCACTGTTCAGGGCTGACGGGGCCCCAGGCCCCCGGAGGATTCGCGGCGAAGTCGCGTGCGCTCACTTAAGTAACTCTAATAATAGGACCCCCTCCCCCACGCGCCACCGTTTTGTTTGTCATGGCTTAACCTCAAACTTGGTAGGGGCGGTTGTCCCTAACCGCCCGCAATCACGATTTCGACCGATAAATGTAAAAGGCCACTCCTCCGGTGATTTCACGAATCCGGCACGGACCGGATTGTTTAATACATATTTATACTTTTGATTGGCGCTGGAATAAGAACGAAGTCGGTGCTCAAAAAAGCCCTTTTGCCATGAAATCTTCAGCTCTCTAGTCGCCCATCTCTTAAAACCCCTAATTACTTCCGATAAAGTAGTCATCCGGGAAATACTGATAATCAGATGGATATGATCCGGCATGAGAACCGCGATATCCGCAAACCATTTAAAATTCTGATGGTATTCACCAATACCCCCCAGAAGCGGTTCCGCCACGCCATGGGTGCACAGTGAATTAACTTTTGGCGTATCAGTACAAATGGTCACAAACCATTCCGGATATTGATCCCAATACGGGGGCGAATGATCTAAGACGGTTCTGACTGGTAAAATATTCCTCATAAAGGATTAGACCCGCAAAATTCAAAAAGGATGCGGTGAGTTTTCGGGCCATTGGGACAATGGCCCCTACCTAGCTGGAACTTTAGACTTGGTAGGGGCGGTTATCCTTAACCGCCCGTGATGAGTCCTCAATGCGGTCCGTTGGGGACAACGGCCCCTACCTAGCTGGAACTTTAAACTTGGTAGGGGCGGTTATCCCTAACCGCCCGTGATGAGTCCTCAATGCGGTCCGTTGGGGACAACGGCCCCTACCTAGCTGGAACTTTAGACTTGGTAGGGGCGGTTATCCTTAACCGCCCGTGATGAGTCCTCAATGCGGTCCGTTGGGGACAACGGACCCTACCTAGCGGGAAGCTGAAACCTGGTAGGGGCGGTTGTCCCTAACCGCCCGCGTTCAAGGCACCTACTTCCTCGTTTTAGCTAGTTCAACGATCCTCGCCATGACCGCCGACGCCGCCTGCGCGCCCTCATCCCCTTTTTCCCGACTTCGCACCGCCACCTGACCTGCCTCGGCTTCACGATTCCCGCAAACCAACAGGAATGGGACCTTTTCCAACTGCCCCCGCCGGATTTGTGCGCCCAGCTTATCACCTTTGGCGTCCACCGAAACCCTCAGGCCGGCCGACTTAAACTCCGCCGCCAGCTTTTCCGCATAAGCCACCATCTGGTCGTTCACCGGAAGAAAACGCGCCTGCTCCGGCGCCAGCCAGACCGGGAAGGCCCCTCGAAAATGTTCAATCAGCACTCCGGTAAACCTCTCCAGCGATCCAAATGGAGCCCGATGAATCATCACGGGCCGGTGTTTCGCGTTGTCGGACCCGGTGTAGGTCAGCCCAAACCTCTCCGGCAGGTTATAGTCCACCTGTACGGTGCCTAATTGCCACTCCCGCCCGATCACATCCTTCACCACAAAGTCGATCTTCGGGCCGTAAAATGCGGCCTCCCCTGGCTCCTCACTCGTTTTCACTCCCAGCTTCTTTGCCGCTTCTTTCACCGCCTTCTCCGCCTTGTCCCAAAGCTCTTTCGCGCCCACGTACTTATCAGAGCCCGGATCCCGTAAGCCAACCCGCACCCTGAATTCACTGATCCCCAGGGTGTCGAGCACGAGGCGAACCATCTCCAGGCAACCCTCCACCTCCTTGGCCACCTGCTCCTCGGTACAAAAAATATGCGCATCGTCCTGGGTAAAGCCGCGCACCCGGGTCATCCCATTAAGCTCTCCCGACTGCTCCCAACGGTACACCGTGCCAAACTCTGCCAGTCGCACCGGTAAATCCCGATAGGAGCGCGGACGAGAGGCGTAGATCCGGATGTGCATCGGACAGTTCATCGGCTTGAGGAGGTATCCCTCAATTTCCCCTTTCGCGATCCGGTTGCTCAGCTCGGCACAGGTGCACTTCTCGGCCGCCATCTTTTCCAGGGTCTCCCCATCCACCAGCGGCGGGTACTGCGACTCCCGGTAGTACGGGAAATGGCCTGAGGTCCGGTACAAGCCCAAACGCCCGATGTGTGGAGTGAACACCTGCTCGTAACCTCGTTTCGAAAGCTCCTCGGAAAGGAACTTCTGCATTTCTTGCCGGACGATCGCCCCGTTTGGCGTCCACATCACCAGGCCCGGCCCTACTTCGTCGTCGATCAGGAATAGGTCCAGTTCCCGACCCAGCTTCCGATGATCGCGCAGTTTCGCCTCCTCCAACTGCTTCAAATACGCCTCCAGCTCTTCCTTCTTTGCAAACGCCGTCCCGTACAAACGCTGCAACTGCGCATTTTTCTCGTCGCCCCGGTGATATGCCCCTGCCACGGATAGCAGCTTGAACGCTTTCACCTGAGCGGTGCTCTTTACGTGGGTCCCGGCACACAAGTCGGTGAAATCCCCATTCGTGTAAAACGTGATCGGTTCACCCTCCGGAATGTCGCCCAGCCGGCTCACCTTGAAATTCTGCCCGCGCGAATCGAACCACTTCTTCGCCTCATCCCGCGTCACCTCCTTGCGGACAAACGGCTGGTCCTCCTTCGCCACCTTCGCCATCTCAGCTTCAATCTTGGCAAAGTCCTCCTCCGTAAAACGGTGCTTGAGGTCGAAATCATAATAAAACCCGGTGTCCGTGGGCGGCCCGATATCCAGCTTGGCATCCGGCCACAACCGCAGCACCGCCGTCGCCAGCATGTGCGCGGCGGAGTGCCTTAACTCTTCCAACGGGGTCATCGCCATCGCGCCAACCTAGGCAACTCCCGCCTTCCGCACCAGCCGCCACCCCCCGGCTCCGTCCCGCACCTCCCAGCCGGCCTTGGCCAGCTCGTCCCGCAGTCGGTCCGACTCCTTCCACTCCTTCGCCTTGCGGGCCGCCTCCCGCGCCTCGGCCAGCTTTTGCACCTCCGGCGGGATCTCCACCTCCTTCTCAAAATAAGGAGCCACGCCCAACACCCCCAGGATCCGGTCCATCCCCGCCAACTCTTCTGCCGCCTCCTCCGCCTTCATCCCCTGCCGCCGCTTGCGGTCCACCTCCGCTGCCGCCGTGTACAAGGCCCCCAAGGCCTTGGGGGTCTCCAGATCTTCCCGCAACGCCTCCCATGCCGGGGCAAACGAACCCCAGCCTGCCTTGGCCGACTTTTTACCTGCCGCCATTTCCGCCAACCCCGCATGCACCCGGCCCAGCTTCTCCCGCCCATGTCTGGCCGCCTGCATCGTGTCCCATGCAAAGTTCAGCGGCTGACGGTAGTGGCCGGAGAGCAGTACCAACCGGAGGTCCGCTGGTTCATACCCCCGCTTGGCCACATCCTCCAGCGTGTACAGATTCCCCAGACTTTTGCTCATCTTCCGGTTCTCCACCAGGAGATGCGAAACGTGAAACCAGTGTCGGACGAACGGCTTACCGCTCGCCGCCTCGCTTTGGGCGATCTCGTTCTCATGGTGGGGGAAAATCAGGTCGGCTCCACCCCCGTGCAGATCGATGGTCTCCCCCAAAATCTCCATCGCCATTGCGCTGCACTCCAGATGCCAGCCGGGCCGACCCTTCCCCCAGGGACTTTCCCAGAAAACATCCCCGTCCTCAGGTTTATGCCCCTTCCAAAGAACAAAATCCGCCGCCTGCTCCCGCGCATACTCGTCCGCATCCGCCCGGCCGGAGGCCCCCTCCTTCAACTCCCGCTCATCCAGTCGCGACAACTTCCCGTAATTCGCAAACGACTTCACCCGGTAGTAGACCGAACCGCCCGACTCGTAGGCATGGCCCGACCTCACCAATCGCTCCACCAGTGCGATCTGTTTCGGGATAAACTCCGTCGCCCGCGGTTCCTGGGCCGGCTTCTTCAGTCCCAGCGCCTCCCCGTCCTTGTGAAACCGGTCTGTCCAACTCTGGGTAAAATCCCCCAGCTTCTGCTTGGCCTCTCTCGCTCCTTTGATCGTCTTATCGTCCACGTCGGTGAGGTTACGTACGTGCTTTACCTCTCCGCCCGCCGCCTCCCAGACCCGGACGAGCAGATCCTGCACCACAAAGCTTCGGAAATTTCCGATATGGGCCGGACCGTAGACCGTCGGTCCGCAGGCGTAAAACTTGAGATCCTTCCCGTCCGAGGCCGTCAGAGGCCGTACCGACCTCGTCGCCGTGTCAAAAAGCCTGACCGCCTCCATCCGCAGAAAATAACAGGAAGATGGAAAACTGGAACCAGAAGCTTGTCGGATGCTGAATGGCATTACCTTGGTATGACCCGACGTCCCGGCGGGCCGTGCGCGAAACACGCCTTTCAAGATTCAATACGGCCTGCCCCTACCTAGCTCCCGGCCTCTTAATCTTAATCTTCATCTTCATCTCAGGCGGCGATATAATTGAGTTTCCTTGAGTTCCAAGTTTTCCATCCCGATTAGAAGCCGCCGCCTCCGCCGTACCTCCGGAATCCGGCGGCTGTTTTCGGAAGCGTCCGTCTCCCCGTCCCACTTGGTTGCCCCCCTCTTTGTGAAAGACGGTTCCGGCGCCCCCACCCCGATCCCCAGTCTTCCCGGACATTTTCGTCATTCTCTTACCTCGCTCCTCCGCCACGCGAACCGACTCGCCAATCGTGGGATCGGCGGGATCGCCATCTTTCCCTGCATCGAACCCTCCCTCCGCACCCAAGACGGGCGGGCTGG
>JBILFP010000183.1:0-2917 GCA_044351535.1 Methylacidiphilales bacterium
CTCTTCTGCCAGAGCGGTGGTGAGATAGCGTTCGCCGGTGCTGCAGCCGATCGTCACGATCAACTTGCCTTGATTTTCCGGCCGCTTGGCCATCTCGATGGCGGCGTGGACGTTGGCTCCGGTGGAGATTCCGACGAGCATGCCCTCCTCCTTGCAGATCCGGCGGGCCATGGCAAAGGCGTCGTCATTGGAAACCGTCAGAACTTCATCCACCACGTCCAGATGGAGGTTGTCCGGCACGAAGCCGGCCCCGGTCCCCTGAATTTTGTGCGGGCCGGGTTTGACCGGTTGGCCGGAGCGGGTCTGGGAGATGACGGGCGAATCCTGAGGTTCCACAGCCACGGCCCGGAACGACTTTTTACGGGACTTGATGACCTCGGCCACCCCGGTGATGGTGCCCCCGGTGCCGACCGCAGAGACCAACATGTCCACCTTGCCGTCGGTGTCGTTCCAGATCTCCTCGGCGGTGGTCTGCCGGTGAATCGCCGGATTGGCGGGGTTTTTAAACTGCTGGGGAATCCACGAGTCAGGGATTTCCTTGGCGAGAGCTTCAGCCCGGGCGATGGCTCCCTTCATGCCCTCGGTCGCCGGGGTCAGTTCCAGCTTGGCGCCCAGCAGGGCGAGCAAGGTGCGGCGCTCCAGGCTCATGCTTTCCGGCATCGTGAGAATCAAGCGGTAGCCCTTGGCAGCGGCCACGAAGGCCAAGGCAATCCCGGTGTTGCCCGAAGTGGGCTCGATAATGGTGGTCTTGGGGGTGATTTTTCCGTCCTTCTCCCCGGCCGCAATCATGGCGGCTCCGATCCGGTCCTTAACGCTGCCGAGCGGATTGAAGAATTCGCATTTGAGGGCGATGGTGGCTGGAAGTCCGGCCGTCACCCGCTGCAGCTTCACCAACGGGGTTTTTCCGACCGTGCCGAGGATGGAATCGTGGATGGGCATGGGCGCAAAGGTTGAGGCAAAAAACGGAAAGGCTCAAGCCGAGGATGGGGGTAGGCGGGAGGTGGAAAGTGGAATTTTTTCGATCGACCAATCTATGGACCTTTCGCCATGAGGCGGCGGTAGAGGTCGGCCACTTTTCGGGCCTGCACGGGAAGGGAGGCTTCCGCCTCGACCCGGGCGTGGGCGGCGGCACGTTCCGGTTCCGAAGGGGCAGGGTGCTCCCCCTGGCCGATCATGGTGGCGGCTAACTCGGCCGAGTCGCCCGGGGGCACCAGGTGTCCGAGACCGCCGATGGCCCAGGCCTCGGGGATTCCGTCGAGCCGGGAGGCGATCACCGGGCGTCCGCAGGCGTGGGCCTCGAGCACCACGGAAGGGAAAGCCTCGGTGGCGATTTGCGGATGGACGAGAATGTCGAGGGCGTGATGCAGGGCGACGGGGTCCGGTTGATGGCCGATGAGCAGGATGCGGTCCTCCAAGCCGTGATGCCGGATGTCCTCCTGCAAGGTCGCCGCCAGCGTTCCGGTTCCCGCCAGGAGGAATTTGGATTTGGGCAGGCGGCGGACCACGTCCCGGGCTGCCCGCACAAAAACCCGCTGGCCCTTCCCCACGGGCAGGTCGAAGCCGCCGACCACACCAAAGACGATTTCGGCGGGACCGAGGCCCAGGGACCGCCGCACGGAATCTGTGAAGGCGCGATCCCGTGGGCGGAAAAGTTTCGTATCGATCCCAGTGTGGATGACGTGGAGCCGGCGCGGGTCGATCCGGCAGGAAGGGCGATGGTGGCGTTCCGAAACGGGAGAGGCGGGATCCCGGTGGCCCCCGGTCAAAACCTGGGCGACAAAACCTGAAACCGCGATCACGGCATCGGCAGAGGCAAAGAGGTATTTTTGGCTCAGGGGCGAGCGGGGGCTTTTGGCGAGGTGGCGGGAAAAGATGACCCGGGGGCGCGGTTGGACCAGTCGGGATGCAAGGAGGGCGGTCCAGTAATCGTTCCCATGGTGGGCATGGACGATCCGGGCGCGGGAACGGCGGAGGAGGCCGGCCAGAGCCACAATTTGGAGCGGTCGAAATTTCGGAAGGGTTTGGAGGGAGGGAGCCTGGGAGGAGAGCGGGGCGGCCTCCGGGCCGGCGGTTTCCACTTCCCAGCCTTGCTCGATGAGGCCTTGAGCGAGGGCGAGGCACTGGGTGTCCGTACCGCCTCCCCGGAGCCGGGAGTTCAGCATGACCACGCGGGCGGTAAGGGCGGAAGAGGACACGTTATTAGATTAGGGTGAAGAGGAATGAAAAGGTAGAGCGCCTCGTTTACGTTTACGATTACGTTTACGAACGCTGAACGATGGAAATCCGGTAGGGGCGAGCCCCGACCAAGTCGGGGACGACCGGGCCTACCGGCCGTGGAATATGGGAATGGGTATCCGGGATCAGAACCGGACGTTGATGCCGAACTGGAAGGAGTTGGAGAGGATCACGCCCGGCTGGAAGGAGGAGTAGTCGGGGTTGATGATGCCGAGAAGCTTGTACATGACATCGAAGTCGACCATGTCGGACACCTGCCAAAGAAAACCCGAGCTGACGGAAAAGGCTGGTGAAAATTGCTGCGTCGTGTCATCGGAAGTTTCCAGGGAGCCCGCCTGGGTGATCTGGAGCTGGCTGTAGGCCATCCCGAAGCCGGTGGAAAGGTAAGGTTTCCACCGGCTCTGCCCCGGCCAGCGGAAGACCGCCGACGCCAGCGCCGGGACCTGCAGGTAACGGCCGGTCAGGGAAACCCCGCCTCCGCTGATGGTCTGGGTTCCCTCCTGGGTGGTGATAGTCCCGCTGCCGCTGAGGTGGTCGAGCCCATTGTAGAGGATGCCGGCGGAAAACTCCGCCCCCAGCCAGTCGTTGAAGTTGTAGCCCGGCGCGACATCGAACCGCAGACCGGGATTGATCGAGATCGACGGATTGGCAAGGGCTCCGGTCACCCCTGGAAGAACCGAGC
>JBILFP010000184.1:0-2897 GCA_044351535.1 Methylacidiphilales bacterium
ATTTCCTTGCCTAGGTATTCTTGGGGTGCGCTTTGGTAGAAATTGGCGGTGCCTTTTTCCGCTGCGCCCGAGGAGAAGGCAGCCAAAGACAGTACTCCGACCCATACCAACATATTCATATTTCCAACTAAGCACCGCACCCCGTTTTTTCAAGTGGATGGGGTTACGGGGCTAAAATCTGGCTGGCGAGGCGGGTAATCCCGTCCTGGGCCACTTCACTGTTGGGATAGTCCTGCTGGGCTCGCAGATACCAGGCAAGGCTGGAGCCTAACTGCTGCTTCCGCTCCATTTCCTGGGCGGTCCGGATGCTTCTGACAAACTCCGCAGCCTGGGTGGTAAACTCTGCCCTTGCCTGGTTTAACTTCGGGTCATCGGGGTAGCCGGAAAAACCCCGCTCCACGCTTTCCCAGGCTCCGGCCGCATCTCCCCGTTTGGCCAGTTCAGCCGCTCGCATCAGGGCGGCTTCCGCCAATTGAACCTGATCGAGTACCTGTTTGAGTTTTTCCTGTTTGGCGGGATGGAGGGCCGTGGCTGCAATAAACCGAACCTTGTCCTCGAAAATCTGCCGGTAATTCCGTTGGGCGAGCAACCGCTCGAAATCATTGAGGGCCTGCTGTTGGACGTCGGTCTGGGTGAAGATGGCCCCGGAAACCTCCGCCAGGGCAGGGTTGCGTGGCCAGATTTCGGTGGCGGTCCGCAGTTCTGTTTCCAGTGTGGCCCGATCGCCCGAGGTGGCAGCCGCCCTGGCCTTGGCCAGGTGTAAGGCGCTAACGGTCCGAGCGGTCTCAATGGCGGCCATTGGTTTGGCGCTGTCAAAGTCACGGCTCATGGTTTCCAGTTCCTTCACAAGGGTTCCAGCTCTTTCGTAATCCTTCACCTCCAGAGCCGACAACAACTGGTTGGATTTGCGGGTGAACTCCAGAACCTGCCGTTTTCGATCCCGGGGAAGGAGCCGGATTTCCGGAAGGTATTCTCCAACAGCAAAGGCCTCACTCAGACGCTCTGCGGCGCTCTTCAGCTCGCTTTTCTCCAGAAGGAAAGAAAACGATTCCACCCCTTCGTGCACATCCCGGATCGCCTCGTTTGCCAGGGCGTCGAGCTGGCCAAGGGTCTTGGGGAGTTTGGCTAAATCACCGAATGATTCCTTGTTTTTAGCCGATTGGTTGGCCGCGTAGTCGTCGGCCACCCGAAGCTGATTGTCCCCGTCACCAAAAAGGGCCCGATAGAAACGGTTGGCCAGCAGGACATGCTCGAAGCGTCTTTGCAGAAAAAGCTGGGCGATCAGTACCTGAAATTCGATTTTTGCCTGCAGGCGGAGGGCTTCTTTTTTGACACGGTTGCCGGCGATCGATGCGTTGACCTCACCCAACTCGGTCAAAAGGGGCTGCATCTTCATATCCCTCTTGAGATTTTGCTCTCGGTTCCACTGCTCCGCAGCTGCCGGGTTTTTCGGAGCCGGGCCCAAAAGGCTGCTGTCGGCGGCAAAGCGCGAGTTCCACTCGAGAGTGCCCTTGCGCCTGGCTAGGGAACGGTTCTGGTCATCAATCTTGGTGACCTCCTGCTGCGCCAGCAGGACCCCGAAGATGGCATCATCCAGGGAATTGCAGAGCTCCGCATCGGGCTCATAGCTGGAGGCGGCGGGAAGGATTGCCCAGGCCTTGCGGAAATTCTCCTTGGACATTTTCGCAGGGGAGAGGAGATCCAGCATTTCCTTGAACTGATCCCGGTATTTTTTGGCGTCCGCACCGGTTTCTTCCTCGGCATTCAGGTATTTCTCGAAACGGGCCCGAAACACCCGCTGGTCTTGGATGTTCCAGATCTTTCCATCCCAGGTCATCACCTCCGAGCCCGGTTCGAAGGCCGGAACATCGCCCCCGAGGAAACCTTTTTGAGCCGCAGGAGGCGCTGCCGCTGGAGCGGGAGACGCCGCCGAAGAAACGGCATCGGGGCTTTGGGCACCGATCCGAGACCCCGCCGTAAAGATTAATAGAAAATGGGAAATTAGTCGGATCATGCCTTGGTAATTTCCTCCACTTGCAAGAGGCCTTGGTCATTGACCATAACCTTGACCTGATATTTTTGCCCTTTTTGCAAGTTCAGGATTTGATACCCCGCCGGCACGAGGATGGGGACTGGTAAGCTCGAGTTGCCGTGGGTGACTTGGAGGCTGTAGAGACGCCCTTTTTCAGGGCTGTATCCAAGTGAATTGGCGATAACCCCCTCCAAGCGATAGGTATTTCCACGCAGGCTGTTGGAATTCTCAAAATAGTCCGCGGGATTGAGAAGGGGAGTGGTTCGAAAAGGTGTTGCATAAAATTGGAAAAGCAGAGCGCTGGAAGTTCCGACAATAAGCAAGGTGATCCCGACAAGCCAGAGCCGCGACCACGATATTTTATTATGCGCTCGCCGAGCCATTGGGAAAAATTACCATAATTTATCAGCTCGTGGTAGTGCTCTTCTTTAGCGCCAAGCGGCCCTGCGAATGCCAAAGTAGGCAAAAATGATTCCGGTGGCGCCATGCAGGATCAGCATCCAAAGGCTCAACTCACTTCCGGCCAACGGAGTCTCGGTGATGGCCCGAACCAGGTCATAAAAACGGGTGTCCTTCAGGGTCTGCAAATATCCGGACCAAGCCCAGTAGGCGCTGATCACCGGTCGCACCATCCAGCCTAGAAAATCCGGCAGGGCCAGAATCGCCCCGGAGAGGGGCAACTGGAATCCGACCAGATACAGGCTGCCGAGGGAAGCCTGCTCGCTGGTGGACGCCCAACTGGAGATGGCCAAGCAAAGCGTGGTCATTGCTGCCGTCAGCATGAGAAACGGCAAAAACTGGCCGCCGAGATCTCCGGGAAACTGGCAAACCGCCCGCACAAACAGCGTCATCCAGGCCGACTGCA
>JBILFP010000185.1:0-2892 GCA_044351535.1 Methylacidiphilales bacterium
CGAACATCGACACGTTGCCGGGCCCCATCGGGCCGCTGGGAGCCACCACTCGCTCCGGGGTCCGCCCGAAAATCTTCGAATGCAGCGCCTCCCGGTCGCCCAGCTGGCCGGCGGCCTCCTTGAACTTCCGGTACTCGATCAGCTGTCGGATCAGTTCCCACTTGGGATCTTCCTCCTCCACCTCCTCCGGCGGCCGATCCTGCACCGGCAATAGCGTCCGGCTTTTTAAGTAAAGCAGCGTCGCTGCCATCACCAGAAACTCCCCGGCAATGGCAAGGTTCTCCTCCTTCATCTTGTCGAGACGCGCCAGGTACTGTTCGGTCAGCTTCTCCAGCCGGATGTCGTAAATATCCATCTCCTGCTCCTTGATCAGGTGCAGGAGCAGGTCGAGCGGCCCCGTGAAGGCGCTCAGCTCCACCCGTAGGTTCTCATTCGACGGAATTTCCAACATCGGGTTCATGGCTTCGTCCCCACGGCTGCTCTCACCCGTGCCAGCACCCCCTCCGCCGTCTTCCGAGCCTTCGCCGCACCCTCGTCCATCCAGCGGGCCACCTTCTTCGGATCCGCCGCCAACTCCTCCCGCCGCTTCCGCAGCACCGCAAACTCCTTGAGCACCATGTCGGCGAGCATCTTTTTCAGATCCCCGTAACCCGTCCCGCCCTTCTCCATCTTCGCCCGGAACTCCGCCCGCTCCCCTTCCGTCCCCATCAACCGGGCCAACCCCCATAATGTGCCCCCCTCTACCGCCTTGGGCGCCTCCACCGGGGTTGAGTCGGTCTTGATGCCCATGACCGCTTTCCGCAGCTCCTTCTCCGGGGCAAAAATCTCCAGCGTGTTGTTGTATGATTTACTCATCTTCTGCCCGTCTACGCCTGGCACCACCCCCGCATCATCCCGGATGATCGACTCCGGAAGCTTGAACACCGGCCCGTACTTTTCGTTGAACTTCCCCGCGATGTCCCGCGCCACCTCCAGATGCTGCTTCTGGTCCTGCCCCACCGGCACGCGGTCCGCGTCATACAGCAGGATGTCGGCCGCCATCAGCACCGGATAGGCAAACAGCCCGTGCGAGGGGGAGATTCCCTTGGCCACCTTGTCCTTGTAGCTATGGCAGCGCTCCAGTAGTCCCATCGGCGTCACCGTGGAAAGGTACCAGGCCAGCTCATGGACCTCCGGCACCGCACTCTGGCGGAACACCACCGCCTTATCCACATCCACCCCGCATCCCAAAAGGTCAAGAAAGGTCTCCTGCACCAACCCGGGGAGCTGCCCAGGAGCCGCGGCCCCCGTCAGGGCGTGGTAGTCGGCCAGAAAGTAGTAGGCCTCCCCTTTGCCCTGAAGCTCGACGGCGGGCCGGATCATGCCGAAGTAGTTGCCCAGATGCAGCCGACCGGTCGGCTGAATCCCCGAGAGATAACGCATCCTTGATCGTGGCCTCGGGAACCCCTTGTCGGCCAGAATTTTCCTAAAAGTTGTTCAGTCTTTCCAACGCCGAACCAACCCCACCAGCACCCCCTGCACCTCCAAGTCCCGCCGAGGGGTCAAATCGGGAAAATCCGGGTTTTCCGACTTCAAAAACCACCCCCTCCGCTCCGTCACCAGCCTTTTCAGGGTGACCTCCCCGTCGACCAGAGCTGCCACCACATCGCCCGCCTTGGGCTCTTTCTTCTCCAACACCGCTAAGTCCCCGTCCCGGATCCCCGCCCCCTCCATGCTCCTCCCCCGAACCTTCACCACAAAAGCCCGATCCGGGGTCCGCAGCCCGAAAAGCCCGGGCTCCATCGCCAACTGCCGGTCCGGTTCAGCCTCGGCCAGATCCGCCCGTCCGGCCGGAATCGCCGAAAAAAACGGGAAAGCCGCGGCCGTTTCTGGCTCGGAACGCGTGGCTGCCACCCCAGTCAGAAAGATTCCCCGGGACTGGCCCCGCCGGACAATCCGCCGGGCTTTCTCCAGCTTGTCGAGGAAGTAGCTCACCGCCCGGGGACTCTTGAAACCCATTCCGCGCTGGATCTCCCGGACGGTCGGCGGGCGCCGATGCTTGTCTGTATAGCTGCGTAGAAACTTAAGGATTCGCTCTCCAGACTCCATTACACATTTGTATAACGATGCTTTGGGCTGACAAGCTTTGACTCAGCGCTCTTCGTTTACGTCTACGATTACCTTTACGAAAATACCCGATCACGAGAACTCCGCGGTTCAAACTCTCCTAAACGTGACCGTAAACGTAAACGACCACCTCCACCTTCTAAAACCAAGCTGTGAGCCTTGCATCCTTTCTCGCCCTTTTTACGCTTTTTTGCCAAAATATCGCCATGCAGACGGTAGAAACACTCCCCGCCCAAACCGAGGTGGCAGCCCCCGATCCTTACGAGGCCTGCACCAAGCTGGCCCGGGAGCACTACGAAAACTTCCCCGTTGGCCGCCTTGTACCCAAGAAAATCCGGCCCCACGTCCACGCCGTCTACGCCTTCGCCCGGGTGGCCGACGACCTGGCCGACGAGGGCTACGCCGATCCCCGCCTCCGTGCCGCCAACACCTCCGCCCCCACCGAGGCAGAGAGGCTCACTGTCTTCCGAGCCTACCGCCAAGCCTGGCAAAACGCCCTTGCGGACAAGCCCTACGACTCCCAGTACGAATGGATCTTTAACCCCCTGCTCCGCACCAAGGCTGAATTTAATCTACCCGACTCCCTCTTTCTTGATCTTCTTAGCGCCTTCGAACAAGACATCGTCCAACGTCGCTACGAGGACTTTGCCTCGGTCTTGGATTACTGCCGGCGCAGCGCCAACCCGATCGGCCGCCTCGTCCTCCTCCTCCACGGCCACCGGGAAGAGGAGCTCGCCAAACTTTCCGACCATATCTGCACCGCCCTCCAGCTCGCCAACTTCTGGC
>JBILFP010000049.1:0-10708 GCA_044351535.1 Methylacidiphilales bacterium
AGCTTCGATTTTTTGAGGAGGTCGCGGATTTCCGACCAGTTGCGGCCGTGGTGATGGTCATGATCGTGGTGATGATGGTGGCCAGGTTCCTCGACCAGGAAACGGAGACCGGCAAGGCCGCCCCGGATAGTATTTTCGGTCTTCAGCACGACCTTTTCGGGCAGGTGTAGGGAGCCGACAGCCTCCTGAAAGACTGCAAGAGGCACGCCCAGATGAAGCAGAGAGGCGCAGAACATGTCGCCGCTGATGCCGGATGGGCAGTCGAGATGGAGGTGGGTCGCCGCCATGGGAAGAGGATAGATTGACGCAACCCACCCCCCTTTACAAAAGAAGATATGAGCCCCAAGGATCGCTATAAGAAAGAAGCCGCCCGGGCGGCTTTGGCCGAGGTGCCCAAGGGGTGCTGGCTGGGGGTGGGGACGGGAACAACGACCAACTATTTCATCCAACTCCTGCCCAAACGCTGGGTGAAAGGAGCGGTGGCGAGTTCCGAGGCCACGGCCAAGGCCCTGCGGCGCCGGGGGATCCGGGTGGTTCCGATGATTCCGTCCCGGAAGCTGGCGGTCTATGTGGACGGGGCCGATGAAGCCGATCCGCGGCTTCGGTTGATCAAGGGCGGGGGTGGGGCGTTGACCCGGGAAAAGATCGTGGCCACGGCTTCACGAAAGTTTGTCTGTATCGCCGATGGGTCGAAGTGGGTCAAACGACTTGGACGGTTTCCCATTCCACTGGAGGTGGTGCCGATAGCGCGGGAACAGGTGGCAGCGGCGGTCCGCAAGATCGGCGGCCGGCCGGTCTGGAGGAAAGGGTTTATGACCGACAATGGCGGTGAAATTCTGGATGTGCGCGGGCTGCGGATCTCTGATCCGGCTAAAATGGAAAAGCGACTCGAGTCGATTCCCGGGGTGGTGTGTGCGGGAATCTTTGGAAAACGGAGGGCCAACCTACTGCTTTTAGGAACAACCGCGGGGGTTCGTAGGATCAGAGCCGGCTCAAAAACTCGGTAGTCAGCTGCCGATAGCTGGCGGCGGCGGCGCCGGAACTATCATATTCATAAATCGTCTTCCCATGGCTGGGGGCCTCGGCGAGGCGGACGGAACGCGGGATGATGGTCTGGAAGACCTGGGTGCCGAGGTGTTGGCGGAGATCATCGCTGACCTGTTGGCTGAGACGGGTACGGGCATCGTACATGGTGAGGAGGATGCCGAGGATGGAGAGATCAGGATTCAGGCCGCCTTCGCGGATTTTTTCGATCAGGTTGAGAATTTTGCCGACGCCTTCCAAAGCGAAGTATTCACACTGCACGGGGACGAGGATTTTTTCGGCGGCGACCAGGGCGCTGGTCATGAGAAGACCGACGCTGGGTGGGCAGTCAAGTACCACGAGATCGAAGGCCGGATCCTGTTTGAGTGGGGTAAGGGCTTCCCGGACTCGGAGGAGGGGGTTTTCCAGGCTAGCCAGCTCGATTTCGGCACCCGCGAGGTCGAGTTCTGAGATCAGCACCTGCAGGTTGGCCTGGCGGGCGGGCTGAAGCATTTCGACGGCGCGGGCTTGGCCAAGGAGCACCGGGTAGAGGCTGCGGCCGGGGACGGACTCCAGGCCAAGGCCGCTGGTGGCGTTGGCCTGGGGATCGAGGTCGACCAAGAGGACGCGGCGGCCGGCCTCGGCGGCCCCGGAGGCCAGGTGGATGGCGGTGGTGGTCTTGCCGACCCCGCCTTTCTGGTTCACCACGGCCACGATACGCATAGGACAAGAAACGGGGATGGAGGCGGGATTGTCGAGCGGTTTCGAGCCGGGTTCCCTTGACCCACCCCAACAGTTTTTCTATTTTTAATTTTTATCCCATGATCACCGTCGAGAATTTGTCCAAGCGATACGCCGGAGGGGAGGCCGTGAAGGGCATCTCTTTTTCCGTGGAAAAGGGGGAGGTGGTGGGATTTCTGGGTCCCAACGGCGCGGGCAAATCCACCACCATGAGAATGATCACGGGATACCTGCCGGCCACGGATGGAAAGATCGAGGTGGCCGGGGCCAAACTCCCCGAGCAAAGCCTGCTGGTCCGTCAGCGGATCGGCTACATGCCGGAGAACGTGCCCCTTTATCCTGAGATGAGGGTGGAGGAGTTTTTGGAGTACCGGGGAAGGTTGAAGCGGGTGGCGCGGGGGGAGATTTCCCAGCGGGTGGACCTGGTGCTGGACCAGTGCGGGCTGGCTGATGTGCGCAGGAAGATTATCGGGACGCTTTCCAAGGGATACCGGCAGCGGGTGGGGCTGGCGGATGCCTTGATCCACAATCCGTCCCTCCTGATTCTGGATGAGCCGACGGCTGGACTGGATCCCCACCAGATCCGCTCCTTCCGGGAGCTGATCAAGGAGTTGGGTAAAGACCGGACGATCCTGCTTTCCACCCACATCCTTTCGGAAGTGGAGATGGTTTGCAGCCGCGCGATCATCATCAACCGTGGGAGGATCGAAGCCTCAGACACGCTGGCGAACCTGGAAAAAAGGGTGCAGGCCGGGGCGCTCCAGATCGAGGTGAGGGCGGAGCCGGGCTCGGTCCGGGAGAAGCTCAAGGGGCTGCCGGATGTGAGCATGGTGACGGAGCTTAACCGGGCGGGAGATTGGGTGTCGTTCGAGGTGGTGGCGGTGCCCGGGAAGGATATCCGGGGCGAAGTGGACCAACTGATCAAACGGGAAAACTGGCCGTTGCGGGAGTTCCGTCGGGAGAAGGCCCGGCTGGAAGATGTTTTCGTGGAGCTGACCCAGGAGTAAGGCATGACGCGCGCATTTTGGGTTTTATGGAAAAGGGAGGCGGGGGCGCTC
The DNA here is from genome assembly GCA_044351535.1 of Methylacidiphilales bacterium. Lineage (GTDB taxonomy): Bacteria > Verrucomicrobiota > Verrucomicrobiia > Methylacidiphilales > Verrucolacustridaceae > Verrucolacustris. Next base: position 2,823 of record JBILFP010000049.1, read on the forward strand.
CTGCTCTCACCGATCGCCTGGGTGCTGCTGACCTGCATGGCACTGGTGAGCGGGTTCAGCTTCAGCCAATGCGTGGCGTATCTGGGGCAGGGGGTGCGGGAGTTCACGGTGATGCAGATCTATTTCTATATTTTTCACTTCTGGTTCCTGCTGATCATTCTGGTGCCGGTGTTGACGATGCGGCTGTTTTCGGAGGAGTACAAAACCGGGACCATCGAGATGCTTTTGACCGCGCCAGTCCGGGACGCGGATGTGATCCTTTCCAAATTCTGCGGAGCCCTGACGTTTTACCTGACCCTCTGGGTGCCTTCGCTGTTGGGGTTGGCGATTTTCCAGGCGGTCACGGGTAACACGGTGCCGGTGGCCTGGGCCCCGTTGGCGCTTTCCTACCTGATGGTGACCCTGGTGGGGATGTTTTACCTCTCGATCGGAATTTTTGGGTCCGTGCTCAGCCGCAACCAGGCGGTGGCGGCGATGATTTCCTTCACGATCATCGCCCTGTTGTTTTTTGCGGGATTCCTCAGCTACCTGGTGCGGGATCCGGGCTGGCGGGAGGCGCTGACCTATGTGTTCACCCTGGAGCAGATGCGTTCCTTTAGTGCGGGGATGTTCGATTCCCGTCCGGTGGTGTTTTATCTCACGGGAACGGCGTTTTTCTTGATTCTCACCCAGCGGGTGATGGCTGGGCGGCGGCTGAAAGGATAAGGCGATGGCAACTCCTCCCGCCCTTTCCGAACTGCGCAAGGCACGCCGTGCCCAAACGCTGAACCATTGGCTGTTCCTGCCCATCCTGCTGGCGCTCTTCCTGGGCGCGAATTACATCGGGTGGAGACATTACTACCGCGCCGATTACTCGCTGAATCGGTTCCAGGAGCTTTCCAGCCAGTCGCTGAACCTACTGAAGGGCTTGCCGGGCGAGATCACCATGACCGCCTTTTTGGCGCCCGAAGGTGACTCGGTGGGGAACCTGATCCAGGAGGACGTGCTCAAGCTTCTGGAAGAGTACAAGTATCGCTCGGGCGGAAAGATCAAGGTGACTGTGGTGCAGCCGTTTCTTGATTTCCAGGGAGCGCAGAAATTGGCGGAGAAGTTCAAGCTGACCAGCAACGAGAACGTGGTGATTTTAGAGTACGGGGACCGGTCGCGGGTGCTGAAGGTAGCGGAGATGGCGGAGATCGACCCCGGCATGGTGATGATGGGCGGGGCCGCGCGGGTGAAATCGTTCAACGCGGAGGAGAAGATTTCCTCTGCCATCAGCGCGCTCGTGCAAGGCAAGCCGGCCAAGGTGGCGGTGGCCGAGGGGCACGGGGAGTACAACCTGCATTCCGCGGACCGGGACCCGGCCGGTTATTCGCTGTTGGCGGCCCGGTTGGGGTCCCAGAACCTTGAGCTGGTCTCCTGGAAGCCCGGGGAGGAAGAGGGGGTGCCGGCGGATGCCGATGCGGTGCTGGTGGCGGGCGCGAAGTTTCCCTGGCCGCCGGCGGCGGTCGCCTCGCTGAAGGCGTACTTGGCGAAGCCCGGGCGGCTGGTGATCGCCCTGGATCCCGGAAACCCGACGGGTCTGGAGAGTTTGTTGGATGAGCAGGGCATTGTTTTCGACAACAATAAGATTTTCCGGAAGGTGGCGGTGCTCAGCACGGCGGGACTGGCGCAGGGCATCAATGACGAAACGGTGGGCACCCGATTCTCCCTGCATCCGGCGATTCAGTGGATCGAGAACGTTGGGGGCTCGCTGCGATTCGGCCCGGCCCGGTCGCTGACCCTGAAGCCACAGCCGGCGGGTGCCACGGCCAAGGCGGAGATGCTGGTGGAGACCTCGGATCGTTACTGGGCCAAGGCGTGGCCGTTGGGCGCCGGCAAAAAAACCGATTTTGTGGAGGGAGAAGATCGCAAGGGGCCCTTCACGGTGGCGGCGGTGATCGACGGATCGGCCCCGGGGGACAAGGGCAAGGAGGCGCCGGCCCTGCGCGTGGTGGCGATCGGCTCAGCCTCGGCTTTTGCGAACCAGAACCTGTCCCCGCTAGAAGTGGATTTCATGGTGAACGCCATGCAGTGGGTGCTGGGTCGCCAGGAAGCTTTGGGGATTTCCCCGAAGGCGCCCATGGACTTTGCGGTGGCCTTGGACGACCGGCAACAGCGAACCATTGTGCTGGCGGTGTTTCTCGGCATCCCGTTGCTGACCACGGCGGCGGGGGTTTTTGTCTGGTGGCGGCGCCGCCACTAAGGGTCGCATGAGCACGCGCGGGTTGCTGGTGGCGGCCGGACTGCTGCTCCTGATGCTGGGGGCGCTCAGCTTCCTGCAAAAACAGACACCGGGGACGGAACGGGGCGAGAAAGAGTCAAAGCGCCTGACCTTGTTGCCGGTGCGGGACGCGGACCGGATCGAGTTGACCACCGCCAAAGGAGCTTTTGTCTTCCAAAAACCCAAGGATGGGGAGTGGCAGCTTTCCAAGCCGGTGGAGACCGGGGCAGACGGGGCGACGGTCGGACAGCTGCTTTCCGAGGTGCAGTTTGTGGAGCGGATGCAGACGCTGCCGAAGGAGGCGACCACGGAGGCCAACCTGCAGACCTTCGGGCTGGGGCAACCGAGCCGAACCCTCAAGGTTTCGACGCCGGAAGGGGAGCTTGCGTTGGAGATTGGACGGGAGACGCCGATCCCCGGGGGAATCTATGCGCGGGTAAAGCAGCCGCGGGCGGGAGAGCAGGTGCTGGTGCTGCAGAACCAGATGGCGGAGGCAATGGACAAGGACTTGAATGCGTGGCGGGAAAAACGGGTGTTTCCCTTGGTGGTGCCGGAAGTCACGGAATTGTGGATGCGGCAGGGTGCGGTGGAGGTGGAGATCCAGAAAACACCGGAGGGTGCATGGGTCATCCGCAAGCCGGTGGAAGCCCCGGCGGACCCGGCAACGGTGAGCAGCGTGCTGGGGGAGATTTCCGCCCTGCGGGCGGCGGAGTTTGTGGCGGACTCCGAGGGTGACCTGGCCCTCTACGGGCTGACGGCACCGGCACAATCTTTCGAGGTTAAGACGCAGGTCACGAACCGGATCCTCCAGATCGGCCAGGTCAATCCCAAGGACACCAACCAGGTCTTTGCGCGGATGGCCGACCGACCCTTTGTCTTCACCCTGCCGAAAAGTGCGTTGGATCCGCTAAGTAAACTGCCGGAGAGGGTGCGGGACCGGCGGCTGGCGACCTTCGGCGCTCCCAGCCTGATCAGCCAGATTGAGTTCGGCGGGCGGGGTGGGGAGTACCGGTTGGAGAAGCAGGGAAACGGCTGGGTGGTCTCCTGGGGCGGGAGTAACCGGGTGGCGGATCCGGCCCGGGTGAACCGATGGCTGGATGCGGTGTTGAATTCGCGGGCTAACCGTTTCCTGGCCACCGAGGATCCGGCCAAGCTGGGGTTTGCGAAGCCGAGGGTGACGGCGACCCTTTCCTGGCCCGTTCCCTCCACCAACGGCACCACGATGAAGACCGAGACGCTGAGCTTCGGCGAAGAAACCAAGGACGAGGTGTATGTGCAGAACTCGGCGATTACCGGAACCATGGCGACCACGGTGGCGTTGATCCGGGAGACGCCGGAAAACGCGACGGGCTGGCTGGAGCGTAGGTTATGGCCGAGGGATTTCGGACCCATCCGCGGGCTGGTTTGGTCTTCAGGTGGGCAGCGGAGGGAGTACCGGGCCGGTGAGGATGGCCGTTGGCGGGCCGGTGGGGCGGAAGAGGATGTTCCAGAGGCAGCCGGCTACGCCACGCGGATTTTGGATCTGGAAGTGATTCGCTGGACCGGGGCACCAGGCAAAAAGGAGTTCGCCAAGGCGGAGATGGAGTTGGTGGTGGAGGGAGAAGGGGGCAAGCGTTCCCAGATCACGTTGGGTCGGCCGCTGGCGGATGGAACCGCGCCGATCCGCCGGGAGGGTGGCGAGTTTGCCGGGCTGGTGACGCGGCAGCAGGTGGAGTGGTTGAAGAAGGATCCCGGTTTGTCCTCCGCGCCGGGAGCGGCGTCCCCATCCGGAAGGTGACGGGCGCGGTCTTTCCGTTAGGCTGGTTGCATGGCCGGCGGAGAAGAAATCCGAACCAAGCGTGAGCGCCTGCGGCCCCGCCTCTATGGCGTGGCCATTTACCTGGTGGCGGGAATTCTGCTGTTGCAGGTGTTTTTCTGCCTGTCGGTGTTTGTGCTCCGGCCTTACGCCAAATCGAAGACCCCGGACGGCATCCTGCAGCAGGAGCGGGTGCGGGCCACGGACGATCTCATGGGATCCATTTTCCGATCCTTTGGGCAGGGCAAGAAGGATGCGGTGCAACCCCGAACGGAAACCAACGCACCCCCGCAACCCTAAGCCATGCCGGAAAAGAAAACATTTTCGTGGGTGTGGGCGGCGGGCGTTTTAGTGGCGGTGCAGGTGGTGGTGCTGGCCGGCCTTTGGCAGCTCCGGCAAAGGGAAAGTCATCCGGCCGGCGGCTGGGACCTGGATCCGCAGGCGGCCCAGCGGGAGGCGGCCCACCAGCGGGATTCCCGGGAGGCCCTGAATAACCTGCCCCTGCCGACAGGCACGTCGCGATTGACGGTGGCGGGGGTCCAATCGGCAGCCCCCGGCGGCGAAGATCTGCTGGCGCAGGCGCGGGAGTTGCAGTCGCAGGGGCAGCTGGAGTTGGCGGAAAAACTCCTGAACCAAGCCCGGCAAAAGGAGCCGCAGAACCAAAGGATCCAGGTGGCGGCGGCGCTTTTGGCGGAGGCCCGCGAAGACACGAGCGGGGCGCTGGCCCGATGGCGCGAGCTGATCCGGGCGAGTGAGCCCGGCGGGGCGATCCGCAAGCTGGCCCTGGCCCGGGCCCATCTCGTGGAGGAGAGAATCCGGCTGGAGCAGGTGGCGCGTTTGCGGGAGGAGACGCTGGCCAAGCAGCCGCGCAAGCTGGCGTTGGCCGGGGTAACCGAGGAGTCATCCGGCGGCGCAAAGAAACTGGGCTGGCAAGTTCGGGCGGTGGGTGGCTCGGGCAAGCTGGATGCGGGCAAAATTGTGGTGCGCGTCTCCTTTTTTGAGCGGGGAGGCGACGGAGTTTTAAAGTCCGGGGAGAGCGCGATGCCCCGTTGGGAACCGGCCCCGCCCCTCAAGGAGAGCGATGGGATCCGCACGGTCACGGCCGAGTGCCGGGTGACGGCGGGCAACCAGTATGCGGGTTATGTCTGGCAGTTGTATTACGGGGGAGAGCTGCAGGACGAACGGGTGACACCGAGTTCTTTGCGGGGGGTCTTGCGTGAAAAACCGCGGAGCTGACGGGGCTCGAACCCGCAACCCCCGCCGTGACAGGGCGGTGCTCTAACCAGTTGAGCTACAGCTCCAGCGGAACAAAATCATACCCATGGCACGGACAAGACCAAGTCGCGATTTGACGCTTCCCGTTGTGGTGGTGGGCAGCGGCATTGCCGGGCTGAGTTTTGCCCTGAAGGCAACCCGGCACGCCCCGGTCCTGCTCTTGACCAAGAAAAACGCGGTGGAATCGAACACCAATTACGCGCAGGGGGGCATTGCGTGTGTGACCTCTGCCGAGGATTCCTATGAACTGCACGTCCGGGACACTTTGGAGGCGGGGGCGGGGCTTTGCCGGGAGGCGGTGGTGCGGCAGGTGGTGCAGGAGGGGCCAGCGAGAGTGGCCGAACTCGTGGAGTTAGGGGTGAAATTCACGGAACGGGAGGAAGGTGGCGGAGGGCCCGACTTGGGCAAAGAAGGGGGGCACACGAAGCGAAGGGTTTTGCATGCGGGGGACATCACCGGGAAGGAGTTGGAGAGAGCCTTGCTGGCGGCGGTTCGATCCCATCCGCGGATCACCGTGCGGGAAAACATGGTGGCGATCGACTTGATCACCACCAAGAAACTCAAACGAAAGGGGCCGAACCGGGTGTGGGGGCTTTACGCTTTGGATGCGAACCGCAACCAGGTGGAGGCGGTGGCGGCCTCGGCGGTGGTTTTGGCCACGGGCGGATGCGGAAAGTGTTACCTGTACACGACCAACCCAGCGATCGCGACGGGGGACGGGGTAGCGATGGCGTATCGGGCCGGGGTGGCGGTGGCAAACCTGGAGTTCGTGCAGTTCCACCCAACCTGCCTGTTTCATCCGGAGGCACAGACCTTTTTGATCTCGGAGGCGTTGCGCGGCGAGGGAGCCGTGGTGGTGAACGCGCACGGGGAGGATTTTACAAAAAAAACCGATCCCCGGGGTTCATTGGCCCCGCGCGATATCGTGGCCCGGGCCATCGACGAGGAAATGAAAGAGAGTGGGTCGGCCTGCGTGTATCTGGACATCCGGTCGCGCGGTTCGGAGTTTCTGGGGCAGCGTTTTCCGGAAATCACCGGGACTTTAAGAAAGTTGGGGATCGACCCCGCCCTGCAACCGATCCCGGTGGTTCCGGCCGCGCACTACCAGTGCGGCGGAGTCCAGGCCAAGCTCGATGGACGGACACGTCTACCGGGCCTGCTGGCTTTGGGAGAGGTGGCTTACACCGGACTGCATGGGGCCAACCGCTTGGCCAGCAACTCGCTCCTCGAGGCGCTGGTGATGGCTCATGAGGCGGCGGAGAAGTTGCCCGAGGCGCTGGCCGGATCGGAGGACGGACCCAAGCTGCCGGCCTGGATGGAAGGCAAAGCCCATGATGCGGACGAGCTGGTGGTGATCACCCACAACTGGCGCGAGATCCGGCAGCTGATGTGGGATTATGTGGGTATCGCCCGAACGACCAAACGGCTGCGGCGGGCGAAATCGCGGCTACGGCTTTTGCTGCAGGAGGTGCAGGAGTTTTACTGGGACTTCCGGGTGACGCCGGATCTGCTGGAGCTAAGAAACTTGGCGCTCTGCTCGGCCTTGATTGTGGAGTCAGCCCTGCGGCGGCATGAAAGCCGGGGTTTAAATGCGAATGCGGACTATCCGGGGTTGGCGAAACAGGCCAAGGATACGGTCATCCAACCGGGAGAGGTTTAGAAAAAATTGGGATTAAGAGGGGCGGGCGGATTGCCACCAGGCGAGGAGGGAAAGGACGGCCCAGAGGGAGCGGCGGTGATCGGATTGGCCGGACAGGTGTTCCTCCGTCATACGACGGACAGCGGCGGGGTCGAGGATGCCGGTGGATGCGACGAGGGAGGATTGGGACAGATCAAGAGCCCAAGACTTCAGATCCTGCTGGAGCCAAGCGGCGACCGGCATGGCGAAGCCGGCCTTTTTGCGTTGAAGAATAGATTCGGGAAGGTCGCGGCGGAGAGCTTCGCGCAGGATAATCTTGGTCTGGCGGCCGCGCAGTTTGTAGTCGGAACGGAGGGAGAAGGCATGGGTGACGAGATCGACGTCGAGGAACGGAACTCGCACTTCGAGGGAGTGGGCCATGGATGCGCGGTCGACCTTCATGAGGACGCACTCCTGGAGGTAGAGCTTGGTGCAGAGGTAAAAAAGGCGCTCCAACCCCCCGGAGAGGCCGCTGCGCTGGGCCAGACGGGTGACGTCCTCAAAAGGATTGGCGCGGTGGAGTTGGTTGCTGGCGTCGGCGGAAAGAAGATCCCGACGTTCCGGGTTGCCGCAGGCCCCCATCCAAAGGAGGAAACGAATTTCCGGGGGAAGGCCCAGGCCTTTGACAAACTGAGCCAGGAGGAAGGGGAGACTTTTGTAGTTGTGGGAGACGGGAAGACGTTGGATGACGTGGTTGATCGCGTCGCGGACGGCTACCGGGAGAAAGGAAAGGCGTTCCAAAAGAAGGTGGGCTTGGAAACTCGGGTACCCGGCAAACAGCTCATCCCCGCCATCCCCGCCCAGCACGGTTTTGACCTTGGAGGCAGCGAGCCGCGACAAAAACCAGGTGGGGACGAGGGAGGCGTCGCCGAGGGGTTCGTCCAGTCCGGAATAGA
>JBILFP010000050.1:0-10682 GCA_044351535.1 Methylacidiphilales bacterium
TCAGATACTTGAGGGAGGTGGAATCATCCCCCAAGGCATTCTTGAAGACGGAAACCAGCGCCGGAGGTAGGGTGTGATCCGAGGCCAGCACATTCAGATTCTTCCAAAACTTATTCATAGATTAATGGCTATAGTATGTGAAAAAAGTGTCTTAACTGGCAAGAAGTTTGTTTAATTCTATTTGTAAGTAATTGTTTGTTATGTATTTATATTTTTACTAATACACATATAAATAATAAAAAAGTATTCCTATTCAAACTTCCTTGTTCCCTCCCCGACCCCTAAAACACTCATTCTCTTGCCATGGAAATCTTCCACATTCTTGTCCTCGGATCACTAAGCCTCCTCCTCCTTAACTACCTTCTGAATCTTAAAACCTTTCGCTTTCCGCCGACTCCGACCCCGATCACCCCCCTGCCAAAAATCTCCGTGCTGGTCCCGGCTAGGAATGAGGAGCAAAGAATCCGCCCCTGCTTGGAAACGTTGGCGGCCAGCAACTATCCCGACCTCGAGATCCTCGTGCTCGACGACCACTCCTCCGATGCCACGGCCGAACTGGTCCTCCAACAAGCCAAAGAAGATTCCAGAATCCGCCTGCTGAAGGGCAAGGATCTGCCGTCCGGTTGGACGGGAAAGGCTTGGGCTTGCCACCAGTTGGCCCAAGAGGCCAAGGGGGATTATCTGGTTTTTGTCGATGCCGACACCCGCTTTGCCGATATCACCCTGGCTCAGGCCGTATGCCTGGCCGCGCAAAACAAGGCCGACCTTCTTTCCCTTTGGCCTTATCTCGAGGCCAAAAGTTGGAGCGAGCAGCTGGTCATTCCTTTTGTCCACCTATTCATTCTTCTGTTCCTTCCTCACTGGATGGGCGGTCGCTCCCCCTCCTTGGGCGCCGCCAATGGACAGTTCCTTCTTTTTCGGCGGGAAGCTTACAAAAAAATCGGGGGACATACGGCGGTCTCCGGCCACCTTGTGGAGGACATTGCCTTAGCCCGCAAGCTGCGCGCCTCGGGCTTTCGGGTCCTAAACCGCGACGGCACCAACCCCGGTCATGCCATCGCCCTCGTCCGTTGCCGGATGTACGACAACTTCCGCGATCTTTGGCAGGGATTCACAAAAAACCTCTATCCCGCCTTTGACGGCCGTTGGGGTGCGTTTGTTGTTTTTCAACTCTTCCAGGCCGTGGTTTTTCTGGGTCCTTTTCTTCTGCTGCCTTTCTCTCCCCGCGATGCGATTCTTTGGATCGAGATCGCCATCATCCTGTCGCTGCGGCTCGCCATCGCCCATCGCTTTCGCCAAAGCTGGTTTGGCGCCCTCCTTCATCCCTTGGGCCAAGGCTTGGTGCTCGCCATCGCCGCCAACTCGTGGCTTCAGACCGTTCGCCGCCGCCTCCCCTGGCGGGGGCGCCACTACGCCCATCTCTCGCCGTAGGTCGAATCCAAAACTTTTTTCCCACGCCCAAAAGGCTATAAAAAGTTAATGAGCCTTCATGCCTTGGGCAGAAAAACTCCCGTTCCCAGCCATCCCTCCAAGGCTCGGCTGGAAACCTTTCCCAACCCCAAGCCCGGGCGCCCCTACGAGATCACCTTCTCTACCGCGGAGTTTACCTCCCTCTGCCCGGTGACCGGCCAACCCGACTTTGCCACCATTACCATTCAGTACATTCCCAACCGCCGTTGTGTGGAAAGCAAGTCGCTAAAGCTTTACCTGCACTCCTTCCGGAACGTCGGCTCCTTTGCTGAAGCGGTCACCAACCGGATTTTAGATGATCTGGTCCGCGCTATCGCTCCCCGCCATGCCACGGTCACCGGTGAATTCGCCGCCCGCGGTGGCGTGGCCCTCAAGGTCTCCGCCTCCTTCGGTCGCGCTAAATAGACTTTTCCAATTTAAAATTTCCCCGTTTTTCCTGTTTTGGGGTCAGAGGTCATGCAAAAGGCTAAGCCACAAGGGCTTGCCGGCCTCTTTTTTAGGCTTTGGGGTCAGAGGTCAAAAAGCAGTTTGGGGAATGTGAAAAACAAGGCCGGTTGATCAGCTGGTCGTCCGGATCACGAACATCTTCTCCGTGGTCATATCCTCCATGGTTCGGGGAATGCCACCCATCCCCAATCCCGACTGCATCCTTCCCCCAAACGGCATCCAGTCCACGCGAAACGCCGTGTGGTCGTTTACCATTACCGCCGTGGCCTGCAGGTTCCGCACATAGTAGAACGCGCGGTCGATATCCCTCGTAAAGACGGCCGACTGGAAGCAGACCGGCAGGGCGTTGGCTCGTTTCACGGCCTCCTCCGGTTTGTCGAACGGATAGACACAAACCACCGGACCGAACACCTCGTCGCACGAAACCTTCGCATCCTCCGGAGGATTCCAAAGGACGGTGGGGGCATAACAGCTTGGCGAGATTTTCTTTCCCCCGCAGAGGAGTTTGGCCCCCTTCTTCAGCCCCTCCTCCACCCACGCGGCCACCCGGTCATTCTCCGCATGGGAAATCAGAGGTCCGATCTCCGTCTTGGGATCCGCCGGGTCCCCCACCACCAGCTTGGCGGCTTTCTCCGCGATTTTTTGCGCTACCTCTTCCGCAATCGAGCGGTGGGCAAAAATCCTCTGCACGGAGACACAAACCTGACCCGCGTGATAAAAACCAGCCTTCACCAGCAACGGCAGGGCATCCTCCAGGTTGGCATCGGCCTCCAGAATTACCGGTGCCACTCCGCCGTGCTCCAGTGCACAGTTGGCACCAGGGGCAAGCTTGGCGCGCAGCGCCCAACCCACCCGGCCCGACCCGATGAAGCTGAAGAAACTTAAACGCGGATCGGTCACCAGAAGCTCAGCGTCCGTGTTTGTACAAACCACCGCCTGACACCACTCCTTGGGCAGCCCCGCCTGGTGGAGCAGGTCCACGATCGTCAGGCAGGAAAGCGGAGTCTTGGTCGCCGGCTTGATCACCACCGGACAGCCCGTCGCCACCGCCGGGATCACCTGATGGATGATCAGGTTCATCGGGTGGTTAAAGGCGCTGATCGCCGTCACCAGACCGCCCGGCTCCCGGTAGGTGTGCGCAAGCCGGTTCATGGAGGCGGCATTCAACCGCATCGGGATTTCCCGACCCGCCAGATGCGGGATCGTTTCGATCGCCACCCTCACCCCGTTGATCGCCCGGGCCATTTCCACCTTGGTATCGATGAGCGGCTTACCGCCTTCGGCAAGGGATTGCCGGATCATCTTTTCCTGGTTGGTCTCCAGAAGTTTTTGGAATTTTTCCAGGATCTCGATTCGCTGGGGCACGTTCAGCCAGCGCCCGCGATCCGCAAAAACCGCCGAAGCCTGATCCAACCGCTTTTGCACCTCCGCGCGATCCTGGATCGGCGCTTCCCCGATTTTTTTCCCGTCATAGGGGTTTAGGACCTCCAGTGTCTTCACAGGTGCAACCCTAGACCCCCGTTGTCTCCGCGGACAATCACCCGCCCAAAAGCTTTCCTCCGGCCCGCCCTTCTCCTTACCCTTTCCGCTCAATGCCAATTCTGCTGATCGCCGTGTTGGTCGGGCTTGTGGGCCAGTTGGTCGACGGAGCCCTGGGGATGGCCTACGGGGTTACCTGCTCCACCTTCCTCCTCACCCTCGGGGTGGCCCCGGCCTTGGTCAGCTATAGCGTCAAGGTGTCGGAAATTTTCACCACTGGCATCAGCGGAGTCAGTCACCTGTTTCACCAAAACGTGAACCGCGCCCTTTTTTGGGAAATTGCGATTCCCGGGGTCCTCGGAGGCGTCACCGGCGCCTATATTCTTTCCAACTTCCCCGGGGATAAGTTCAAGCCCTGGATCAGCGTCTACCTCATTCTCATGGGCGCCTATATTCTCTGGCGCTCCAACCATAAGCCTATCGTCATCGGCACCGAACCCACCAAGGCCGTGCCCCTGGCCGCCGCCGGCGGCTTCCTCGATGCCGTGGGCGGAGGCGGTTGGGGGCCTATTGTCACTTCCACCCTCCTGGCCAAGGGCCACCAACCCCGTTACGTCATCGGATCGGTCAATCTGGCGGAATTCTTCGTCACCCTGAGCCAGGCCATCACCTTTTTTATCTTCCTCAAATTGGAAAATTTCAAAATCATCGCCGGACTCATTCTCGGCGGGATCATTGCCGCCCCCTTCGCCGCCAAACTTTGCCAAATTCTTCCCTCCAAAATCCTCATGCGGATCGTCGGGGTTGTCTTAATCCTGATCAGTACCCGCACCCTCCTGCTGGCGCTGGGTAAAATTTAAAGGCCCAGTTTAAAGCTCGAGGGTTTCCCCGGGTTTCATCACATCCACTCTGGCCCCGTGCTTTTCCGCTTCTTTTTTAAAGATCCCCGGGTCGACCTCGATCAACTCAAACGTGTTGTAGTGCATCGGCACGGCTCGTTTCGCCTTCAGCATCTTGACCGCTTCCGCGGCATCGGACGGCCCCATCGTGAAGTGGTCGCCAATCGGCAGTAGCGCGAGGTCGATGCTGTTTCTCCGACCCAACAACTCCATCTCTAGAGTCAGGGCCGTGTCCCCGGCGAAATAGATGGTTTTGCCTTCCGCTCGGATCAGAAAACCAACCGGCGCCGCTACTGAAATCGTTTTCCCGCCTTCGTCTACCGACGAGCTGTGGTGGGCGATCGTCAACTGCACCCGCCCAAAGGGAAAATCCTTCCCACCCCCACATCCCATCGGATGGACTTTCGCCCCCTGGCCTCCCGCGTGCAGGGCCAGCTCATAGGGGGCCACGATCGGCGCCCCGGTCCGCTTCGCAATGGCCACCGCGTCCCCGTAATGGTCGCCGTGCCCGTGCGATACCAGGACCAAGTCCGCCGGGACTTTGTCCGCCGTTGTCGCCGCCTTGGGATTTCCGGTCAAGAAGGGGTCGATCAGGATCTTGGCCTTAGAGGTAGTCAGCAAGAAACAGGAATGTCCGAGATACTGGATTTTCATAAAGCCCATCATCCGGTCTAGGGCCTATCAGGGTCAAGGGGCCCCATTGCTGAAAATTACCAACTTCCTGCCGACCAGAACGCTCCCGCCTTGCGAAGCCCCCCCTCCACGCGCTCAAATCACCCCATGGACAAGATCGGTGTTGGTCTGGTCGGTTGTGGCACGGTGGGTTCCGGGTTGGTTCGGAACCTTTCCGAGGCCAACCGTCTGCTCCAACAGCGCCTCGGTGTCAGCCTAGAACTCCGCGCCATCGCCGTCCGGGATCCTGCCAAGAAGCGCGCGGGCTTGCCGGTCCCCCCCGTTGGGGACTGGAAATCCGTTGTCTCGAATCCGGCCGTCCAGATCGTGGTCGAGCTTCTCGGAGGCACCACGGAATCCGCCGAAGTGGCCAAGGCCGCCATTGCCGCCGGCAAGCCCCTCATCACTGCCAACAAGGCCCTCCTGGCCGAGCGGGGGTCGGAGCTGATCCCCCTCGCCCAAAAAGCCCGTGTGCCCGTGTACTTCGAGGCCAGCGTCGCCGGCGGCATTCCTGTGCTGAAAGCACTGCGGGAAGGCCTCGTCGCCAACCAGTTGTTGGGCATGCACGGAATCATCAATGGTACCTGTAACTACATCCTCAGCCGGATGGCGGAGGAGGGTTCCTCCTTTGCCGATGCCCTTCGTCAGGCCAAGGAACTTGGCTACGCCGAGGCGGATGACCGTCTGGATGTGGATGGGATCGATGCCGCCCACAAGGCGGCGATCCTTTGCCTCCTTGGCTACGGATTTCTCCCACCTTTCGCCAAGGTCCCTGTCGAGGGAATCCGGAAGCTGGAGGCACAGGACGTCTCCTTTGCCCGACAACTCGGTTACGTTATCAAGCTCCTGGCGGTGATTCGGCCCGTGGGTTCCGACCGCGTTGAGGTCCGGGTGGCGCCCACCCTGATCCCCGCCCGCCATCCCATGGCCTCAGTCCACGGCGTTTTCAACGCGGTCAGCCTTGTCGGTAACCTTTCCGGACCGGTCCAGTTCACGGGCCGGGGCGCCGGACCCGATGCCACCTCCAGCGCCCTCCTCGCCGATCTGGGCGAGGCCGCCCGCCATCTCCGCGACAAGTCGCCCGGCCCGGTCCTGCCGGCCGGCGGCGACAAGATCCGTTTGATTGAGCCGGGCGAATCCATGGGCCGTTTCTATGTCCGCTTCGAGGTTCGCGACCAGCCGGGCGTCCTGGCCCAGATCGCCGGAATCTTTGGCACGGAAAAAATCGGCATCTCCTCCGTCCTGCAGCCCGAGGGGCACGGGGCCGACTCCGTCCCTCTCGTCTTCCTGCTCGAGCCGGCCAAGGAGTCCGCCCTGCAAAAGGCCGTGGCCGCCGTCCAGAAACTTCCCCTGAATCGTGCTCCGGCCCGGATCCTGCGTGTTGAGGATCTGTCGTGAGCTGGCCGGGCATTATCCAGCAGTACCGCGACCGCCTTCCCCTACCGGCGGGCGCCAAAATCATCACCCTGCTGGAGGGCAACACCCCTCTTCTTTCCGCTCCCCGACTTGCGGCCGCCTTCAAGGGCGACATCGATTTGCGCCTGAAATACGAGGGGCTCAATCCCACCGCCTCCTTTAAGGACCGCGGCATGACCATGGCTGTGACCCACGCCGTGGCAAAGGGCGCCAAGCTCGTGATCTGTGCCAGCACCGGCAACACTTCCGCCTCCGCTTCGGCTTACGCCGCCCGCGCCGGCATCGGTTCCGCTGTCATCATTCCCGCCGGCAAGATCGCCCTCGGTAAGCTGACCCAAGCCCTCATGCACGGCTCCAGGCTATTGCCCATTGAGGGAAATTTTGACGATGCCCTCAACCTCATCCGCCAAATGTCCGGACTCGCCGGTGTGGAGGTGGTAAACTCCATCAATCCGGTCCGGATCGAGGGTCAGAAGACCGCCTCCTTCGAAATCCTAAATACTTTGGGCAAGACCCCGGATTTTCATTTCCTACCCGTCGGCAACGCAGGAAACATAACCGCGTACTGGAAAGGCTTTGTGGAAGCTCTGCCCAATGGCCCGCGCCCGCGCATGTTCGGCTGGCAAGCGGCGGGGGCCGCCCCACTTGTGGATGGCCACGTCATCAAGGACCCCCAGACCGTGGCCACCGCCATCCGAATCGGGAACCCCGCCAGCGGTCCTGGCGCGTTGGCCGCCGCCAAGGAGTCGAATGGGCGGATCGACAAGGTGACAGACGCCGAAATTCTCGAGGCTTACCAGCTGCTCGCCAAAACCGAGGGCATCTTTGTCGAACCAGCCTGTGCCGCTCCGGTTGCCGGATTAAAGAAGGCCCTCGCCGCAGGCTGGATTCCCAAGGGTAGCCTCGTCTCGATGACTCTCACTGGCCACGGTCTCAAGGACCCCGATACCGCCCTGAGCGTCCTTCCCAAGCCACCTACCGCCATCCCCCCCACTCTCGACGCCGCCCGCAAAGCCTTGGGGCTCTGAATGATTCGTAAACGTAACGGTAAACGTAAACGAACAACTCTTGCCTCAGGGCTCCCTGGCCTTAAGATTGTACCGTGATCGTTCCCCTCCCTTTCGCTTTCGGCCTTCCCCAAGGCTCCGAATGGTTTTGGATCGTTCTCGTCATCATCCTCCTGTTCGGAGCCAAAAAACTTCCAGAACTTGCCCGCTCCATCGGCCGCAGTCTTGGAGAGTTTTCCCGGGCTAAACAGGATTTTGAAAAAGAGATGAAGACGGCCATCGATGATGCCGACAAGAAGTCCGACGCCTCCAAAAATCCCAAGTCCTAAGTCTTCGGTCGGGGGCACGCGGCCCATTACTTCCGTAAACGAATCTAGTTCCTGCCCCAGCTCCTAATCCCCAGCACCAAGCAGACGACCCCTAGGCCCAACATCCCGTACACCGTCATCCACCAGCCCGGCCCAAGTTCCAGCTGGGCAAGAAGCCGATCCGTATAGGCGGTCGCAATCCTCCAGCGAAGAATCGCATAGAGGGCACCTAAGCCTCCCGCCGTCAGGATTAAAAAAGCAGCCGGAACTTGTCGCAAAAAAAGCCCTGCGGAAGCCAGGAGGGTCAGGATCGGAATCAGCAGCAACCATCCCAACAGGGGTCGCTTGTCTTTCCCATCCAAGGCCACGGAGGCCAACTCCTGCTGGGCCTTGGCGCGCGGGGTGCCGGATTTCGCGCCAAAGGCCAACTGAAATCCGGAAAATCCGTCCGCGGGATCCGCCCAAATCTCCTTCCACTCCTCCCCGCGCATCCAAACAAAGGTGGAGCCGAGATTACGTCCTCCCTCGGCCAGGTTCCGGACCACCTCCATGGTGTTTCCCTTCAGGGAGTCCGGGGAGATGCGGACCCAGGGAAGAAAAAACCCCACCAATGTCAAAAGCACCAAAACTTTACCTGCTGGATGGATGAAATCCCGGGGCATGGGACTGCATCATGAAGAGAATGCCCCCTGCGGACAACCACAGGAATGGTCGGGTCGACAAATACCCCCCCTCGCGCCACCCTAACCGCTTCGATGGTAAAGATTCATCCCTTTGCATCCCTGATCGTGGATCCCGCCATGGCTTCGCGCGTCAGTTGCGTGCCATACGATATCGTCTCGCGGGCGGAATCCCGTGCCTTGGCCGAAAAAAACCCGGATACCCTCCTGCGGGTCGACCGAGCCGACCTGGAGTTCCCTGATTCTGTCCCTTTCACCGCCCCGGAGGTCTACCGCCAGGCTGGCAAAAATTTCGCCCGCCTGGTTGAACAACGCCGCTTACTGCCCGAGAAAAAAACCTCGATCTACTTGGTTCGGATGGTGGACGGAAAGCATCGTCAACGCGGATTCGCCGCCCTTGCTGATTTTGGCGACTACGCCTCCGGTCAGTTCCGGAAGCACGAGTTCACCCGTCCGGATAAGGAGGATGATCGCGTCACCCTGATCCGGCACCTCGGCGCCCTCACCGGCCCGGTGCTGGCCGCCTACCCTGATCTACCGGAGCTCACCGCGGAAATGGACCGGATCGAGTCTTCCGGACCCCCTATCGCCGAGGTCACCGACGAGCGCGGAGTCCGCCACGCGTTCTGGCGGATTTCGGATCCGGACCGGGTGGTGAATCTATTTACCAAGGTTTCCCGGGCGTACATCGCGGACGGCCATCACCGCGCAGCCGCCGCCTCCCGGTTGGCTGCGGAAAAACCGGGCCCCGCCGGCATCCTGACGGTTTTCTTTCCCGCCTCGGAACTGAAGGTTCTTCCCTACCATCGGCTGATCCTGAAACTGGATCCGCTCAATCCCGAAACCCTGCTGGCCGCGGCCCGGAAGGCTTTTGACGTCACCGAAAGTTCCTCCGCTCCGTCCGACGAAACCGGAAAGATCGGTCTCTTTGTGAATGGTCGGTGGCACCAGTTGGCTTGGCAGGCGGATCCCCAGGCTGACCCCGTCGCCAAGCTCGACGCCTCTGCCCTGCAAGACCGTCTCCTGGGCCCGGCACTTGGCGTGAAGGATCCGCGCACCGATGCCCGTCTCGATTTTGTTGGCGGTGTTCATGGTACCGTGGCCTTGGAAAAAAAAGTCCGCTCCGGCGAGGCCGCCGCCGCCTTCAGTCTGCCCGCTGTTTCCCTTCCCCAAATTTTCGCTGTGGCCGATGCCGATCAGATCATGCCGCCCAAGAGCACTTGGTTTGAGCCCAAACTCAGATCCGGCCTTTTCGTCCACCGCTTCGGCCCGCCGCTTCTGTAAATACCTCGCAAAACGTCTCCATTCCCCGGGCCAGATCCTCCACCGTGGCCCGGGCGCAGTTCAGGCGGAAACAGGCCTCCTTAGGCGGAGCGGTGAAAAAGATCCCCCCCCCGACCACCGCCACTCCTTTTTCCAAACACTTTTTCCTGACCTCCTCGATCATCCCGGCTCGCCCCCCACGCACCCAAAGCATGTAACCGCCCTTGGGATCCTCGGCCCGGACCCCCTCCGGTAAACCCTTTCGTAAAATTCCCAAAGCCAATTCCCTGCGCTTCTCGTAGACCGTCTTCAGCATTTCCAGATGCCCCCGGAGCCGGCCCGAACGAAGAAAGGCCGCCGTCAGGTACTCTGGAGGGACCGCCCCGTGGATCGACTGCCGGCACTGCCGATCGGCCGCCGCCTCCATCCACGGGCCAGGCAGGCTGAACCCGATCCTCAGCCCTGGCGCCACCGTCTTTGAAAAACTAGTGGCGAAGAGCACCGTGGAACCGCCATCAAAAGCCCGCAGGGGCTTGGGACGGCCTTGTCCCAACAGGTCCCCGTAAATGTCGTCTTCCAGAATCGGCACCTTGGCCTTTCGGCAAATCTCCACTAGTTGCGCCCGCCACGCCTCCGGCAAGGTCGCCCCGCTGGGATTGGAGAGGCTGGAGGTCACTACCACCAACTTCGGCTTGGGCGTGGCCCGGATCGCTTTTTCCCACCTCTTCGGATCCGGCTCCTGCCCCACTGCCGTTGGTACGGGACGGAACTTCACCCCCGCCGCCCCCAACAACTCCAGCAACCCGTAGTAGGCCGGCGCCTCGCACACCACCGTATCCCCTTTCTTGAGAACCGTTCCGATCACCGAAGCCAGCGCACCCGAGCAGCCCACCGTAACCAACACCTCATCCGGGGAGGCTTTCACCCCGCGGGCCGCCAAATATTCGCAAATCGCCTCCCGCAGAGGAGCTGCCCCCTCAGGACGGTGATAGCTGAACATCGCGCGGGCCTGGCTGGCGACCTCCTGCTCCAAGGCCGTCT
>JBILFP010000051.1:0-10628 GCA_044351535.1 Methylacidiphilales bacterium
GGAGGGCTGGGAGTTGGGGGAAACCAAAGTGAAGGTTACCCCGGAGGGCGTGAATTCTCCACTGTTGCAGGGTTTGTCCGAGCAAATGAATGTGATGCAGAGCCATCAGGACTGTGTGCTCACCGTGCCGGGGCAGGGGGTACTGCTGGCGAGCAGCCCACACACCCGGGTGCAGGCGGCTCGTTGGGCGGAGCAGGCCTATGGGGTGCAGTTTCATCCAGAATTCACGGGCGAAGTGCTGCGGGGTGTCTGGAAGGAGCGCCGGGACAAGTGGAGGGGGCAGGTGAAGTTCGACCTAGATCAGACTTTGGATCAGGCCAAAGAATGTCCCGACGGACTCGCCATTTTCCGTAATTTTCTTAAGATGATCGGCTCGACATGAGCAGCGGCAACTTCTCCTTCCCGACTTCCGTCAGTTACGGCGCGGGCTGCTTGAAAGATCTGTCCGGCGTGTTGGACGCCCTGGACATCCGGAATCCGCTTTTGGTGACCGACCCAGGTTTGCTCGCGACGCCGGTTGTGGAGGCGGTGAAGAAGGCCGCTGGGCGTCCCTGCACGGTTTTCTCTGAAGTGCACGGCAACCCGATTGAGGCGGATGTGGAAGCAGGCACGGAAGCTTACCGAAAGAGCGGGGCGGACGGGGTGCTGGGGGTGGGTGGGGGCAGTGCGTTGGACGTGGCCAAGATCATCCGGGCCAGGGTGGCGAAGCCGGAGGTGAAGCTCGCGGATTTTTACACGGTCAAGGAGTGGCCCAAGCTGGCGCCGTTCGTGGCCATTCCCACCACGGCGGGTACAGGCAGCGAGGTGGGGCGGAGTTCGGTGATCGGGTTGGGCGGTAAGAAGCAGGTTTTTTTCCATCCCTCACTGCTGGCGGCCAAGGTTCTGCTGGACCCGGAGTTGACCGTGGGTCTGCCTCCAGCGCTGACTGCTGCCACGGGAATGGATGCCTTTACCCATTGCGTGGAGTCGTTCGCTTCACCGGTTTTTCACCCGTTTTGCGACGGGATTGCCCTGGAAGGGGCCCGGATGATCGTAGAAAACCTGCCCAAGGCCGTGAAGAACGGGAAGGATCTGGAAGCGAGGGGACAAATGCAGGTGGCGGCGGCGATGGGGGGCATTGCGTTTCAAAAGGACCTGGGGGCGGTGCATTCCATGGCCCATCCGCTGTCCGCCATGTTTGGGATGCACCACGGCCTCACGAATGCCCTCTGCCTGATCGCGGTGATGGAGTTCAACGCCAAGAAGAAGCCCGGGTTGTACGCGCGGCTTGGGCAGGCGCTGGGGTTGAAGGATACGGCGGATGGGGCGGTCATTGACCGGGTGAGGAAACTTTTGTCGGAGTGTGGAATTCAGGGAGGGTTGGCGGCCCACAAGGTGACGGAAAAGGATGTGGCCAAGTTGGCGGCGGCGGCGACGGAGGATTCCTGCCACGCGACCAACCCCGTCAAGGTAACGACCCAAGATTTTGAGGAGTTGTACCGGAGATGCCTGTGATTGGGGTAGACAGCTTTCCGAAGGAGCCGGCGGTTGCCTGGAAATGGAAAAAGGACGGGGCGCGTGTCCGGAAGCTGACGGATCCAGCCACCGGGGAAGTGTGCGCGGAGATCTTTGACTCTCGGGTGGAGGATGTGGATCTGGCGGTGAAGGCGGCGGAGAAAGCATTTCGCGGTAGTTGGCAGAAAACGATTCCGGCCAAGCGAGCGGAGTTTCTCGCGGCAATGGCCACCAAGATTGATGCCCTCAAGGAGAAGATTGCCTGGGCGGACTGCTGGAACATGGGGAAGCCCCTTCAGTCGGGACGAGGGGAAGCAGGGAACGGGGCGGGCACATTTCGTTATTATGCCGGCCTGTTGGGATCCGCGGGTGGGCAGGTGGTGCCGGTGGCCAAAGAGGGTTTTGATTTCGCGATCCGGGTGCCCTTCGGCGTGGTCGTGGGAATCGTGCCGTGGAACTTCCCGTTTCCCATCGCCTGCTGGAAAACGGCCGCGGCGCTGGCGGCGGGAAACTGTGTGATCCTGAAGCCGGCCCAGTTTACGCCGTGGAGTGCGTTGTTGCTGGCGGAGGCGGCCCGGGAGGCGGGCTTACCGGAAGGAGTGCTGCAGGTTTTGCCGGGAGGAGGAAGTGAATTAGGGGATCCCCTGGTGACCCATCCGGGGGTGCGGAAGGTGTCCTTCACCGGATCCACCGAAATTGGACGACACATTATGAAAATAGCGGCCAATGACATCAAGCGGGTGTCTTTGGAGCTGGGAGGAAAGTCGCCCAACGTGGTCTTTGCGGATGCGGACGTGGACAAGGCGGCGGCCGCTTCGCCGGGCGCGGTATTCGACAACACAGGGCAGGACTGCTGTGCACGGAGCCGGGTCCTGGTGGAGGAGAGCGTGGCAGACCGTTTTGTGAAGGGATTCCTGGAAACCACCCAAAAACTGAAGGTGGGGGACCCGAAGAAGGACGACACCGAACTGGGTCCACTGGTGCACCAAAAGCAACTGGAAACGACCGAGAGTTATGTAGAAGCGGCCAGAAAGAAGGGACGGAAGATCCTGTGTGGCGGCAAGCGGATCGGATCGAAAGGGTTTTTCTACGAGCCGACCCTGATTGTGGGATGCGAAAAGGACGATTCCTGGTGGCGGGAGGAGATTTTTGGGCCGGTGGCCAGCCTGCGGACCTTCCGGACAGAAGAAGAAGCGGTCCAAGAGGCGAATGACTCGATTTACGGTCTGAGCGGTTCGCTGTGGACGCTGGGACTGGACCGGGCGTTGCGGGTGGCTCTGGCCATGGAATCGGGAAACCTGAGCGTGAACAGCCATTCGAGCGTCTTCACCCAAGCGCCGTTCGGGGGGGTCAAACAAAGCGGCCTTGGGCGGGAGCTCGGTCAGGCTGGTCTTGAGGGGTTCTCCGAGCCTAAAAATGTGTTTATTGGAAAGCCATGAAACTGGAGCAACTCAAGGCCAAGATTAAGAAGGGTGAAATCGACACGGTCATCGTGGCGTTTCCCGATGTGTTCGGCCGCCTTTCCGGCAAGCGGTTCAGCGGCGCTTTCTTTCTCGATAGCGTGGCGAAGCACGGCACCCATGCCTGCAGTTATCTGATCACGCAGAATCTGGATCAGGATCCTTGGGAGGATTTCGCCTTGGCGAACTGGGACAAGGGATTTGCCGATTTTCATGTCGTTCCGGACCTCGGGGAAGTCCGCTTGGTACCATGGCTACCCGGCTCGGTGCTGTTGCTGGCGGATCTGCACCATGCCAACCACGATCCTGTGGTGGAGGCGCCCCGCTCCGTTTTGCGCCGGCTGATGGAGACCACGAAGAAGGAGGGCTACACCTGCTACATCGCCAGCGAGCTGGAGTTTTTCATGTTCGAGGGCAGCTACGAGGAGGCCTACCGCTCGGGCTACCGGAATCTCCAGCCTTCCAGCAGTCATCGGTTGGACTACGACCTTTTGCAGACCACGCGAGACGAGGAGATCTTCCGAAAGGCACGGAACCTGTTTCCCTTGGCCGGTATCGAAGTGGAGAATTACAAGGGGGAGTGGGGGCGGGGTCAGCATGAGCTGAACTTCACCTATGGGGACCCGATGGCGGTGGCGGACCGGCATGTGGTCTTCAAACACGGGATGAAGGAGATCGCCCAGCAGCACGGGAAGTGCGTGACTTTCATGGCCAAGCCTCATGCGCACGACGCGGGGAGCAGTTGCCACATTCATCTCAGTCTTTTTAAAAATGGAAAAAATGTTTTCCACGACCCAAAGCGGGAGGATGGAACGAAGCTGTTCCGCTCTTTCCTGGGCGGACTGCTGAAGTATTCGCCCGACTTCACCCTGCTGTATGCCCCGACGATCAATTCCTATAAACGGTTCCAGGCCATGAGTTGGGCGCCGACCAAGATGGTTTGGGCTTTTGACAACCGGACCGTTGGATTCCGGGTGGTGGGTCACGGAGAGGGTTTCCGCCTGGAGAACCGGATGCCGGGAGCCGACGCGAACCCCTATCTGGCCTTTGCGGCCATGCTGGCGGCGGGCTTGGCCGGGGTGAATGAGGGGCTGGATTGTGGAAAGATGTATGACGGCAATGCTTACGCCGACCCCAAGTTGCCCCATCTGGCCACGACGCTGGCCCAGGCGGCCGACCAGTTCTCGCGGAGCGCAGTGGCGAAAAAGTTTTTTGGGCCGGAAATCGTAGATTTCTATACCCGGACCGCCCGCAACGAGATTCGGGAGTTCAATGCGGCGGTGACGGATTGGGAGCGGGTCCGCTACTTCGAAAAAATCTAGGGCCCAAGGGCTGCGCGGGGAGTGCGAAAAGGTTTGCTTGCCCCCAGACGGCGGGATCATCATTCCCATTGCTTGATGACGAACCGAAAGCGCTGTGACGCTGCGGGATCAGGAGCCTTGGTGGGTTCCTTTTTGATCCCAACCCCAAGCAATCCGTCGCCGGTGGCCCCGGAAGGGGTGTGTTCGGCGCTTTCGTAACCAGGAGAAAACCGAAATGGAAACCAACAAGATCCAACGCAGGAAGTTCCTGAAAGTTGCGGGAGCAGGATTGGCCACCACGCTGGCCGGTGCCCCGTACGTGAAGGCCCAAGCCAAGGGCAAAATCAAATGGCGGTTGCAGACCTACGCCGGACCGGCGCTGGCCGAGCACGTCATCAAGAAGTCGATCGACGACTTCAACAAGGCCGCCAACGGCGAGATGGAGATCGAGCTGTACACCGCCGACCAGTTGGTCCCGACAAGCGAGTTGTTCAAGGCGATGCAGAAGGGGACGATCGATGCCGTCCAAAGCGATGACGATTCGATGTCGTCCCCTGCGGATGTGAAGGTGTTCGGCGGGTATTTCCCGTTTGCGACCACCTACAGCCTGGATGTGCCGACGCTCTTCTACCAGTTCGGCTTGGACAAGATCTGGAAGGAGTCCTACGACGCGGTCAAGGATGTGACCTGGCTGGGAGCGGGGGCCTGGGATCCCTGCAACTTTGCCACCAAGAAGGAGATCACCTCCTTGGCGCAGCTGAAGGGCCTCAAAATCTTCACGTTCCCGACCGCCGGGAAGTTCCTCGAGCGATTCGGCGTGGTGCCGAAGACCGTGCCGTGGGAAGACGTGCAGATGGCCCTGAAGACCGGCGAACTGGACGGCATCGCCTGGTCCGGCATCACCGAGGATTACACGGTGGGCTGGGCCGACGTGACGAGCTGGTTTGTGACGAACAACCTGTCCGGCGCGTGGATCGGTTCCTACTTCGCCAACACCAAGGCGTGGCAGGCCGTGCCTGACCGACTGCAGACCCTGTTCAAGCTCTGCATGGACAGTTCGCACTACAACCGCCTCCACTGGTACTGGGGCGGCGAGGCCAAGCTCCGCACGCAGGGCACCAAGCTGAAACTCTGCTCCATTCCCGACAAGGAGTGGGCGACGGTGAAAGACGAGGCCCTCAAGTTCTGGGATGAGATCGCCAAGACCAGTCCTCGCGCCAAGAAGGTCGTGCAGATCTTCAAGGACTACAACGCGATGATGGAGAAGGCGGGTTATCCGTACCGTCAGAACGCCAAGGCTTAACTTTTCGTTCTTTTGACTGGGGCCGGTCCCTTCCGCGGGGAGGGGGCCGGCCCGGTCGATTCCTCTTGCGGGTGTTCCCGCATAAATCCTTAATCGTCCATGGCTGATCGCTTTTTTGCCGTTGCGGGGGTGTATGTCCGCTGGGTGGACGCCATCAACCGCAAGGTCGGGCGTTTTGCCATGATCTGGCTGTTTGCCCTTCTGTTTGGAATCCTGACCTACGGGATCATCACCGACGTGATCCTGCAGACCCCGGCGAATTGGGCCATGGAGATGGCGCAGTTCACGATGGCGGCCTACTACATCCTGGGCGGCGGATTCTCCCTGCAGAACGACGCGCACGTCCGGGTGGACATCCTCTACGGGCGCTGGAGCCCCCTGACGCGGGCGCGGGTGGATGTCTTCACCAGCCTGCTCCTGATGTTTTACCTGGGAATCCTGGTGGTGGGCGGTTTTCAGAGCGTGCAGTACGCCGTGGAGCACAATCAGAAGAATTTCACGGCCTGGGGGCCTCCCCTGGCCCCCATCAAGATCATCATGGTCACCGGAATCCTGCTGATGCTCCTGCAGACGACCTCGATTTTCCTAAAGAGCCTGGCGCACTGCCTGAAGCGGGAACTGCCATGAGTTACGAGATGATCATGTTCCTGATGTTCGGGGGCATGATGCTCATGCTTCTGACCGGGCAGCGGGTGTTCGGGGCGATTGGGTTCATCGGCAGCGTCTTCGCGCTTTGGCTCTGGGGGACGGGAGGGTACGAGCTGGGATTCGACGCCAGCATCAAGCTCCTGAACTGGTACCCGCTACTGACGGTGCCGATGTTCGTCTTCATGGGGTATATGCTCTCCGAATCGGGCATTGCCGACGACCTCTACGCGATGGTGCACGACCTGACCGGCGGACTGCGAGGCGGTCTTGCCATCGGAACCATTCTGCTGATGGTGCTGATCTCGGCGATGAACGGCTTGAGCGTGGCCGGCATGGCGATCGGCTGCAGCATCGCCCTCCCGGAGATGCTCAAGCGGAAGTATGACAAACGGATGATCTCCGGCGTTATCCAGGCAGGCAGCTCACTCGGCATCCTGATTCCGCCGAGCGTGGTGTTGGTGCTGTACGGAATGATCGCCCGGCAACCGGTGGGGGACCTCTGGCTGGCCGGGGTTTTTCCCGGGCTCCTGATGGCGGCCCTGTTCCTTCTCTACATCGTGATCCGGTGCTGGATTCAGCCGGAGCTCGGGCCCGTCCTCCCGCCAGAGGAGCGCAGCGTGACCTGGCAGCACAAAATGAAATCCGTCGCCAAGGGAATCCCGGCCGTGCTGGTGATGTTCCTGGTGATCGGGCTTTTCCTCATGGGGGTGACGAGCCTGGTGGAAAGTTCGGCGGTAGGGGCGCTGAGCGCGATCGGCCTGGCGGCATGGAAAAAGCGGCTGAACTGGCCGGTGATGGAGCGAACCTTGGTCCAAACCATGAACATCAGCGCGATGTTCATGTGGATCATCATGGCGGCGCTTTGTTTTGGGGTGGTTTTCGACGGGTTGGGAGCGGTCAAGGCGATCAAGAGCATCTTTCTCGGAGACTGGGGTCTGACCCCCTGGCAGGTGATCTGGTTGATGATGATTTCGTTCATCATCCTGGGGATGTTTCTCGACGACACCGCCATGTTGGTGATCGTGGCCCCGCTTTACATTCCGCTGGTGGGGGAGTTGGGCTTTGACCTGGTCTGGTTCGGCGTGCTCTACACGATCACCTGCCAGATCGCCTACATCACCCCGCCTTTCGGTTACAATCTGTTCCTGATGCGGGCGATGGCCCCCAAGGAGTTCACCCTGGGTGATATCTACCGGTCCATCGTGCCCTTTGCCCTGATCATGATCCTGACCATCATGATCATCATGGCGTTCCCGCAGATCGCGACATGGCTGCCGGAGCAATTCATGCGAAAATAAACAACCCTCGAAATGCGGGGCCACCTCGGGCGGGAAGTGGAAAGTGGGAGGTGGAGAGTGGGAGGTGGAAAGAAGCGTGCGCGTTAGGTCTTCACGCCTGCGCGGATCTCGAAGAGGGAGGAGACGGACTCGCCGGCATGGATGCGGACGATGGCGTCAGCAAGCAGGGGAGCGACGCAGAGAACCTTAGTGGGGACCCCGGGAATTTCGGTTTGCGGGGTGGTGTTGGTGGTGATGAGTTCCTTGATGCTAGCCTTCTTTAGGCGTTCGATGGCGATGGGGCTGAGGACGGCGTGGGGAACGCCGACATAAAAGTCTTGGGCCCCATGTTTGCGGAGAATCTCCACCGCGGAAGCGATCGTCCCAGCGGTCTCAGTGATGTCATCCACGAGGAGGACGTTTTTTCCCTTCACATCGCCGATGACGTGGGTGGCTTCGGTGTCGGTGGCGTTGAGGCGCTTCTTGCTCACGATGGCCAGGCCGCAGTCCATCATCTGGCCGTAGGCCGCGGCCATCTTCATGCCGCCGATATCAGGGGTGACCGCCACGAGGTTGGGGATTTTTTTATCCACAAGGTATTTGTAGAAGACCGGAGCCGTGAAAAGATGGTCCACCGGGATGTCGAAAAATCCCTGGATCTGCTGCGCGTGGAGGTCGACGGTGAGAACACGGTGAACCCCGGCGGCGACGAGGAGGTTGGCGACCAGTTTGGCGGTGATGGGGACGCGGGGCTGGTCCTTGCGGTCCTGGCGGGCGTAGCCAAAGAAGGGGAGCACAGCGGTGATTCGGTAAGCAGAGGCGCGACGGGCGGCATCCACCATGATGAGCAGTTCCATCAGGTTTTGATTGGTGGGGGCGCAGGTGGGCTGAATGATGAAGACGTCGTTCCCGCGGATGTTGTCGTCAAATTTGACGAAGGTTTCGCCGTCCGGGAAAGAGGTGACGGTGGCCTTGCCGAGCGGAACCTTGATCTTGGCGGCAATTCTTTCCGCGAGTTCGCGGTTCGCGTTGCCGGAAAAGACCTGCAGCTGGTTTCCGGAAATAGAAGGCATGGGGTTTTATAGAATCCCCCGGAAATCCGGAAAAGGGGGAAAGGCCGGGTTATTCGCCGAGAATCTTGATAAGAACGCGTTTGGCCCGCTTCCCGTCGAATTCCCCGTAAAAGATCCGTTCCCAGGGCCCGAAATCGAGGCATCCCCCGGTGATGGCCACAACCACTTCCCGCCCCATGAGGGTGCGCTTGAGGTGGGCATCCGCATTGTCCTCGGCCCCGTTGTGCCGGTACTGGGAGTGGGGTTTTTCCGGGGCCAGCCTTTCCAGCCATTTTTCAAAGTCGTCATGCAGGCCCGACTCGTCGTCGTTGATAAAGACTGAGGCGGTAATGTGCATGGCATTGACCAGGCAGAGGCCTTCGCGGATACCGGACTCCGCCAGGGCGGCTTCGACCTGTGGGGTGATATTGAGGAGGGCCCGGCGGGTGGGAGTGCGAAAGGTCAGTTCCTTGCGGAACGACTTCACTTCTTCGCGGGGGAGAGGGTATCCAGGGCCTTGAGGACAACGTCCGCCTGGTCCTTGGTGGAGGACTTGGCATCTCGCCAGACCAGTTTTCCATTGTGGAAAAGGAAAGCCGAGCGCCGGGCGAAGCCGAACATGGCTCCCTCCACTCCGAAGGCCTGAATGGCCTTGCCTTCCGAGTCGGCAATCAGCGGATAAGGCAGTTTTTGCTCGGTCACGAATTTCTTCTGGGAGTCAGGCTTGTCGGCGCTGATGCCAAGGATCTTCACGCCGCGCTCCTTGAGTTGGGTCTCGGCGTCACGAAGGCTGCAGGCCTGGGCGGTGCAACCAGGCGTATTGGCCTTGGGGTAGAAAAAAACGAGGAGGTAGCCCTCGGAGCCGTAGGCGGCGAGATCGAGGGGCTTGCCGTCCTGGTCGGGGAGGGTGAGGGCGGGGATGCGGTCGCCCAGTTTCAGCTCAGGAGCAGCCGACATGGCGAGCAGGGGCGTCCAGGCGAGGATTAGAAAAAGCCAGCGGATCACGGACTCGCAGAAGACGGCATCGGCTTGCCAGCCTTGATCTTGGCCTTGAGGGCGTCGTAAGCCTTACGGGCATCGGCGAGGTTTTTGGCGTCGGCGATGGGCTTAGCCGCCTTGGCCAGTTCAGGCATGGAAGGCTCAAAGAGCTCCACCAGCTTGCTACCGCAGGCTTTGGCCGATGGCAGGTTTCCCTTGGTCAGACATCCTTCCAGACGGTCCATGGTTGAGGTCACCGGACAGATTTTCTTGTAGGCGGGACAGCTCAGCATCGTGAACGGGCAGCCCTTCAGTAGGACAAAGGCGCCCAGAAAGCCGGCGGCCCCGGCGATGAGTAGGGGAATCCAGTTGCGGCGGGGGACGGCGGGTTTGGGAGCGGGGGACTTTTTGGAATTTTTGGCCATAAACAAACCATACGCTTAAGACATTCAGTCGCCAGCCGGAAAGTAACCGAAGCCATCGTTTATGTTTACGATTACGTTTACGGAAATTTATTCGGACAAGCTTATGGGACGCAGGGTATGCGCCGCTACCGAGTTATTCGTCTTTGGGCTTTTCGGAGACGGCGAGGCGGTACTTGTGATAGGCCTCGAAGGTCCAGGGAAAGAGCTTTTCGGCGACCTCGCGCATGGCGGCGCCGAGTTCACGAATCTCCTGTTGGGCATGGTCGTCCTCCCGCAGTTGGAGGAAGTGAATCAGGTTGTGAAGGTCGCAGTTCACGTAGACCTCGGTAAAGATGCTGACCGGCAGGACCATCCGGGCCAATTCCTTGGCGACGCCCTGTTTTAGCAGGTTCTGGTAGGTGGCGTAGGCGCTGTCGTTGAATGTCTTTACCTCTTTCGTGAGGGCAGCGTGATCGAGGGAGGAGGAAACCTGGCTGCCTTGCTTGTTCTTGGCATCGGCGGCCCGCCACTTGGTGGGGACGTAGAACTCGTCGGCCAGTTCGGAGTAGCGGCCACTCCACTCGTTGAGGCGGAAGGTCCGGTGCCGGACAAACTGCCGCATGATGAAAATGGGCATCTTAATGTTGTAGGTGACGGAGCACTGCTCAAAGGGGCTCGTGTGCCGGTGCTTGTAGAGATAGAGAAGGAGCT
>JBILFP010000186.1:0-2801 GCA_044351535.1 Methylacidiphilales bacterium
CCGGAGGTAAGCCGGTTCGTGCTGACGGCGGGAGCAAGCACCAACCAGAACGGGACGGCGCTGTATGAGGGCGTGACGGTGATCTTCCTCGCTCAGGCCGCGGGGGTGGATCTGAGTCTTTCGCAGCAGGCGGTGGTGGCGGGTTGGGCATTGATTGCCAGCATGGGAACGGCGGGGGTGCCGGGGGGGACGTTGCCGCTGATCGCAGCGGTGCTGGCCTCGCTGGGAGTGGACCCGGAAAAAACAGGCGTGGGGATCGCGCTGATCCTGGGAGTGGACCGGTTCCTGGACATGTGCCGGACAAGCGTGAATGTGACGGGGGATCTGGTGATCGCGGCGGTGACGGACCGGCTGACCGGTAAAAAAGAGTGATTGGACGCTACTGGGATCGAACCAGTGACCTCCTGCGTGTGAAGCAGGCGCTCTACCGCTAAGCTAAGCGTCCTAGCTACGACAAATTATTTCCCAAGAGCCCACTTCGGGCAAGGGTCAACGCCGGGAGAAAAGATGTGTGGAGAGGTAGTAGAGTTTGCCGGCTTGGAGGCGGAACGATTCCGGGAAGAGACTGATCTGGACCTTGGTGGAAGTGTCGGTCTTTTGGCCGAGGAAGCGAAAGACCCGGCTCCAGTGGAACGGGGCGACGTAGCGGATGACGGGGGCGTCCTCAGGCAGTTTGGCGATCTGGCGCGCATCTGCATAGGCGTCATCGAGATACCCGGTGGCGTCGACCAGTTTTAACTCCAGCGCCTTCTGGCCTGAGACAATCCGACCGTCGGCCAAGTCGCCCGGGAGTTGGCCGGAGTCAAAACCCCGCTCTTTGGCGACAATGGAGCTGAAGCGGTCGAAGGTCTCCTGGATCATGTCCTGGACCAGTTTCTTCTCCTGCTCCGTGGCGGGGCGGGTGGGGTTGAGCAAGTCCTTGAGGGCGCCACTTTTGAAAGTGAGGGCGGAAACGCCAACAATCTTGGAAAGTCCCTCGAAGTTTAGCGTTTGCAGGATCACGCCAATGCTGCCGGTGACGCAGAGGTCGTGGGCGACGAGATGAGATCCGCCCACGGCGGTGTAGTAGCCGCCCGAGGCGGCAACGGAGTCCATATAGACGATGACCGGCTTTTCTTCTCGGGTGAGAGCGAGTTCGCGGTAAAGCGTATCGCTGGCGGTGACCTCGCCGCCGGGGCTGTCGATGTGGATGACGAGGGCGGCGACGGAGTCGTCATAAGCGGCCTGGCGGATCTGGAGAATGAGGTCGTCCACCATGCTGGAGCCGATCTCGCCGGGAATCTCCTGTGCGATCAGGCCGTAGAGCTCGATCTTGGCGATCCGCTTTTTTTGGGAATCGTCCCCCTCCACGAGCTCCTCCTCAAACACCGGGGCGGGATGAACAAAGTGGGTTTTGGGGATGATTTGGGTCTCCTTGGAGAGGAAGAGGAGGTTGGCGGCCAGACTGGTCCCGAGCAGAATCAGCCCGATGAAGAGGATGAAACGGGAGCGTCCCATGGAAGGGAAAAGAATGGGGCAGAAGGCCGACTCCCGCAAGGGCACCTGGGTGCGGGTGGTGGAGGCGGTCCACCGCCGGTTGCCGCCGGGGATCCGCGTGGCGGTCGGACTTTCCGGTGGGGCGGACAGCGTGGTGCTGGCCGAGGCTCTGCACCGTCTGGGAGCCAGGCCGGTGGTTCTGCATTTCAACCACCGTTGGCGGGGTCGTTCCGCGGATGCGGACGCTCGCTGGGTGCGAAAGTGGGCCCAAGACAGGAAACTGAAACTGATTCCCGGCCGTGCCGCCAAGGCTGGCCGCACGGGAGAGGGCGAGGCCCGCGAGGCTCGCTGGAAATTTTTTGAGAAGGCGGTGAAGGCAGCCAAGGCTCGGGAGTTGTGGCTGGCCCATCAGGGTGATGACCAGGCAGAGACGGTCTTGATGCAGCTCCTGCGTGGGGCGGGGCCGGAGGGACTCTCCGGGATGGGGGAGAGTTCCGACCGGGGAACCTGGAAAGTGGTTCGGCCGCTATTG
Source organism: Methylacidiphilales bacterium (assembly GCA_044351535.1). Classification (GTDB taxonomy): domain Bacteria; phylum Verrucomicrobiota; class Verrucomicrobiia; order Methylacidiphilales; family Verrucolacustridaceae; genus Verrucolacustris. Next base: position 2,009 of record JBILFP010000186.1, read on the forward strand.
GGATTTTCCCGGGGGGAGCTTCGGCAGGCGGCGCGGGAGGCGGGCCTGATCTGGCGGGAGGATTCCACCAACCAGGATGTAAAAAGCTGGCGGGTGCGGATCCGCAAAAAGGTGTTTCCGTTCCTTGCCAAAATCTACGGGCGGGATGTGCGCGGGGCGTTGGCGCGGACGGCAGAGATTTTTTCAGGCGAGGCAGAGTATTGGCAGAAAGATATCGGGAAGATTCCGAACCGTCCCGACACAAGGCTGTGGAGATCGAAACCCGTGGCCTGGCAAAGGCGGGCGATCCGGCATTGGTTAGCCGACCGCGGTTATCCGGGGCCGACTTTTGCGGAAGTGGAAGGAGTCCGGAGAGTGATCTCGGGTGGGCTTACCTTCGCTTGGCAACTGCGCGGGGGAGCAGGGGTTCGACGGAGCGGCAATAAGCTGTTCTATCTCAACAAAATGGGTCTGATTGCTAAAGGCATTTCGCGGTGATATCTTTATTCTTCGAAATGGCCAATCCCCGCAACCCAAGTAAGAAGCCGCCAAAACTGCCGCGGCCACCGACGCGCCGAACTGATCCCAGCAAGGGAGAAGGACCGAATTGGCGGGGTGTGGTTCTCTTTCTCGGTATGGCGGCTCTTTTACTACTGGCCTTTTATGCTCATCAAAACCAGACGGCCGCCTCGATGCGGGAGCTGAGCTTTGCGGAGTTCGAGACCTATTTGAAGGAGGGAAAGGTCAAAGAGATTTCCCTCAACACCGAGCCGGCAGCCAACGTGCGCTGGCTTTCCGGAAAATTCGAGCCGCC
>JBILFP010000187.1:0-2799 GCA_044351535.1 Methylacidiphilales bacterium
GCGCCTCCTTCACATGAAGCGCGCGGGGCTTGCCGGCATCGTCTTTCCGGTCCCAGTCGTACACCCGGTACGTGGTGTCGGAATTCTGCTGGATTTCCAAAATCACGTTGCCGGCGCCGATGGCGTGCACCCGACCCGAGGGCAGGAACATCGCCGCCCCGGGCTCCGTCCTCAGTCGATGAAAACAGTCCGCCACGGTTCCGGCGTTCAGGGCTTTCTCAAACTCTGCTTGGCTCACCCCTTTCCTTAGGCCGGCCAGGATTTCCGCCTCGGGTTGGGTCTCCAGAAAAAACCACATTTCAGTCTTTGGCTCGCCGGCCAGCTCCTGGGCCCGGTTCGCTGGCGGATGAACCTGCAGGGAGAGCTTGTCCTGCGCGTCCAGCAGCTTGATGAGGATCGGAAAGCGCTCCGTCTCCGGCGCTTGGGTTCCAAAAAGCTTTTTTCGTTCCGTTCCTGCCCAAAATTCATGCAGTTTTTTTCCGGAATCCTTTTCTCGCGACTGTGCCTCCGGTCGATCCACCAGCTCCCACGTCTCCCCGATTTTTTTCCCATCCGGCAGATTCCGCCCAAAACGCTCCGCCAGGTTGCGCCCGCCCCAGATTCGTTCTTGGGCCAGCGCCTCAAATTCCCAAATCGCCATGATAAAAATCTAGCGCGCTGTCACTCGCATGAAAACATTTCCTAAACGTAAACCTAAACGTAAACGGAAGCAGAGCCCTCAAAATTCCTCGTCCCAACTTCTTCCATCGCGATACGCCGCTCCGACCTTCCACTTCCCTTCCTCCCACAAAAAAGGCACCGTAAACCTCGTCTCACCCTCCCCGGTGATCCGCATCACCTCTACCTCGGCATACTCCTTGGCCTCGAATCGCGGCACATCGTTAAATCGGTAGGTGGCCGACTGTTCTCGGTCTTTTCGTGCCACCACTACCAATGCCGCCTTCGGTTCCCAACCCTCCGCCCGGATCTTTTCCACCAAGGGCCTGGACATCCCCAACTCTAACTCCCCGTGCCTCCCTTCATTTGCCTTTTGGATCATCGCCTCCACCCCGGAGATGAAACGCGCGCGCGGATCCGGGCCGCATCCTGGGAGACAAATTGTCCCCAAGATCAGCCCCCCGACCCATAAACTTGCCTTGGAAAAACCCATCCGTTCGCTTCATTAAACACACCCTTTTCCATGGCTAAACCAAAACCTGCACGCACCGGACCCAGCCTCGGCCAGGAGGTGATTGCCCTCGCCATCCTTGGAACCGGCATCCTGTTGCTTCTGGCCCTGTTTTCCTTCGACCCCCGCGATCTGGCCTTTTACGCCGAACCGGCCCAGGACCCGAAAGCGAACCTGGTCGGGCCCGCCGGGGCGTACCTCGGCGGCATCCTGTTCCTGCTTTTCGGGCTGGGCTCTTACCTGTTTCCTGTGGTCTGTATCGCCGGGGGACTCCTGCTCTTCTTTGCCAAGGAGGTTCGCTACTCCCAAAAATTCCTTTATCTCGGCATCCTGCTGATCACCGGAGCCTGCCTGCTTCAGCTCGCCGCCCCGGTCTTCGGCCCTTCTCTCGCCAATCCCCTCTTCTCTGGCGCTCAGGGGCTCGACGGGGCTCCGTCCCCCGCCGGCAAGATGCCGGGCGGCTACATCGGCTACTTCCTCAACGACAAGTTTCTCGCCCCTATCCTCGGAACCGTGGGCGCGGTCCTCGTTTTCGGCCTTTCCTACTTGGTGGTTCTGGTTCTGCTTTTCGAGTTCCGCCCGGCCGAACTCGCCCGCGCCTTCGGCGAGGCCGGCCGTGCCATTGTGGACCAGTACTGGGATTACCGGATCCGTAAGGCCGCCCCCGACCAGCGGATCGAACTGGAACAAAAAAAATTGGAGATCGAACAGAAACGCCTCCATCGTCGCCTGGCCAGGGAAAAGGCGGAAGCCGCCAAGAAAGCCGCCGAACCCGCGCCCGCCATCTCCCGTCCATCGCCCAAAATCGTCGATACCACCATCAATCCTTTTCCCTCCGCCCTGCCTGGCGCCACCACCCCCAAGGCCAAAGCCACTCCGGCCAAACCGGAAAAGATCGAGAAACCGGAAAAATCGGAAACCAAAATCAAGGATCTCGGCAAGCCCGTCTCACCCCTGGCTTCTCTCGCCACGGAAACGCCGCCCGCTTCAACCACCACCAAACCCACGGCCCCCAAACCGCCCACCCCCGCTGCCGTTCGCCCCTCTTACACCGCCTATAAACTTCCTTCCGTCGAGCTCCTCCAAAAATCAGAGAAAGAAGCCCGCCCCACCTACACGGAGGACGAACTCAAGACCAACCAGCAACGCATCGTCGAGGCCCTGGCCCACTTCGACATCGAGGTCAGCCCCGGCGACATCACCCGTGGCTCCACCATCACCCGCTACGAGCTCTACCCCGCCCCCGGCGTCCGCGTGGAGCGCATCGTCAACCTGGAACGCGACCTCGCCCGCACCATGAAGGCCGAACGCATCAACATCCTCGCCCCCGTGCCGGGCCGCGACACCGTCGCCATCGAGGTCGCCAACTCGTCCAAAATCAAGGTGCTGCTTCGCGACCTGCTCGAATCCGGCGAATGGTCCGACTCCCGTGCCCATCTGCCTGTCTCGCTGGGCAAGGACGTTTACGGCGCCACCCTCGTGGATGACCTTGCCGATCTTCCCCACGTCCTGATCGCCGGCACCACCGGGTCGGGAAAATCGGTCTGCATCAACACGCTCCTGCTCAGCCTGCTTTACCGGTTCGGTCCCGACGATCTCCGCCTCATTCTTATCGATCCCAAAGTCGTGGA
>JBILFP010000188.1:0-2797 GCA_044351535.1 Methylacidiphilales bacterium
TGGACTCGACGGCGCCCGCCGCGAGGCCGACCGCCTCACCCGCGCCGCCCGCTCAGCCCTTCGTCCGTTCGGCTCCCGCGCCCACGCCCTCCTCGCGATCGCCGATGCGCTCCTGCGCCGCGACCACTAATTTCCTTCAAAATCCCTAATTTTCCGGTTTTGGGGTCAGAGGTCATGCAAACCCCTGTGGCAAAGTTATTTATAGGGGTGTTTTTTATGCATCGGGGTCAGAGGTCAAAATTTGAAAAATAAATGAACTCAGTTGGGTGCCAGGGCTTCGTCCTTTTCCTCTGCTGCCCGCACAAGAGCTCGGCGCAACCGGATCGCCTCCTCGACCTGATCTGCCGCCCGCTCCGCCGCACCGGGCCCGCCCAGTTTTTCGGCCACATCCCGGATCCTCTGCATCATCTTCTCCGTCCCCCGCGGATTCCGTAAAATTTGCATGGTGGCGGTGGTCAGGCGCTGCGGCGTGGCCGCCCCCTGCAAAAACTCTGGGACCACCTTTTCCCCTGCCAGCACGTTCACCATCGATAGATACGGAAGCTTCACCAACAACCGGCCCAGGAAGTAGGTGAACCAGGAGGTCTTGTAGATCACCAGCATGGGCAAACCCGCCATCGCGCACTCCAGCGTCGCCGTGCCCGAGGCCACGATCGCCATGGTGCAGCGGTTGAGAAGCGTCAGCGATTGCCCCGAAACGATATCCAGACTCACTCCACTCATGGGGTGCTTGGCCCACTCCTCCTCCAACTGCTGCCGCATTTCCGGCCCCGTCGCCAACGAGACAAACCGCACATTTCGCTGCTCCTGCACGATCCGCGCCGCCGTTTCCAGCAATACCGGCCAATGGCGCGCGATTTCTTTGGGCCGACTTCCCGGTAACAAGGCGATGCACGGACTCCCGTCGGGAGCCTGGGCTTTGCCCTGCTCGATCCATCGGTCCGCGAGCGGATGCCCCACCCACTTGGTCTTGAGATTGGGCGCGTTCCGGGCAAACCATTCCACCTCGAACGGAAAAATCACCAGCAGTCTTTCCAGAATCCGCTCCATCGTTTTGGCCCGACCCGCCTTCCACGCCCACACCTGCGGACTCACATAATAGACGATCGCCGGCGGGGGATTTTCCCGATGCAGCGCTTTGGCCAACCGGAGGTTAAATCCCGGATAGTCCACCAGGATGACTACATCCGGCTTTAGCTTGGCGATCTCTGCTTTGACCTGCCGGAAAAAAATCAGAAACTTCGGCAGATTCTTCAGCACGTCGGTCAGCCCCACCACCGCGTGGCGCGCCAAATCGAAGCTCTGCTCTTGTCCAGCGGCCCGCAGCATTGCCCCACCCACCCCGTAAGCCTTCAACTGGGGATTCCGCTTTTTGAGCGCTCGAACCAGGTCGGCCGCCAGTCGGTCCCCGCTCACTTCCCCCGCCACCACATAAAGGGAGGGTGGATCCAATGGGGCGGACTTCATTTTCCGATCGGGGTCATCTGCTCGCAGATCTGCGAGGCCAATTGCAACGCCTCAAACCCGTGCGTTCCGGCCACCCGCGGATCGGTGTCGTGCCGCACGTTGTCCAAAAACTCCTCCAGCTGGTTTTTGAGCGGCTCCCCCTTGCGCACCGGAATCTTGTCCCTGGTGATCTTTCCATCCTCCCGCCGGTAGATTTCCCCTTCCTGTTTCATGTAGTCGAGCGATAGATAGGCGTCGTCCTGGAAAACCCGAATTTTCCGCAGCTTCTCCGGGCTGATCCGGCTCGTGGTGAGGTTGGCCACGCAGCCGTTTTCAAACCGGATCCGGGCGTTGGCGATATCCTCCCCCTTGCTCAACACCGGTACGCCCACCGCGTCCACCGACTTCACCGGTGACCGCACCAGGTGCAGGATGATCTCCAGATCGTGGATCATTAGGTCCATCACCACCCCGATGTCCGTGCTCCGACCCGGATACGGCGACAACCGGTGCGCTTCAATGAACCGGGGCCGTCCTAAACGCTCCTCTAAGGCCGCCAGCACCGGGTTGAACCGCTCCACATGCCCCACCGCCAGCTTCGCCCCGTTCTTTTCCGCCAGCGTCACCAACTCCCGTGCCTCCTTGGTGTCCATCGCGATCGGCTTCTCCACCAGCACATGCCGGCCTTTTTTCAAAAACGGCTCCGCCGAGGCCAGGTGGTTGACCGTGGGCGTCACCACACTCACCGCCTCCACGGCTTCCACCATCTCCGGCAGCGTCGTGAATACCCGCGTCCGGCACTTGTCGGCGATTTTCTTGGCCGTGTGAGGATCCGTGTCGAACACGCCCACCAGCTCCGCCTTGGTCGACTCCGCATAAATCCGCGCATGCTCCTTACCCATATGACCCACCCCCACGACTCCCACCTTCACCGGCACGCTCATTTTCCAGCCCCTCCGCGATGGCCCCACACCGTGACCTTGCTGCGCTCCGCCAACCTCCGCACCTCCTCCGCCTCCAGCACCAGGGTGCGACCCGCTTCCAGCACAATCGCCCGAACCTTACCCTCCGCTGCACTCTGGATAGTCCGCGGCCCGATCACCGGCACGTCGAACCGCATGTCCTGCGTCGGCGATGTCACCTTGAGGGCGGTCGCGTCCTGCCCGGCAAGCTGCCCGCCCCGCTTCAGGGTCGCGTCGGTTCCGTCGAAGCCCTCCACTGCCATCACCGTTCCTTTGCGCACCACCAGGCTCTGCCCGATATTCATCCGCGCGAGCGACTTGACCAGCGGCCAGCCGAACTTGATGTCGGCGGAAAGATGCAGCGGTGGCCGCGGCCCCGCGATCAACCC
>JBILFP010000189.1:0-2734 GCA_044351535.1 Methylacidiphilales bacterium
GTCAGCTCATTGGGTTTTTCAAAAAACCTCCCCTTGGCTTCGGCGGTGGGAAACACCACCACATCGGCATCCGCCGGATTGATCCAGCAACGCCGGTCCAGCGTGAACAGAAAGCCTGCTGCCCTCGCCCGATAAATAAAAATCCGGTCCGGGTCATGCTGTTGGGTTAGTTCGGCTAGTTGACGCACGCTCGCTTGCCGCCCCAGGAGGTCATTGATTCGGCTCATTTGTAGGCACGCTCCATGCCAAAGAACCAACGCGACTCCCGCCACCAATGCCACTTTCCAAACCACCTCTTGCCGGCAAAGCCAGTTTCGCCAATGGATCAAAAGGCCCAGCGCCAAGACCGTGGCTGCCGCCAAATACGGAAACGAAGGCACCGCTTCCTTGGCCTCATCCCAAAACCAACGAACCGAGGCCAGCCCCGGTCCCCACGCCAGCAGAAGAGCTAAAGCCACACCCCAACCGGCTTTTTTCCATCCCTCCCCTCCGGAGCGGTTCAGCCACCACGACAAGGCCAGCGCCAAGGGTGAAAAAATCGGCAGGATATAGGTCAGTAACTTGGAACCGCTCGAACTCACCACCAAAAACGGAATCACGATCGCCGCACCGAGCGCCCATTGCGGCGGGGTGAACTCCGCGTGACGGAACTTGTGCCAGGCCCGCGTGGCCAGCCCCGGTAGAAAACCTGTCCAGGGAATCGTCCCCACCAGCAGGATCGGGATAAAAAACCACCACGGCTTCGACCGGCCGTGGGTGGTGCTGGTAAAGCGATCCATCAATTCATACCCCACGAAATACCCCCACAGCTCCGGAAATTTCACACTGACCGCCACAAACCAGCTCAGCGAAACCCCGACCATCAGCAACAAACCCAGGGCCCATGGCAACCCCAACCGCTGACCCTCCCTGCGCGCAGCCCAGGTCCAGACCAATCCGGCCACCCCCGGAACCACCCATGCCATCGGTCCCTTGGCCAAAAATCCCAAACCCATGCACAAAAAGAAAAGGAAGCCGGCCCTTCGACTGCCGGTTCCGGTGGCTTTTTGCACCAAACAGGCCAGCGCGGCGGTGATCCAAAAGGTCAGCGTCATGTCCAACGTGATCTGACGACCCAAGGCGTACGGCTCCACCATCGACGCCAGGATCAATGCCGCCCCCCACCCCACGGCCCGACCCGCCAGCTGCCATCCCATCCATCCGGTTAGCCAGATGACCCCGAAAAAAGCCAGGGCCGACGGCAACCGCGCCGTCCATTCCGATACGCCCATCAACTGATAAAAAACCGCATTCAACCAGTAGACCAGCGGGGGTTTGTAAAACTGTTCGATCCCGTTGAGATGCGGCACCAGAAAATTCCCATTGGCCGCCATCTCCCGCCCGATCTGGGCGAATCTCCCCTCGTCTGGCTCCAACAGACCAAAAGATCCCATAAAGGGAAACACCACCGCCGCCGCGAACAACGCCAACCCCCAACGATCTAACTTTGAAATACCTCCGTGCATCCGCCGACTATGCCTGTAGCGCCCATGCTTCCAAGTCGCCTTCCACCTAAACCTTCCACCTGCCCCACCTAGCCGCTTGAAACCGCATGCCATGTCCTCGAATCTTGAATGATGTGCGGAATCGCCGGTTTCACCACGCTTCGTCACCAACCCGACTCCCCGGAGCAGGCTCTGGCGGCCATGACCTGCGCCCTCACCCACCGCGGTCCCGACGCCGAAGGCGCCTATGCCGATGCCGCTGTCCGGCTCGGCCACCGTCGGTTGAGCATCCTTGATCTCGCTGGTGGCGCCCAACCCATGTCCTCGGCAGACGGCCGCTGGCACATCGTGTTCAATGGCGAAATCTACAACTATGTGGAACTGCGCCGTGACCTGGAGACCCGGGGTGCCGTGTTCCGCACCCAGTCCGACACCGAGGTTTTGCTTCAAGCTTGGGCGGAGGACGGCCCCGATTGCCTTCGTCGGCTCAACGGCATGTTCGCCTTTGCCATCTGGGACGCGCGAGAGAAACGACTGACCCTTGCCCGTGACCCCCTTGGCATCAAGCCTCTTTACTACTCTAACCACCACGGCGAGTTGATTTTTGCCTCGGAACTCCGCTCCCTTCTGAAGTATCCAGGTCTACGCCCGGGCCTCGATCCCGCCTCGATCAATAAGTATCTCGCCTTCGGCTATATTCCTGCCCCCTCCACGGCCTATGCCGGCGTCCGCAAGTTGGAGCCGGGACAGGTCGTAGCCTGGTCCCCGGCCGGACGTCGCACCGACTACTTCTGGGACCTGCCCATCGAGGACAATCCTGTCGGCGCCGGCACCTTTGATGAGTCGGCGGAGAAAACCCGCGAACTCCTCCAGGAGGCCGTCCGCTACCAGCTCCGCAGCGATGTCGAGGTCGGGATCTTGCTCAGCGGCGGCATCGACTCCAGCGCCGTCGCCGCCCTGGCCGCTCCCTTGGCCGGGAAAAAGCTCCACTCCTTCTCCATTGGTTTTTCCGAAGCCTCCTACAACGAGCTCCCTTTTGCCGAACAGGTGGCCCGGCGGGTCGGCACGGAACACCATCATCAGACCCTTTCTCCTTCGGAAGTCGTCTCCGCCCTTCCTAAAATCTATTCCGGACTGGACGAACCCCTCGGCGACGCCTCCCTCGTCCCCACCTGGTTTTTGTCGCGGCTCGCTGCCTCCAAGGTCAAAACCGTGCTGGGCGGGGATGGCGGGGATGAGCTGTTTGCCGG
>JBILFP010000052.1:0-10252 GCA_044351535.1 Methylacidiphilales bacterium
TTGCCGATATCCGGGAAAAGCAGAAGGAATCCAAGTATAAGGACTGGTACACCATTCTCTCCTGGGCTGATCCAGGTTCCCAGGATCGCAAGAAGTTCGACTGGGCCGGTTGGGACGGCATCAAGAGTCTGCCGGAGTTTGCGGAGGTGACGGACGAAAAGGGACGCAAAAACCTGCACCCGGAAGTTAAAGCATATATTTTTGCCATTACCCGCCGTTGGATGGATCCCAACGGCGACGGGGACCCTTCCGACGGGATCGACGGCTGGCGCCTTGATGTGGCCGAAAAGGTCGGGGACGGCTTTTGGCAGGAGTGGAATGCGCTGGTGAAGTCCATCAACCCCCACGCCTACACCACCGCTGAGATCTGGGGAGAGGCTTCCGGTTATCTGGAACGCACGAAATTCGATGCCGCCATGAATTACCACGCCTTTGCCATTCCCATTAAGGGAGGTCTGATTGATGGCACCCTCCCGGTGCGCGAGTTTGTCCGCACGATGGAGGATCGCCGGGCCAAGTATCCCGAGGAGCAGTTTGCCCGGATGATGAACCTGTTCGACTCCCACGACACCGACCGCTTTGCGTCGATGATTGTGAACCGGGATCGAACCTACTACGCTGGGGGCGAGACCTTTGCCTATGACGCCTCGATTTGGGCGGGAAGCACCGACAAGCCTTACTATGTCCGCAAGCCCGACGAGTCGGATCGGAAACTCCAGCGGATGATCGTGCTCTTTCAGGTCGCTTATCCTGGGGCTCCCTACCTTTATTATGGAACGGAATCGGGCATGTGGGGCGCTGATGACCCTGACAATCGCAAGCCCATGGTGTGGGAGGGCATGAAATTCGAGCCCCAGACCATCAGCCCGGCCGGGCAACCTAAGCGGAATGATGACATCAACTTTGACGGCCCCCTCCAGTCCTACTACCGGGAAGCTCTGGCTCTCCGCAAAAAACACCCTGCCTTGCAGGACGGGGGTCTTCAACTCATCGGGGCGGAGAATTCCACCAAAATGTTTGGCTTTGCACGCACCGGGACGGAGACCGTCATTGCCGTCTTCAACCGTCACGCCGAACCCCAAACCTTCACCTTTCAGTTCGGTACCACCGACGGCAGCGAACCGCCGCCGCTCGATGCCTTTTTTATATCTTCCGGGGTGACCGCAGATGCCACCACGAAGCAGGCCAAGGGCAACGCCTCGATAACCCTGCCGGGCTTGACTGGCGCGCTGTTTCGGCAGAAGTAAGGCTTCGCTCGCCACCCGCCCCCTCCGCTAAACTAAAGGGATGCGGATTAATAAATTCATCTGGCTGGGGCTTGGCTTCTCGGCAGCCGCTTTGGCCCTGGCTTTGGTTTGGGTCTGGAAAACATCCCCAAAAATCGAGGAGACACCATCCCTGCCCATGGCCATCCACAAATTAGGCCCTCCATCCGCCACCTCGGCTCCCACTCTCGCCCCTAGGGATATCCCCGCCAAGGACTGGCCCAAGCACGCTGTCTGGTACCAAATCTTTCCGGAACGTTTCCGAAACGGGGACCCGAAAAACGACCCGACGGCGGAATACTCCCGCGTTCCCGAGCAGGTGAAATCCAAATGGCGGATCACCCCTTGGACCAGAGAGTGGTACGCCATGGACGAGTGGGAAAAGGACATCGCATCGGATGCGTATGGCAGCATGCATCACCGGCGCTACGGTGGTGATTTTCAGGGTATCATCGACAAGCTCGACTATCTGAAGGATCTGGGCATCACCGCCATTTACTTCAACCCAATCTTTGAAAGCTCTTCCCTTCATAAGTACGACGCCCGCTCGTATCATCATGCCGACCCCCACTTCGGGCCCGATCCCGAGGGCGACAAGGCCATGATCGTGGGTGAAACGGCTGACCCGGCCACCTGGAAATGGACCGCCGCCGATAAGATGTTCTTGGAGCTCGTCCGCCAGGCCCACGCCCGGGGAATCCGGGTGATCCTCGACGGCGTCTTTAACCACTGCGCCACCGATTTCTTTGCTTTTGCAGATTTGAAAAGGAACCAGGAAAAATCGCCCTACACCCACTGGTTTCATGTGAAGAAATTCGACAACCCCGCCACTCCGGAAAACGAATTTGATTACGATGGCTGGTGGGGAGTGAAAGCCATGCCGGAATTTTCCGAGGTCACTGACGAAAAAGGCCGCAAAAACCTCGACCCTGAGGTGAAGGCCTACCTCTTTGCCATCACCAAGCGCTGGATGGATCCTAATGGCGACGGGGATCCCTCGGACGGCGTGGACGGATGGCGCCTCGACGTAGCCAACGAGGTCGGCACCGGCTTCTGGGCGGAGTGGAACGACTACGTGAAGTCGATCAATCCGAATGCCTACACCGTCCCTGAAATCTGGGTGGAGGCACAGGATTTCATGCGGGAAGCCAAGTTCGATGGCGTCATGAACTACTACGCCTTCGCCATGCCCATCAAAGGGGGGATGATTCATGAGACCATCTCGACCCGCGATTTTCTTCGCCTGATCGAGGGACGTCGGGAGAGGTTCACTTGGGAGGAAGCCTTGCGGCACCAAAACCTTTTCGACTCCCACGATACCGATCGCTTCCCTTCCATGATCGTCAACCGGAACCGGCCTTACTTTGCCAAGGAAGATGCTTTCGGATACGACGGCGACCTTTGGGCCGGCAGCTCAGAAAAGCCGTACTTGATCCGCAAGCCCACCCCGGAGGAGCGGAAGCTCCAGCGAATGCTCACCCTTTTTCAGGTCGCTTATCCGGGGGCCCCTTACCTGTATTACGGCGTCGAGGCGGGCATGTGGGGCGCCGACGATCCGGACGACCGCATGCCCATGGTCTGGTCCGATCTGCAGTTTGAACCCCAGAAAATTAGCCCTGCCGGCCAACCGGAGCGGAATGACGATCTCAATTTCGACCCCGGCCTTCACGCCTTTCACCAGGAAGTCCTCGCCCTGCGCAAGAAGCACCCGGAACTGGTCGACGGCAACCTGCGGCTGTTGGGAGCCTCTGACCACACCCGAACCTTTGCCTGGGCCCGGGAAGGTGCCCAACCCCAATTGGTTGTCTTCAATCGAAATCCCGAGCCACAAACGCACATCCTATCCCTCAAAGATTGGGGTTCGGGCAAAAAGTTCACCCCGACTTTCGTTTCCTCGGGCGCTTTGGCCGAGGTGAAGGTCAACGCCCAAGGCGACGAGTTGCGCGTCACCCTGGCCGGCTGGACCGGGGCCTTGCTCTCCGCGGATTAGTCGGAGCGCTCGATCGGAGCCCGCACCCGGTTACCCCACTCCGTCCAGGATCCGTCGTAATTGCGCACCTTCTTCAGCCCCAACAGGTAGCTCAGCACGAACCAGGTGTGGCTGGATCTTTCCCCAATCCGACAGTAAGCCACCACTTCCTGGTCGGGCGCCAGTTGACAGCCTTCGAGATAAATCTTGGCCAGCTCTTCGGCTGATTTGAAGGTGCCGTTCTCCTTGACGGCGGTTTTCCAGGGAACACTTTTCGCTCCGGGAATGTGTCCACCCCGCAACACCCCCTCCTGCGGGTACTCCGGCATGTGGGTGACCTCTCCTTTGAATTCGCCCGGGGAACGGACGTCGATCAGCGGCTTCTTGCCCTGACTGAAGGCGAGCGCATCCTCGTAAAAGGCGCGGACCTCCGCATCCAACCGCTTGGTGGGCACCGGATAGCTGGCCGGCTTCACTGTCACCTTGTCACGGCTCAAGGGCCGCTTTTCCGCCACCCACTTGTCCCGCCCGCCGTTCAGGATTTTTACTTTGTCGTGCCCAAACAGTCGGAAGGCCCATAAGGCGTAGCAAGCCCACCAGTTTGACTTATCTCCATAAAAGATGACCGTGGTGTCAGGCGAGATTCCGTTACGGGCGCAAAGCTCGGCAAAAGCCTTGGGACTGATGTAATCCCGGACCAGCGGATCCTGCAGATCACGCCGCCAGTCAATGTGGACCGCATTCGGGATGTGGCCGGTATCATAAAGCAGGACGTCCTCGTTGCTCTCCACGATCCGGATGCCTGGATCGTTCAGGTTTTGGGCCAGCCACTCGGTTTCCACCAGAGCTTCAGGATGGGCGTATTGTGTGCTCATGCTCGTTCTCCTTAAACATAACAAAATGCCCAAAACCCACCCGGGGCGCAACCGCCCCGCGTGTCATGGCTTCGGCGTCTTTTCGTCCTCGAGGATCGGAAAAAGGGGTGTGATTGCCCCCAAAGCCCTGCCGGCCTGCTCTGTGGGCCAAGCCGGCCAACTCTTTTGCCGCGGGCCAGGTCGACCGAAATAGCCTAGCTGGGTCAATCCTGCCTCCGCGGTCTGGGGAATCACGCAGGCCGCTTCCAGCAATACCAACTCCAGGGCGGCGGCCGCATCTGCCAAAGTCGCATCCAGCTCCCCGGACTTGGCCGGATCTTTCGCCAGTTTCCAGGGTGCCCGGGCCTCGATCAGCTGGTTGGCTGCCTGCACCGCTTTCCAGAGCTCCCCCAAGGCGAGGTGGATCTGGTATCCCTTCATCAGTTCGTCCCACTTCCGCAAGGCATGCAAAACGGTATCGCGAAAACCCTCCGAAACTGGATCGGGCTTCGCCACGGCGGGTATCTTTCCATCCCGATACCGCCCAATCATCGAACCGGTCCGTTGCAGGAGATTGCCTAGCTCATGGGCGAGCTCCCCTTTTCTCCTGGCCGCCAGGGAGTCTTCGTCAAAATCCGCGTCGTGGCCCAGCGCCATTTCCCGCAGAACATAGTAGCGAAAAGCGTCGGCCCCGTATTTGGCCGACAGCTCGCCGGGGTCCACCACGTTGCCGGTCGACTTGCTTAATTTCTCGCTCTTCCGGGTCCAGAATCCGTGCACCAACAGCTTGGCAAACATCGGCAAACCGAGCGCCTTCAGCATGCACGGCCAATAAATCCCGTGAGCGGGCACTAGGATGTCCTTGCCGATCACGTGCACGGCCGGCTCCCAGTCAGGCAACTTTCCCTGCCCGCTGCCCGACCCCGTCACGTAGTTCAACAAGGCGTCGAACCAGACGTACGTCACCTGATTCTCGTCAAACGGCAGGGGAATTCCCCAGGCCAACCGGGCTTTCGGCCTCGAAATACAAAGATCCGGCAACGGCTTCTCCAGCGCCCCGAGCAGCTCTCTGGCCCGGAACTCGGGAAAGATCAGGGACGGTTGTTTTTGGATTAGCTCCCGGAGCCAATCCTGATGCTTGGATAGTTTGAAGAAATAGTTCTCCTCGGTCAGCTCCACCACCTCCCCGTAAATCTCCGGCCACGCACCGTCCGGCTGCCTTTCCTTTTCCGTGAGAAACTGCTCCGCCCGGACGCTATAAAAGCCCTTGAAAGTGCCCTTCACGATGTCCCCCTGCCGATGAAGCATTTCCAATACTTCCCCCACTAGTTTTTTATGCCGGCCCTGCGTTGTTCTCAGAAAGTCGTCCGGCTCCACCCGCAGGGTTTTCCATAAATCGGAAAACTGGGAGCAGATGCCGTCCACAAACTCCTGCGGACTTTTGCCGGCCTTACCGGCGCTTTGCTGAACCTTCTGCCCATGCTCATCCAGGCCGCTCAAAAAACGCACCTTTTGACCCGTCCTCCGCGCAAATCGCGCCAAGGTGTCAGTCAAAACCTTCTCGTACGCGTGCCCCAGATGAGGCTTCGCGTTCGCGTAATCAATCGCCGTGGTGAGAAACAGCCTACTCAAGCCTCTGTTTTACCATTCTCGGCCCTCGGAAACATTCTTTTCCGCCTACCTTCATCTTCATCTTAATCCTAATCCCAGCACTCAACCCAAGACCAAAACCTGAGATTTTGAGCTTACAGCAAATCCTGTGCATCGACGTCGATCGTTCCTCGCACCCCGGTCGGCCACTTCAGCCCCAGTACTTCCCGTTTCAAATCACCCATCAGTTCCGGCACCTTGTCGACCAAAAGAAACAACTGAAACCGGAACTTCCCCTCAACCCTGGCAATCGGCGCTGCACAGGGTTCCGGGACGCCCACTCGGCCCGTCCATAAATCCCGAAGTCTTCCGGCCACATGGTGAATCGAGGCCGATGCCTGTGCCTCGCTCGGCCCTGAAAAAGAAACCAGGATCGCCCGCTTGAAGGGCGGATACCCATGCGCCCGTCGATACTCCAACTCCTGCTCCCGGAACCCATCCACGTCGTGGTGCCGGGCAAATTGAATCGCCGGATGAAACGGGGTGTAGGTCTGAACGTATACCTCGCCGGGAATCTCCCCCCGCCCTGCCCGGCCCGCCACCTGAACCAAAAGCTGGAACACCCTCTCGGAAGCCCGGAAGTCCGGGAGGTTTAGGGCCGAGTCCACCCCCACCACCCCCACGCAGGTCACCTTGGGAAAATGCAGCCCTTTGGCGATCATCTGGGTGCCCAGCAGGATTTCCGTCCTGCCCTCCCGAAAGGCCGCCAACGCTTTTCCGTGGGCCCCGCGCACTTTCATGCTGTCGGAATCCATCCTCGTCCACCGAACTCCGGGCAACGCCTCCACCACCGCCTCCTCCAACCGCTCAGTCCCGGCCCCGGTAAACTTGAGCTGAGGGGACTGACACTCCGCACAAACCCCGGGCGCAGGTCGCTCCGCATCGCAGAAATGACATTTCATTCGCGCGGCGCTGCGGTGGTAGGTCATCGGTACCGCGCACCGTTCGCACTCCTCCACTTTCCCGCAATGCGGACACTGCACGCTCGGCGCGTAACCGCGCCGGTTCAACAGCAATAGGCTCTGCTCTCCTTTCTTTCGCCGCTCCTCCAACGCGCTACGCAGAGCGGCCGAAAGCATCACAGGCCCGCCGGATTTTGGTTTGTCCTCTTTTCGGAGGTCCAAAATATGGACTTTGGGCAACTTTGCCCCGTCCACCCGCTTCGTCAGCCTAACCCGCAGATACCGTTCCCGGTCGGCGTTGTAGGCGCTCTCCAAGGACGGCGTCGCACTGCCTAAGATCACCGAAGCCCCCTCGATCTTTCCCCGCACCACGGCCAGATCCCGGGCATGATACCGCGGCGACTCCCCCTGCTTGTACCCCCCGTCATGCTCCTCATCGACCACGATGAGTCCCAATTTCTCCAGCGGTGCAAATAAAGCCGACCTCGCCCCGATCACCACCCGGGCCCGCCCCTCCCGGATCTCGTGCCACGACTCCCTCCGCTCCGCCGTGGTCTGGGCACTATGCAACACGCAGAGCCGGATCCTCTGGCCGGCCAGGCGACTCCGGAATCGCGCCACCGTCTGGGGTGTCAGGGAAATTTCCGGCACCAGAACTACGGCAGTCTTCCCCTCGGCCAAGACCGCCTCAAGGGCCCGCAAGTAAATCTCTGTCTTTCCGCTCCCGGTGACCCCTTCCAAAAGAATAGGCCGCCCCCCGCCTTCCTTTTTCCTTTCGTCTTCCCACATCTTCATCGCCGTTACCTGCTCCTCTGCCAGTTCCGGCTTTTTTCCCGCATCCGGCCAGCCTTCTTCCGGACTCTCCTCGTCCTTCACAAACCTTCTTTCCGATTTCTCCGCCAGCCCCCGGTCCACCAGCGCTTTCCAGGTCGCCGTGCCGACCCCGCTTCCCCGCACCAGCGAGGTCAACCATCCCCCGCCGCACCCCCGCAGATAATCCCAAGCCTTCTTCTGCACCTTGGCTCCTTTGAGAACCTTTGCCGCCAAATCCTCCTGCCCAGCCACCGGTCCGATCCACCAGGCCATCTTTCCGCCACCCTCATGGGAACGAACGGGTCCCGGCAGGATCGTCCGCAGCGCCGCCGCCAAATCACACGCATAGTAGTCGGCCATCCAACGCGCCAGCTGGCATAGGCCGGTCGGAATCAGCGGCCTCTCCCCGGCCACTTCCGTTACGTCTCGCACCTTTTCGACCTCCGGTCTCGTGGGAAACTCCACTGCATAAGCCAGGATCTCCCTGCGTCCCCAGGGCACCCTCAACCGCTGCCCTAGCCGAATGCGACCCCGCAAGAACTCGGGAATCCGGTAGTCAAACAACCGGTCCAACCCCAGTTCGGGTGCCACCCTCACAAATTCGGGAGATGCCATCCTTTGCCTCTGCGCTCTTTTTGTCCGCCCGGCAAGTTTCCCCAGCTTCCCCGCCTCCGCCTCATGCTTATTCTTTCTGAATGCTTCTGGCCCGTCCCCGCATCCTTGTTGCCTTGGCCATCATTTTGGCCCCGTTTGTGGTCGTCGGGGTCTCCTGGCTGGGTGAGATCCGCCGGGCCCAGGAGGTGGGCCCCCTCATCGCCGAGGCTGCCGCGAAGCATTCCCTCCCCTTGCCCCTGGTCAAAGCTGTGGTCTGGAGGGAAAGCGATTTCGAGGTTCGGGCCGTCGGCGGGGCTGGCGAGCGGGGGTTAATGCAGGTGACCGGCGGGGCCGCGCAGGACTGGGCCCGGGTTCACCGGATCCGCTCCTTTCGCGAGACCGACCTTTTTGATCCCCGTACGAACTTGGAAGTCGGTACCTGGTATCTCGCCCGCGCCATCCGTCGCTGGACGGAGGAAGGCGCCGATCGCCCCGAGGTTTTTGGATTAGCCGAATACAACGCTGGCATCACCCGCGCCCGTCGCTGGGCCTCCCACACGCCAGCCATGAAGGCTGATGAGTTTCTTGCGGCCGTGGACTTCCCCACCACTAAGGCCTACATCCTTTCTATCCTTCGTCGCACCGAGCTCTACGCCACCGGCCGCGATCCCGGCCCGGGCGAATGGGTGGGCCGCCGCCTTGCCCTTCAGAAGGAAAAGTGGATCCGAAAACAAAAAGACTCTCACTGACGCTGTCAGCTCTGTAGGGCCGCGTTCCACCGCGGCCAATCCTCAGCGTTCTCTGCGCCTCTGCGGTCGACCTGATTTTTACCGCTGAGACGCAGAGATAGCGGAGGTTTACCTTACACGCCACCCGACACATCCCCTTCGTAAACCTAAACGTAATCGTAAACGTAAACGAACAGTTGCCGCCTTAAGCTAGAACCACTCCCGCTTGAACTCCCGCTCCCCTCGCAAACTCCGCCGCCGTCATCCTCTTCCTTCCCTCCAGCTGTACCTCCCGTAATAGAACTCCGCCCTTTTTCGCCGCCACCAAGATGCCGTGGGAATTCACCTCCACAACCTCACCCGGCTTCCCCTTCGCGCGCCGAGACAGAATCACCACAAACACCTTGAGCATCTTCTGGTCCGCTCCGTCCGGCAGCCAAGCGTAGGCCCCGGGCCAGGGCTGCATCGACCGGATATGCGCCTCAATTTCCTCGGGGCTCCGGTCCCAGTTGATTTTTCCATCTTCCTTCGTCATCCGCGGTGCCACCGAAGCTTCCGCACTGTTTTGCCGGACGCGCTTCACCTTTCCCTTTTCGGCCCGATCCAGGAGGCCCAGCAAGAGCGGCGCCCCTTTCCCCGCCAAACGGTCATGCAGCATCCCCGTGGTCTCCCCGGGTCGGATTCTCGTCGCCACATTCCCCAGCATATCCCCCGTATCGAGGCCTTCGTTCATCTGCATGATCGTCACCCCGGTCGTCCTCTGCCGGTCCCGGATCGCCGCCGCAATCGGCGAAGCACCGCGATACTTCGGCAATAGCGAGGCATGGACGTTCCAGCACCCCCGCTCGGGTAGTTCCAACAGGGGCTTCTTGAGAATCTGGCCATAAGCCACCACCACGATCAGGTCCGGCTTTTGGTATCGGATTTGGCTGAGCGAGCTCGCCGCATTCACATCCTCTGGTTGGTACACCTGCAGGTGGTGACGCAGCGCCGCCTCCTTGATCGGGGAAGCCAGCGGTTTTTGGGAACGCCCCGCCGGACGGTCCGGTTGCGTGAGCACCGAAAGGACGAAATGCTTGTCCGAGGCCACCAACGCCTCCAGGCAGGGCACCCCGAACGCCCCGGTGCCGGCAAAAATGACCCGCACGCGCCTAGGCGACGACTTCGGCCAACTTGCGGTTTTTCCGCTCGGCCTTGGTCGTGTGCACTTGGCTCAGGATATCGCGGGTCACTTCATACGGAAACTGCTCCGCATCGATTTCCTTCACCAACTTGTCCCCGTAATAATCCAACACCGGCTTGGTTTCCTTGAGATACGTCTCCAGACGGTCGTGAATCACCTTGTCGCTTGCGTCATCGAGACGGTTGTCCCGCAGGGCCCGGCGCTTCAACCGCTCCTCCAGCTTGGCCCGGTCATGGCAGACCAAATGGAACAAGGCCTCCACCTTAATATCCGCCTTCAATAACTTGGCCTGCT
>JBILFP010000190.1:0-2721 GCA_044351535.1 Methylacidiphilales bacterium
ACCCTGGAGGGTCATTTCAAGGACATGCAGGACTTTGAGTTTACCGTTGAGGAAGGCCGTCTCTTCATGCTCCAGACCCGCAACGGCAAACGCACCGGGCTCGCCGCCGTCCGCATCGCCGTGGAAATGGTGAAGGAAAAACTCATCAAGCCTGACGACGCCGTCCGCCGGATCCCGGCCGACTCCCTCAGCCAGCTCCTGGCCCCGGTTTTCGACTCCAACGCCCGCAAGACCGCCGAAGTCATCGCCCGCGGCCTCCCCGCCGGCCCCGGCGCCGCCACCGGCCAGATCTACTTTCAGGCCAACGAGGCGGAGGCCGCCGCCCACAAGGGCGCCAAGGTCCTGCTCGTCCGCGTCGAGACCAGCCCGGAAGACATCCGCGGCATGCTTGCCGCGGAGGGCATCCTCACGGCCCGCGGAGGGGTTTCCTCCCACGCCGCCTTGGTCGCCCGGCAGATGGGCAAGGTCTGTGTTTGCGGCGCCGCGGACCTCCAGATCGACTACGCTACCGCAACCCTCACCGTTCGTGGTAAGCACTACCGCAAGGGCGATTTCCTCTCGATCGACGGCACCACCGGAGAAATCTTCGCCGGCGAGGTGAAAACCTCTCCGTCCGACATTGTCCGTGTTCTCGTTGACAAGGACATCAAGGGCTCCGACAGCCCCACCTACAAAATGTTTTCCCAGCTCATGCAGTGGGCCGACCAGCGCCGGAAGCTTGATGTTCGGGCCAATGCCGACCAGCCCGATCAGGTCGAGCACTCGGTGGCCTTCGGTGCCCAGGGCGTCGGCCTCTGCCGCACCGAGCACATGTTCTTCGAAGGTCACCGGATTGACTACGTTCGTCAGATGATCCTCGCCGAGAACGCGGACGAGCGGAATCAGGCCCTCGCCAAGCTACTTCCCGAACAGCGCTCCGATTTCGTGGGCATTTTCAAGGCCCTGGGCGGCCGTCCGGCCACCATCCGTTTCCTCGATCCGCCCCTGCACGAGTTCCTGCCGCACGAGGAGTCCGCCCAGCGCGATCTCGCAGACAAGCTCGGCATCTCCGCTGACCGGATTGCCCGCCGCGTTAAGGAACTCCACGAGTTTAACCCCATGCTGGGCCACCGCGGCTGTCGCTTGGGCATTGTCTACCCAGAGATTTCCGAGATGCAGGCCCGTGCGGTCTTCGAGGCCGCCGCCGAAGTCCAAGCCTCCGGCATGAAGGTTCGCCCCGAAATCATGATCCCTCTCGTCGGATTTCCTAAGGAGCTCGAGCTCCAGCTGGAAGTCGTCCACCGCGTGGCCAATACCGTCCAGAAGGAGCGCAACGTGAAGATCTCCTACTTGGTGGGCACGATGATTGAGGTGCCACGCGCCTGTGTGGTAGCCGATGAAATCGCCAAGTCCGCCCAGTTCTTCAGCTTCGGCACTAACGATCTCACCCAGACCTCCTTGGGCATGAGCCGGGATGACGCCGGTTCCTTTCTCCCCCGCTATCAGGAGGAGGAGATCGTCCGCCAGAACCCCTTTGCAGTCCTCGACCAAAATGGGGTGGGCAAGCTCATGGAGACGGCCGTTCGCCTGGGCCGCTCCGTCCGCAAGGACATCAAGCTCGGCATCTGCGGTGAACACGGCGGCGACCCAGACTCGGTAAAATTCTGCCACCGGCTCGGCCTGAATTACGTCTCCTGCTCGCCCTTCCGGCTCCCGGTCGCCCGGTTGGCCGCGGCCCAGGCGGCCCTGAACGACTAATCCCTCCGGGGTAGTTCAGCCCTTCTTCCGCGTGCGCGGAAAAACCTAATAGCCTTTCGGGCCGTTCGGTTCGCCTTCCCCTTTTTCGTCTATCCCTTCATTCTGGTTTTATGCGGGATGACCGGGAAGGAGCGCTCGGGACGTACCTGCGGGAGATCGGGGTCATTCCCCTCCTCACGCGCGCCGATGAGGTGCGCCTCGGTAAAAGAATCCGCCGGGGCGATCGGGCCGCCCGCGAGCAAATGATCCGGGCCAATCTCCGCCTCGTCGTGAAAATCGCCCAGGACTACTCCGGCCTCGGCCTGCCCCTGCTCGACCTCATCAGCGAGGGCAACATCGGCCTGATGAAGGCGGTCGAACGCTTCGACCCCAACCGGGGCACAAAATTCAGCACCTACGGCGCCTGGTGGATCAAGCAAGCCGTCCGCCGCGCTCTCGCCAATCAGTCCAAGACCATCCGCCTTCCCGTCCATCTCGTCGACAAACTCGCCAAAATGCGCCGCATCGCCATTCAGCTGGCGGATGAGCTTGGCCGCGAACCCACCGACCAGGAGCTCGCCGTGGAACTGGGCGTCACGGCGGAAAAAGTGGCCACGTTCCGCCGGATCTCCATGCGGCCGGCCTCCCTCAACGCCCTGGTCGGGGAGGATGCCGATGCGGAATTAGGGGACCTGATCGCTGACGAGACTGCCGCCATGCCGGGCAAAAGCCTCGAAAGCCGCAGTTTGGTCAAAGATCTCCGCAGGGTTCTCCACGTGCTGGACGAGCGCGAAAGGGCGATTCTCTCTCTTCGCTTTCCGCTCTCCGATGAAACGCCACCCACGCTCGAGCACATCGGGAAAAAGTTCAAGGTGACCCGGGAACGGATCCGCCAGATCCAGAATGGCGCCCTCAAAAAGCTCCGCGCGGCCTTGGAGGCCCGACCGGAAGCTCGCGATCGTTTTGAGCCCGAAAAAGAAGAGGACTGATTTTTCTTCGCAGTCG
>JBILFP010000191.1:0-2713 GCA_044351535.1 Methylacidiphilales bacterium
ATCACCACAAACGTCCCGACCAAGGTGAGGACCGACCCGAGAATCGTGGCAAAGCCCCGGTTGAAATAGGTCTGGATCGCCTGGGCGTCGTAGGCGACCCGGAAACTGGAGTCGGTGCTGCGGCGCGCATCGTGAAACCGCAAGGGCAACGACTGCAGGTAGGCATACAATTCCGTCCGCACCCGCAACAAAGCCTTCAGCCCGATTTCAATCAAGGCGTAGGTCTGCGCCAAGTTCACCGCTCCCCAAAGCAGATGGATGCCGATGAGCGCCCCGCAGGTCAGCGCCAGGGCGGCGGGGAACGACCAGGTCCCCGAAAGAAAAGGCAGAACGATGCCCCCTTGTGGCGAAGTCAAAACCCCGTCGACCACATATTTGAGCGGCCAAGGCTTGAGCAGGTTCAGGCCGGTGGCGACCCCGAGAAGCAGAAATGCGCCCAGAATTCTTCCGGCAAAGGGCCGGTAATAGCTGAGGATCCGGCCCACGATGTTCACGATTGTGGATTCCGTCCCGACACCGGCATCAGCTGGGCCCGGCGGGCCGCCACCCGGACCAGATCCCCGACACGTCGGCGCAGCTGCCAGCCCGTCCAAAGCCAGCCGATGCCCGCCAGCGCCAGGATGCCGAAAAAGAAAGGCAGGGCGGCCGGATACGCCAGCCAAACCAACACATCCGCTGTCAGCGCCGTGATCAGGAACAGGACGCTGAAGGTGCTGGGCACCATGCCTTGGTGCACGCGCGTCAATCGCCGGCCGTGTGGATAAATTTCCGTGAGAGTTCGCAGACGGATGTGCCACCAGCGGTTGGCGAAAATCTGCACGTCCCAGGGATTCCAACCGGTGTCCAGGGAGTACTTCCAGCCTTCCTCTTCCATGCTCTTCACGACTTCCTCGAGGAGCTGATTTCGGTCACGCCCCTGCTCGCTCCAGAACGAGAGCATGCGGGATTGCGCGAGCGGCGTCTTCGGTCCCGCGTCCTTTTCCGGCACCAACGCCACCGAGTCCGGCGTGCGCTTCCCCTTGAGCCAAGTGAAGTAACGCGCCCAGTCGCGCACCAAGGGCTGGGTCAGGGCGAGATAAAAGACGGTAAGCCGAGCCAGAATCGTGTCGTGCTTCGGCTCGATCCGCGCGGTCACCATGAACGAAAGGGCCGGGATCATCGTCGCCGCCAGCATAAGCAGGGGCAAAATCCGCAACGGCTCAATCTGGATCGAAACCAGGAAGATAAAGAGTGTGACCGCGTTCCACTCCAAGCCGCTCACCAGCTGGGCCCACGGCGAAGCGGGTTTGGGGTACAGGCACTGGAACAAGCCGGTGCCGAAGACGCCGTGATAAATGATCGGACGGTGAAAGACCCGCTCGAACCGCGGCAGCCCGTAGATCACGCCTTTCCAGCGGGCGGACCCCTGCGGATCAAAATACTGCATGTGTTTGAAGCGAAGCATCGCCTCCGCCTCCCCGTACCCTTTTTGTTGCCGGAAGTAGGCCTGCATCGTGAATCGGCGGTGATGCCACACCATCGCACTGGGGCTGAAGCCAATGCGGTGGCCTGCCTGCATCAACCGCCAGCAAAGGTCGACATCATCCCCGGCGGTGCGGAAATCCGGATCGAATCCCCCCACCTCTTCCAACGCCCATTTCCAGTAGGCCATGTTGCATCCAGGGATGTGCTCTGCCTCCGTGTCACTCAGCAGGACGTGCGTGGGCGCGCCGGCGCTGGCCGCCACCGCCGCGGGGATCGGACCGCGGGCCGGCGGATTGAGGTTGGGTCCTCCTACCGCCACGTACTGCGTGTTCTGGAGCGTCCCGACGAGGAAATAGAGCCAGTCGGGATCCGGCATGCAGTCCGAATCGGTATACGCGATCACCTCCCCGGTGGCCGCTTGATAGCCCACGTTCCGGGCCGCGGAGAGACCGCGGTTCGGCTGCAGGATATTTTTAACCCCGGGAAATTCCGCCACGATGGATTGGGTGTGATCCTTGGATCCGTCATCGACGAGGATGACCTCATAATCCGGGTAGTTTAGTTTCTGCAGGGCGTCGAGGGTGCCCCGGAGCGTGGCCGCGCCGTTATAACTGCAGACCACCACGGAGACCTTGGGAAACCTTGGGAGCGGAAACTTGTCGGCCAGCGTGGTACGCGCCTCCAGGGTCTTGGGGGCCAGCCGCCGGTAGGAAAGTTTTGGTGCGCGATCCTTCCGAACCAGGCCAAAGGCCCAATCTTCCACGTCGATCCCGTCGGTGAACCACTCATCGGTCCAGGAAAAGAGAATGGTGCCGGCCAACCCGCCCCGGAACACCTCGTCCCAATGCAGTTCGAGCAGATCCGCCTGCTCCTCCTCGGCATGCCGGATGGTGTCCATGCCGAACTCCCCCAGCACCAGGGGGCGGTCTTCGGCGAGATTTTGCAGACGCGCCAAGTAAGCCCTGAGGTCCGGCCCGCGGTGGAGGTAGACGTTGTAGGAAAGAAAATCCGTCTCTTTGGGAAGAAGATACTCCGTGGGCGGAAAGTTGGCATAGGCAGCCAACGCCCCAGCATCCTCGTCCTTCACGATGCGGACCAGGGAATCGAGAAACAGTTCCACCCGCTGGGGCCCGTACCAGCGGACCAGATCCGGCGGAATTTCGTTATCCACGTAGTAACCCAAAATGGCCGGATGCCCGGCGTGGGCCTTGGCGGCACGCCGGACGCTGGCTCGAATTTCCTTTCGAAC
>JBILFP010000007.1:0-28412 GCA_044351535.1 Methylacidiphilales bacterium
AGGGATTAATTTCACAACTTCTGGCCGCCAGGGCGAAGAAGGTGATCGCGGTCGATAACTCTCCGCGAATGGTCGAGGTGGGTCGGGACCTTGCCAAGCGGAGCGGTCTGAGGAATCTCGAGTATCGGTTAGGGGATTTAGAGAACCCGCCGATTAAGCCGGGATCGGTCGATGTGGCGATCCTGAGTCAGGCCTTGCATCACGCCGTTCATCCTCCCAAAGCACTGGATGCGGCTTTCAAGATCCTGCGGCCGGGGGGCAGGGTGCTGATTCTGGATCTGGCTGAGCACAGCTTTGAGGCGGCGAGGGAGCTTTATGCCGATGTCTGGCTGGGTTTCGCCCCGGTGGATTTGGGAAAAATGATGCGGGAGGCGGGATTCGAGGGGGTGTCGGTGGAGATTGTGGCGAGGGAGAAAGAAGGACCGGGGTTTCAGACGATCTTGGGGGTTGGGCATAAACCTGCGTAGTGGGTCTAGATCCCAGGGGCAGGTGGAAGGCGGGAGGTGGAAAAGTTCGTGAACGTGAATGTGGAATGTGAACGAAAGCCGGGACTTTGAAGGCTCGGTTGACTCTCTCGCTTGCTTACGCTGCGCTCGAGAGGATTTGAACCTCCACGGGTTGCCCCACTAGAACCTGAATCTAGCGCGTCTGCCATTTCGCCACGAGCGCGAGGTCAAAATCATATGACAGAAGATAAGAGTTTCCAAGCTTTGGTACGGACGCGTATCCGGGAAGGCGCACTCAAAAGTCACGATCGGCCGACCGGGACGGTCGGCCCTACCAGATTCTCAACCTTGCTCTGTGAATACCTGCTGGTCCCTGCTTGACGGTTGAGGGTGGATCGGTGAAGTAGCTCGCTTGAAATCAGCGAGTTCCAACGGAATCCAGGAACGGATCCTGATCCTCGATTTCGGCTCCCAATATACCCAGGTCATTGCCCGCCGGATCCGGGAGGCCAAGGTCTACTCTGAGATCGTGCCCCACAACATCTCCCTGCGTGAGGTTCTCTCCCTGAATCCCCAAGGCATCATTCTCAGCGGTGGGCCTGCCAGCGTGTATGCCCCCAAGGCGCCGAAGATGGACCGTAGCATTTTCCATCTCGGCATCCCGATTCTCGGAATCTGCTACGGAATGCAGCTCCTCGTGAAGGAGTTCGGCGGGGAAGTCGCCCGCGGCACGCGGCGGGAGTACGGACGGGGGACCCTGCACCGTCGGCGCACCTGTCCGTTGTTGGAAAAGTTGCCGGGCCGGATCGAAATCTGGAACAGTCACGGCGATCGCGTCACGCGCTTGCCCAAAGGATTTGAATCCGTCGCCACCACGGAGAACAGTCCCTACGCCGTTGTCCGGCGGGACAATATCTACGGACTCCAGTTCCATCCGGAGGTTTCCCACACCCCCCGCGGGCAGAGCATCCTGGAAAATTTCCTCAAAAAAATCTGCGGCTGTCGCGGAGCTTGGACGATGGGCTCGTTCCTGCAACGGGCCGTGCAGGAGATCCGCCAGCAGGTCGGGTCCGGCCGGGTCATTCTCGGCCTGAGCGGTGGCGTTGACTCCAGCGTGGCGGCGGCCTTGCTGCACAAGGCGATCGGCAACCGCCTCCGCTGTATCTTCGTGGACAACGGGCTGCTGCGGAAAGGGGAGGTGGAGAGTGTGCGACGGATCTTTGGCCGGCACCGGCACTTCAACCTGACGGTAATTGATGCCCGCCAGCGTTTTCTCCGCCGGCTCCGGGGCGTGGCGGATCCCGAGAGAAAGAGAAAGATCATCGGCCGAGAATTCATCCACGTCTTCAACGATGCGGCCCGCCGGGTGGGCCAAGGGGCCCGGTTCCTTGCCCAAGGCACCCTGTATCCCGATGTCATCGAAAGCGTGCCGATCGCCGGTAACCCCGCCGCCCTCATCAAGAGCCATCACAACGTGGGGGGACTGCCCAAGCGGATGAAGCTCGGGCTGGTGGAACCGCTCCGCCAGCTCTTCAAGGATGAAGTCCGCAAGGTGGGGGAGGTGCTGGGTCTGCCCAAGGAGATGGTCTGGCGGCAGCCGTTCCCGGGTCCGGGTCTGGCGGTGCGCTGCCTGGGGGCGATCGACGAGAAGAAGTTGTCGATCCTGCGGGAGGCGGATGCGATCGTGGTGGAGGAGATGAAACAGGCGGGCTGGTATTACCGGATCTGGCAGAGCTTTGCCGTCCTGCTCCCTTGCCGGAGCGTGGGGGTGATGGGGGACGAACGCACCTACGACAACGCCATCGCCATCCGGGCGGTGGAGAGCAAGGACGGCATGACGGCCGACTGGGTCCGCCTGCCGGGCGATCTGTTGGGGAAAATTTCCAACCGGATCTGTAACGAGGTGAAGGGGGTCAACCGGGTGGTGCTGGACATCAGCTCCAAGCCACCGGCCACGATCGAGTGGGAGTAGGATGAGACTTCTCGACAGCCGCCGACCGAAGGATTTTGCCAAGGTGCTGGGCCTGCTGACCCGCCGTCCGACTCCCGAGGCCAAGGTGCGCTCCGCCGTGGAGAGGATCCTGCGGGAGGTAGAGCGGGGAGGGGATGCCGCGTTGGTCCGGATTCACAACCGCTTTTCCAAAAAGAAAATTTCCAAAGCCACCCTGCGGCTGAAGGGAAAGTTCCGTGCGCCTTCCGCGAAGGTTCGGACCGCCTTGGCGGCAGCGGAGGCCAACATTGCCGACTTTGCCAAAGCCACCCGGCCGAGAGACTGGTCCCGTAGGAACCGGCAGGGGGCGAGCGTGGGGGAGATTTTTCCGGCGCTGGGTCGGGTGGGTGTTTATGTGCCGGGGGGAACGGCGCCGCTGGTTTCCACGGCCCTTATGACCGTGGTGTTGGCCCGGGTGGCCGGGGTGAAGGAGATTGTGGCCTGCACGCCGGGACCGGTGAATCCGGTGTTGGGCTGGGCCCTGCAGAAAGCCGGGGCGACGGAGATTTATCAGGTAGGTGGAGCGCAAGCAGTGGCGGCGATGGCCTATGGCACGGAAACAATACGGCCGGTGGAGAAGATCTGCGGTCCGGGCAGTGCCTGGGTGGTGGAGGCCAAGCGCCAGTTGTTCGGCCGGGTGGGGATCGATCTTTTGCCTGGGCCCAGCGAGATCGCCGTGGTGGCGGACGAAAGCGCCCGGGCGGACTGGGTGGCCGCCGATCTGGTGGCACAGGCGGAGCACGGTCCGGGCAGCCAGATCTTCCTTCTGACCCCGTCGTTCCTTTTCCTAGGCAAAGTGCTGGCCGAGGTCCTGAACCAGAGCGGGGAAAAACCGCGGGCCGACTATCTGCGGGGAGTGCTCCGGCAGGGGGCCACGCTGGTACGGACCAAGGATTTACAACAGGCGGTGGAGTTGGCCGAGGCCATCGCGCCGGAGCACCTGTCGCTGCAGTGTCGCGGGGCCAAGCCTCTGGCGAAAAAGATCCGGTGTGCCGGGGCGGTCTTTATCGGGAACCATTCAGCGGTCGCGTTGGGGGATTATCTCTCCGGGCCCAGTCACACCCTGCCGACGGGCGGGGCGGGGCGGGCCTTTGCGGGGCTGCGGGTGGAGGACTTTGTGAAGCGGGTGAGCGTGGTGGAGTACGGGGCGGCGGCGGTGAGGAAGTCGGCCCGGGCGGTGGGGTTGCTGGCCCGGCTGGAGCGGCTCGACGCGCATGCCGATTCGGTCGAGACTCGGTCGTCATGAGTAAGGGCAAACGGCAGGCCAAAAAGTTCCGGAAGACGAGCGAGACGGAGATTGCCGTCACGCTGGGTCTGGATGGAAAGGGAATGGCCAAGGTGAAGACGGGAATCCCCTTCTTCGATCACATGTTGAATCTGTTCGCCCGGCACGGGCTCTTCGATTTGGAGGTAAAAGCGAAAGGGGATCTGGATGTGGACCTGCACCACACGGTGGAGGACGTGGGGATTGTGCTCGGCCAAGCCCTGACGGCGGCGCTCGGAAAAAAGGAGGGGATCCGGAGATATGGGACGGCGCATGTGCCGATGGATGAGACGCTGGCCCGGGTGGCAATTGATTTAAGCGGGAGGCCTTATCTGGAACTGCGCGGGTTAAACCAGCGTGGCAAGGTGGGGAATTTTCCGGCGCAGCTGGTGGAGGAGTTTCTGCGGGCGCTGTCCGTACAGGGAGGGATGAATTTACACGCGGAGGTGTTATATGGTCGGGACGTACATCACCAGATCGAGGCGATCTTCAAGGCGCTGGCCAAGGCGTTGGAGGAGGCGGTGCGGAGAGATGCCAGGATCAAAGGCGTGCCGAGCACGAAGGGACGGATTTAGCCGGTTAGTCCTTTAGGCGTTAGTGATGGAGGGTGCTTGGAGCGTTGAAGGAGGAAGGCTGTTCGTGATAGTGAACGTGAAGGAAAGCTGAGAGATTCAAGTTTCGGTAGGGACGTGCAGCTGGCTGCGCGTCCGATTGAGGCGTTTAAATTTCCGGGTTGAATGATCCCATCGGGCGAGTTGGCCCCCTCGGACCTACCCCCGCCCATCCTCATTTGCGCCTCCGGCGATTGTGTGTGACCGCTTACGCGGGGGGATTGCGGAGACTGCTCGCCCCTACCGGCCAGAAGTGCTCTAGCGAAGTTTTACGATAAACCACCAGGTGGGGACGGGGGTTTGGCATTTGGGGAAAGGGACCTTTTTGCCGCCGAGGGTGAGTTCGGGGGTGAGGAAGTCGTTGTCGGCGATGACGAGAAGGCGGTCGGGAGCGAGGAGGGCGAGGCCTTCCCACTTCTCGGGCACCTGGTCCCAAGCAAGGCCCTGGGAGGGGAGGTCGAGGTTTTCGAAATCGAAGAGGAGGGTTT
Organism: Methylacidiphilales bacterium; assembly: GCA_044351535.1. Lineage (GTDB taxonomy): Bacteria > Verrucomicrobiota > Verrucomicrobiia > Methylacidiphilales > Verrucolacustridaceae > Verrucolacustris. Next base: position 4,800 of record JBILFP010000007.1, read on the forward strand.
TCTTCACGTACTGGATCGGTTGGTCGGCGGTGAGGGGCTTGAAGTTGGGGTCGGATTTACGGAGGGAGTAGGGCTTGTCGGGCAGTGAGAGGAGGTCGGTGGCCCCGGCCAGGTCGAAGACGCAGACGGATTTGAAAATGGCCTGTTTGGGGTCGGAGGAGCCGTCTTGGCCGCGATTATCGCGTTCGAGTGCGAGTATTTTGCCGTCCGGCAGGCAGAGGAGGTCGGACATGACGAGGTTCTTGGTTTTTAGCTTTTTGGCTCGATCCCCGAGGGAGGCAGGTTCGGTGAAGCGGACGGCGTATTCGGCCCGGGGGGTGCCGGTGAGGGCGTCGAAGGCGAGGAGGCGGGTGGCGCCGGCCTCGCGTCCGCCGTCCTGGGTGAGGGCGGACTGGAGGATGGCGTAGATGGTCTTGCCGTCGGGGGAGAGGGCGACCCCTTCGAAGCCGCGGTTGTCTTCCCGGCCCTCGGTGCGGTTTTCCATCGGCCGGAAGTCGACCTCCCCGGAGGCGTTGCGGGGCAGGTAGTTTTCGGGAGGGACGAAGCGGGCGAGAAAGGTGCCGTCGGGTTTGAACTGAAGGACGGAGGGAAAGTACTCCTCGCTGACGAAAAGGTTCCCGTCCTTCATCAGGGCGAAGCCTTCGGGATCCAGACAGCGCCGGCCGTCCTGCATGCGGGGTTCGGAATCGGAGGAGTCGGGGAGAAGACCGGTGAAAGGTTGGCCGCTCACATCTTTATAGAGTCGGGCGGAGGAGGGTTCGTTTACGTTTACGATTACGTTTACAGGATCTTTGGAGGTTGGAGGATTCTGTAGGGCCCCAGGCCCTGGGGCCGGTTTGGACGCGGCGGAGGAGGGCTCGTTTACGTTTACGGGATGGTTGGGCAGTGGGATGGCGAAGAGGCGGGGGGAGTAGTCGATGGTGCCGTCACCGGGGCCGCGGTCGGAGGTGAGGTAGAGGATGCCGGCCTTGGGGTCGTAAGCGGAGCCGGAGCCGTAGCCGCCGGCGGTGTCGCCGAGGGAGTCGAGCGTGGAGGAGGGGACGGAGCCGACGGATTGGAGGTCCGCGCCGAGGGAGAGGGATGTTAGAGCGAGAAAGAGGAAGATTGGAGGCATCGGCGGAAGATTAGGATGAGGATCAGGAAAGGCTATAGGCTACAGGCTGGTAGGTGAAGGGGTAGCGGGTAGCTGGTCACGGGTGGCGAGTGGGACACACATCCCCTAACCATGATGACAGTCGAATTTACCCTTCACGCGCAACCCGCAACCCGCCACCGCGACCGGCCCAAGGGCCGGGAGCTTACGATTTCCGGTTCAGGCGGCGGAGGGCAAGCAGACCAGAAAAGCCGAGAAGCATCAAAGAAGCGGAGGAGGGCTCGGGGACAACGCCGGGGGAGCCGATGGTGGTGGAGCTGCTGGCGTTAGCGAAGGCACCGCCGAAGCCAACGGTGGAACTGGAGAAGTAGGTGGGGTTTTCGGCGGTGGAGCCCCAGTAGTTCCAAATGAGAGAGTCGGTCCCGATTCCGCCGCCCATTATGCCGGCATGACCATTCGCCGCGGGCTGAGGGGACGTTGCTTTGATGAATGTGGCGAGTTGAACCGTGCTGCCGTCCTGCTGGGTGGCTAATTCCGCTGGTGAAGGCTGAAGACGGTAGATCAAAGATGCAGCAAGATTTCCGCTGGAATTGAAAAGCAATACTCCATCGCCAGATCCGAGTCCGGCACCAGCTCCGGTGTAGCCGATAAGTTTTACGCTGTCCGATAGACCCCAAGAGTTTTTAAAAGCAGCAATTGCAGTAGGAGTGCCTCCCGCGCTGGCGCTAGCAACAGGAATCACGGCTGTCTCACCCGCGAGTAGGGTGGAGGAATTTAAGGTAAAACCAGTACTCCATGCCCGCAGGTCTCGGTCCGTCCAGCGCCATCCCGTGAGGTCCACCGTGGTTGTTCCAGAATTGTAGATTTCAAAAAAATCACCCCCGGCGCCGTTGGAATTGACCTCGGTGATGAGGATGAGGGCTTGGGATTGGGAAGCGCCGGCGAGGAGCGCGGCGGTGAGGATGGGGAGAAGGGTTTTGTTCATGGGTTTTAATTTCCTTTGCTACGGGAATGAAAGCACAGGTAGACGAATCTCCTAGTTACGTTTGTGTGACAATTCAGAAAAAACAGCTTTGAAGATCAGTGAAATATAGAAATGTCACACACTCGTAACATTAGGAGTGGATGTTTGGGGATTGGAATCGCTGGCACCAAGGGTCTCAAGGATCTGGCGGCTGTTCTTTAAATCCTGCATCAATTTGCGAAAGTCCTTTTCCAAACCCTCCAGCCGGGAAATAAGTTCGGCACGGGAGAGATGGTCTTCGCTGAGCGGTTTCAATTACTGGGCGGCCAAGGCGGCGTCGGTCTGTTCCCAAATCACCGTTTGAGGGTCATTGGCCTTGGAGTGGTGCACGGCCTCCGCATGGCCATCGCAAAAAACGATAATTCCATAACCGTTGTGGCGGGCCACAAAACGGCGATCCCGAACCTTGGGTTGTCCGAGGGAGTCCATCGCCCCGCCCCTCGGCAGGAGGTTGCGCTCATCCGGGAGGCGGGCCTCGGCAAACAGGGCGGTTTTGGAAGGCTTCTGGATGCGGTTGGCATTCAAAATACTGGCCGAAGCATCCGTTTGCTGGAGTTGGGAGTTAATCCCGTAGGCAAAGTAGGCGCTGTTGATTTTGGCGGAGGGATATTTGGCTCCCCGCAGAAAAAAGAGACTACCCTTTTCATAGAAAGCGGAGGGGTTCGCCCGGTAGTTGCTGGCAGCCATAAATCCGGCCATGGGTGGAAGGACATTGTACCAGGCGTTCGGTTCCTGGCGGAGTTGGCTGAATCCTTGCAAGCCTTCGCCTCCTTCCTCGGGGAAATTGCCGTTGTTTTCGGCGGTGTAGGCGACCGCCAGAGTGCCGAGCTGTTTGAGCTGGCTGGCAGATTCCGCCTTACGGGCGGCGGCGAGACCGCCGTTGATGGCGGGGATGCCCAGGCCGGCGAGGAGTCCAAGGATGGAAACGACAACCAAAAGCTCCACGAGGGTGAAGCCGGACCTTGATGAGGAGCGTGACATGGAAACTTTTCATAGAAAAAAAAATGGGGCGGGCAAAAAAAAGTCGGGGTTGTCACAAAATTGTAACCTTCGCGCCTTCCTCGGGCGGGCTTTTGTCACCAAAACGTAACAATCCGGGTAGTCGAAAATGTGCTTACTTCACGTATGCAAAGCATCCTCCGTTGCTCTTTGATTCTGATTGCCTGGTTGGGTCTCTCGGCACAGGGGCAGGCTCAAGCTATCCTGAGAATCACCGAGGCGATGAGTTCCTCGGGAACGGGCGGGACCGCCGACTGGTTCGAGGTGACCAACTATGGAACCGAGGCGGCTGCTATCACCGGTTTTAAGATGGATGACAACAGTCCATTTTCGTCCGCCTTGGCGGTGCCTTTGAATGGCGTAACAACGATTGCGCCAGGTGAGTCCGCAGTTTTCGTTGAGTCAGCCACCCCGGCTACCGATGTTCCGGCCTTCCGCACCTTCTGGGGCTTAGCTGAGTCGGTGCAGGTCGGCTCTTACACCGGCAGCGGCGTTAGTTTTGGCTCCGGTGGTGACGGAGCCGCTATTTTCAACTCGGCCAATGTCCTGATCTCAAGCGTCACATTCGGTGCAGCCACGACAGGCCGGAGCTTTTATTACGTCTACAATTCTGCGGGCACCATGCTGAGCACGGGATCGCCGGTGAGTGCGGCGGGATCGCTCGGCGCGTTCACCTCGGTAAACGCCTTGGGTAACATTGGTTCGCCGGGAATCGCAGCCAGTTCCCTTGATCTCGCCTTTACGAGCGGGATCAACAAGTTCGCTAAGACCGGGACGCTTTATTCCTCACCTATCACTTTTCAAAAAAAGAATGGAAGCGATGTGGCCACGCTTTCGATCGTGTCTGGACCGGAATGGCTTTCTCTAGCCAGTGCAACCCAGAGCGGTGCGAACCTGACCGGAACGCCCACGACATCGCAAACTGGACCACAAACCGTGACATTGCGCCTGACGGTTAGTGGTCAGACGCCGGTCGATCTCACCGGTGTCATCACCGTCTTTAACACCCAACCCAGGATCGTCCTCAACGAGTACAACGCGGTTGCGGGAACCGGCCTGCACGGGAGCGCGGATGGGGATCTCCGGTTGGGACGGATCGAGGGCAACGGCGGGGACTGGTTTGAGTTGGTTGTCCGAGGCACAGGGTTTGGCACCACCGTGGATATGCGGGGCTGGAAAATCCAGGTTTCCCAAATCACGGGCGGACTCCGTTTGACCGATACGATCACGCTTTCGCAGAATAGCTTTTGGGCGGCGGTGCCGGCGGGGATGATCCTCACCTTCACGGAGGACAATCTGGCGGAGGGTGGCTACGACACGGCCCTGAACGCGGAGGACCGACTCTCCACCGCCCGCTACGCCTGGAGCAACATCTGGCTGGGTGACACCGCGCTGATCGCCTCGGTCACGGGGGACTCGACCTCCGGCATCGGCACCACCGCCAGCGGGATCAACATCAGCGGGGATGACACCCAGATCGCGGTCCTGAATACGGCCAACGGGTACGAAATTGGACCAGTAGGTGAGGGCACCTGGCGATATCCGGAGGTGAATTCCACGAGCAACTTTTACCTGGCGATCGACCCGGGTGGCGTGGTGGATCCGACGCTGGTCCAGGCTGATCCCCGCTACTCGGACATTTATTTCGGCAAGGATCCGATCACCGTCTCCACCTTCGGCTTGCCCAACATCGGCAGTGCCGGCATCCAGCCCTTTTTCGGGGTGAATCCGCCCTACTTTGCCAGCCGGCCCTGGAGATTTGCGCGGGAAGGGCAGACGACGATGGCCTCGGCGGATTACCGCCAGAACGAGGGTCACGCCCTGACTTTTTCCGTCCGGCCTAAAGGGGGAGGGAGTCTGCCGGGATGGATTACAGTCACGCCGGCGGCCGCCTACGCCGATGTGGATCTGGCCCCGGTGGTGGGGGATGCGGGGATTTACGAGCTGGAGCTGGTGTTGACGGATACCTCTAACAACGCCCAAACGGTGGAGCCCTACACGGTGGTGGTGTTGCCGGCCACAAGCGAGGTCTTGGTCAATGAGTTCAACGCGGTCTCCTCCTCTCGGCGAATCAATGGCGGGGTCATTCCCGTGCCGGCGGATGGGGACGGGGTGGACACCTTTTTCGGCACAGTCGACGGCAACGGCGGGGACTGGTTGGAACTGGTGGTGGTGGGGAATGGTTCGGCGGGAACCACCGACCTGCGCGGCTGGAAGATCGAGATCGACGAGGGGGCGGGATCCAAATTCGCGGCTGACGAGGTGATCGTGCTGAGTCAGGACCCCTACTGGGCGGCGGTGCCGAATGGGACGATCCTGACGATCACGGAGCTGAACTCGGCCCAAGGGGGCCTCGATACCTGGATCCACAAGGTGAACCGGCTGGGACAGGCTGGTGGGTCTGGCTTGAATGACGGCGGCTATGCCTGGAGCAACATCCACTATCTCGATCCGGTGTACATTGACCAGGCGGAGAGCAGCGTTGGGGATGGGCTGGGGATCAGCAGCAACAACACCCAGATCCGGATTTTGAAGCCCCGAGCCGGGGCGGCCGGGCAGTTTGACGTGGTAGCCGGCCCGGTGGGCGAGGGGGTGCAGCCTTTGGCAGGGGTAAACAACACCGAGGTTCTCGAGCTGGAGGTGGATCCCACTCCCGTCGTGAGCCCGTACTTGCCGGAAACAACCACGGATACGACGGTATTTATTTATGACGACGGCAACGGGAGCACGTTTGGATCGCCGAACCGATTTACGGGGGGAACGCAGGCACAGAATTTCGGTGGTTACCAGGCCGGCAACAGCGCCCCGGCTTTTGCCAATAGTCCCGTTCGGAGCGTGGAGAGCGGTGGTGCCTACTCCTTTGCGGCGGCGACAACGGATGCGGAGGGTCAGGAGGTCGCGGTGACGGTGGTTCAGAAGCCCGCTTGGCTGGCTTTTTCAGGAGGAGTGCTGAGCGGCACGGCTGGGGCGGGGGGCGTCTATCTGGTGGAGTTGCTCGCCACGGACAGTGCGGCGGGCACGACCACGCTGAAGTATCAGCTGACGGTGACGGAACCGCTCTCCAACGACACCACGCCACCGGTGATCACCTTGGCGGGCGACAATCCGCTGACGGTGTTGTGGGGGCTGACCTGGGTCGACGACTTTTCCGCCTTTGACGCGGGGGATAACACGAATGTGACGGTGACCCGGGTCAACCAGGTGGACACCAAGAAGCCGGGTACTTACACGAACCTCTATACGGCCGTGGACAGCAAGGGCAACGCCGCCACCAACACCCGGGTGGTGCACGTGCGGTTTGCCAATGGGGGAAGCGAGCGAGGGGCGGACGGGCTACCGGATGCGGTGCGTTACGCATTGGGTGCGGATGGAACAAATCCGCTGGCGCAGTCGCTCCGGCCGGCGGGAAATGTGAGCGGCAACCAACTGGTGTTGAGCTACCAAGTGCGGCCAGGTGCGGGGCCTGTGGAGCTGGCGCCGGTGGTGAGCACCTCGTTGGCCAACAGCAACAGTTGGACGACGAGTGGGGTCACGGTGACCCCGGTGGGGACGACGAATGTGAACGGGGAAGTTCTGGAGCGGCGGCAGGCCACTGTGCCGGTGGATGGGGCGAGGAAGTTTTTGCGGCTGAAGGCTACCAGTCTCTGAAAGGCCCTTACGAACCGGACTATCCTACGCATGCGATTGGTAAGGCATCTTTTGGGATTCGAGGGGCAGCATCCAACTGGGCCGGGTTTGCCTCGAGGATATGTACTTGAACTTCGTGCGGTAGTAGTGGTTGTTCTTTCTCTTATTACGATTTTGGTGATTTGGTTTTGGCAAAAAGAGGAGGAAAAGAGGTTCTACTCTTTGCCTGAAGCCAAAAAACCAGAAAATATCCGGACAGCGACGGGCCCATAAAAAATATTCAAAAAAATCGCGAAGGATCGGATGCAAGAAAACGAAAACCCTGAAGGCTCCGGGGGAGAGGGCGGCGATGGAGAACCTGTTGGCCAAATCGGAGTGGTGGCTGGAGCGGAATCGCCAGGAGATGCCGCTGATGGGGGAGGGGAGGCTAAAAAAAGAAGGGGAGAACGAGGTGTTGTTGTGGTTGATTGCGGTGCTGAGAAAAGAAATAGAAGTTAGTGGTTAGAAGATAGAATTTTTCGTGCACATGGAGGTGAGCGTGGTTGGGTGGAAGGTGGAAAGCGGGAAGGGAAAGGACGCAGGTGGCAGATGTCCGTTTACGTTTACGATTATGTTTTCGAAATCTTAGGTTTGGTAGAGACGGGTAGGTGAGGCGTCCGTGTTTAGGCTTCCATGCGGGCCGTTAGGGACAACGGCCCCTACCTAGGGGCGGATAACTAATCGTTGCGGATGTGTTCGGGAGACTCTTCGATCTTGGGTCGGAACTCGGGGTGGCGGATTTGGCCGCCAAGAACAGCGGAGCGGAGGGTGAGGGCGGAAGCGGCCAAGGAGATAATCAGGACGAGATATGTGCATCCGCGTACCCAATCGGGCCGTAGGCGGATGAAGATCAGGCCGGCAAGGCAACCGAGCCCAGTGACATAAAGAAATGGGGCAGCCTTTTCGGCCATCTCCTCGTGCATTTCCATGGCAATGTCACCCCGGTCGTCGAGCGGGGGCTGGATTTGGCCGGCGTTGAAGCGGTCGTAGGCCCGTTCCCCGGTCTGCATGACGAAAGGGGTGACGGCACCGGCGAGGAGGCCCAAGGAGAAGGCGACGGCGAGGACAGAGTGGCGTTTGGCGATCAGGCCGGCGATGAGGATGGGGCCAACGATGATGGAGAGAGTGACGGGTAGGTGGTTGAGCATCACATGGATGTGCTCGGGCTGCCAAAATGCGGGGACCATCGGCCGAGGGTGGGGCAAAGGGGGGTCTTTTCCAACGCAAAATGAACGGCTAGCACCTTTGGATGGACTGGAGCATTCGACCAAGGGCGGACACGTGTGCGGGATCGGGTCGCAAGTTTGCGGACGGGGAGACGGTCTACACCGTTCTGGTGGCGGTGGATGGGGGGATGGAGAGAAAGGACTATACGGAGAAGGTGTGGGCGAAGGAGGAGAGTCGGCCGACCTACTTCTGCTTCTGGAAGGGCAAGTTTCAGCTGGCGCCGCCCAAGTTGGAAAAGGAGCCCCCGGCGGCCCGGGCGGAGGCGGAGTTGAGGCGGCGGCTGGCCCAGCCCGTGCAGTCGCAAAGTCCGGAAGCGCGGGTGATCTTCCTGTTCGCCCTGCTTTTGGAGCGGCGGAAGGTGTTGGTGGTGAGGGAGCGGACGCAGGGTCCGGAGGGGCGGGTGACCGTGTATGAGCACAAGAAGACGGGGGAGGTGATCCTGGTGCCGGAGCCGGAAGTGAAATTGAGCGAGGTAGACCAGTTGCGGGCTGAGGTGGAGGCCTTGGCGGCAACCTGGGGGGCGTAGAATTCCGTCACGAGAATGTCACTTTAGGGAGATTGCCGCGGGAACTTGCGAAGGAGATAACGATGGAGGCCATGCGCGAACGGGTGCTGGTGGTGGATGACGAACCGGACGTCCGGATGCTCCTCCGGACGAATCTCCGGGCGGCGGGCTTTGATGTGCTGGAGGCGGCCAACGGGGCGGAGGGATTGTCGATCGCGAAGCACGACCTGCCGGCGGTGATCATCCTGGACCTGATGATGCCGGAGATGAGCGGGATCGAAGTGTGCCGGGCTCTGCGGAAACATCCACCGACTTCGCGGATCCCGATCCTGATGCTGACGGCGAAGACAGCGGAGGAGGACAAGGTGACGGGCTTTGAGGTGGGGGCGGACGATTATGTGACCAAGCCGTTCAGTCCGCGGGAGGTGGTGTTGCGGGTGCGGGCGGTGGCGCGGCGGAAGCCGGATCAGGGGGTGGCGAAACCGATCCCGGCGCGGGCTGGATTGATCACCATGGACCGGGCCGAGATGACCGCAACCATTGCGGGGAAGAAGCTGAGCCTTACATCGACGGAATTCCGCTTATTGGAGCTGCTGGTGCGTCGGGCCGGGAGCATTCAGTCGCGCGAGACCCTTTTGAGCGAGGTGTGGGGGTATCAGGCGAATCTGGATACGCGGACGGTGGACACGCATGTGCGGCGTTTGCGGGAGAAGCTGGGCCGGGCGGGGAGGCTGGTCGAAACCGTGCGGGGGAGCGGGTACAGGCTCAATACCGCCGAGCCATAGGCGAGGGAGGATGGGCTGTTCGTGAACGTGAAGGTGAAAGAAAGCTGCGAGTTTGAAGACTCGGTAGGGCCGATGATCCTCATCGGCCGATAGAACGGTAGGCTCATAAAACTTGGGCGATTCGGGACAATCGCCCCTACCGGGTAAGAAGTAAGCGCCTAAAACAAATGCGTTTTTAGGTGGAGGGTTTTTGGTGGAAGGTGAAAGGCGGGAAGAACGGGTTGCTTGAAAAAACCAGTGAATCGGAGAGCGTAGGATGATGGACGGGTGGTGGACTCCTTTGATTGTGGTGGCGGCGGTGTTGGCCGTCGCTTGGGGTTGGACCATGGTTTATCGCCCATTGCTGCAGGTGCGGAGGTTGGTACGGGATCTGGCGGAGGGAAAAGTATCCCGCGGATTTGTGGCCCGGGGATCCCTGGGGCTAGAGGAAATTATCGTGGATCTCGACCGGGTATCCGGGCGACTTCAGGGAATCTCATCCCAAGCGGAACGCGGACGATTCAGTCTGGAGGCCCTGCTCGCCAGCCTATCCGAAGGGGTCGTGGTGACTGATCCGGAGGGGAGAATCCGACTGGTGAATCGCAGCTTTCTCGAGATGTTCGGGTTACGGGAAAATCCCACGGGTCGGACCATGTTGGAAGTTGTCCGGATTCCGGAAGTGGCCGAGGCGGCGGAGAAGACTTTTCTGCGGGGCGAGGGACAGAGTTTGGAGATCCAGCGGCAGCCACAGGAAACCGGTGAAACGAGGACCTTTGCCGTGAACCTGGCTCCGATCCAGGAGGGCAGCGGGGAGCGGGCCGGGGTGGTGACGGTTTTTTACGATCTTTCCAAAATCCGCCGCCTGGAGACGGTTCGGCAGGAGTTCGTTTCCAATCTTTCCCACGAGCTGAGAACCCCGCTTTCCATTCTTTCCGGCTATGTGGAGACGATGGAGGATCCGGCGGTGCTGCGGGGGTCGGAGGGTTGGGAAATCCTGCAGGTTTTGCGCCGGAACTGTGAGCGGCTGACGTTGCTGGTCAACGACCTGATGGAGCTTTCCCGGATTGAATCCGGCCGGATCGGCATCCAACCCCAAGCGCGGAAGCCACGGGAAATTTTGGAGGAGGTGAAGGAGGATTGGAAACGGGCCTTTGCAGGCAAGAAGGTGAAGGTAGAGGTGGACTGTCCGGAATCCCTGCCGGACGTGCAGTCCGATCCCCTGCGCACCGGGCAGATTTTTGCCAACCTGATGGACAATGCCTTGCGGTTTGCGCCGCAAGGAACCCAAGTGACCGTGGGGGCCCGCTCCCACGGGAAAAAGGTGGAGTTTTTTGTGGAAGACCGGGGTGAGGGTATTCCCGGGGACAAGGTAAACCGGATTTTTGAGCGGTTTTTCCGGGCGGATGAGGGACGGGCACGCGAGCGGGGCGGAACAGGGTTGGGACTCTCCATTGTGAAGCATTTGGTTCAACTGCACGGCGGTGAGGCCCGGGCCGAGAGCCAATTGGGAGTCGGTACAAAAATATTTTTCACTCTTATCGTAAAGCATTGAAAAGAAAGTACTTAAAACTTAAATAAATGTCATCGAATTGTCACAAAACCTGTCTTGGCTTGGTGGGAGGAGCCCCTTAGGCATTCGTGATGAAATCATCCAAACGGACCCTTGAGGTCCTGCTGACGGGACTGATTCTTGCCATACCCGGACACCTTCGGGCTGCGGAAGTGGTCAAAATCGACGGATCGAGCACGGTGTTCCCCATCACGGAAGCCGTGGCGGAGGAGTTCCAAAAGGCCACGGGAAACCGGGTGACGGTGGGCATTTCCGGGACCGGCGGGGGCTTCAAAAAATTCACCCGTGGGGAGACGGACGTGCAAAACGCCAGTCGCCCGATCAGCGAATCGGAGATCAAGGCGGCCAAGGAGACCAAGATTGAGTTCCTGGAATTCCCCATCGCCTACGATGCGCTCACCGTGGTGGTGAACTCGCGAAACGACTGGGCCAAAGGCATCAAGGTTTCAGAACTGAAAAAGATCTGGGAACCAGCCGCCCAAGGGCAGATCAAAAAATGGAACCAGATCCGTCCCGAATGGCCCGACAAGGAGATCAAGCTCTATGGGGCGGGATCAGACTCTGGGACCTTCGATTACTTCACCGAGGCGGTGGTGGGGAAATCGAAGTCCAGCCGAGGTGACTACACGGCCAGCGAGGACGACAACGTGCTCGTGCAGGGAGTGGAGGGCGACAAGTTTGCCCTCGGCTATATGGGTTACTCCTACTACGAAGCCCACAAAAACCGGTTGAAATCCCTGCCGGTGGAGTGGGATGAAAAAGGTAAGCCGGCGGTGGCGCCTTCCATGGCCACGGTGCTGGACGGTACATACAATCCGCTTTCGCGCCCGCTTTTCATCTACGTCAATCTGAAATCCCTGGATAAGCCGGAGGTCCTCAAGTTCATGGAGTTCTATTTCGACAACATTGAAAAACTCGCCAAGGAAGTGAACTATGTCCCGTTGCCGGCCTCGGCTTACGAGGTGCTACGTAAGCGTCTGGCGGACCGGCAGAAGGGCACGGCCTTTGCCGGTCACGCCGATATGGCCACTCCGGTCAGCGAAATCCTAAAACGCACGCCGGTGCCGTAGCCTTTTTGATGGCCTCCGCCGCCTTCGTTGCTCCCACCCGCCGCCTGGACAAGGCGGTGGAGGCTTTCATGGTTTGGCTTTTGCGGATCGGGGGCTGGGCCTCCGTATTAGTGACGTTCGGGATCATCGTGACCCTGGTCACGGAGTCGGCCCCGTTTTTTGCCAAGGTGCCGCTGATCCGACTGGTGAAAGACACCATGTGGACGCCGCTCTTTGCCGACCCGCAGTATGGCATCGGGGCACTTTTAGCGGGGACACTGGTCACGACCGGGGTGGCCTTGTCCGTGGCGATACCCCTGGGAACCACCCTGGCCATCTATTTGAGCGAATTCGCACCGGCCCGCTTTCGGGAAGCAGTCAAGCCGATGCTGGAGTTGCTGAGCGCGGTGCCGACCGTGGTCTACGGATACTTCGCCTTGCTTGCGCTGACACCGATTCTGCAGATGATTTTCCCCGACCTGCCGCAGTTCTCGATGCTGAGTGCCGGCCTGATCATGGGAATCATGATCGTGCCCTACGTTTCCTCTCTCGGGGAGGATGCAATGAGGAGTGTGCCGATGCTCTTGCGGGAAGGGGCCTACGCCTTGGGAGATGGTAAGTTGGGCGTGGCCTTGCGGGTGGTATTTCCGGGGGCCTTTTCCGGTTTGGCGGCGGCCTACGTGTTGGCGATCTCCCGGGCGGTGGGGGAGACGATGATTGTGGCGATCGCCGCCGGCCTACAGCCGAAGATGACGATCAATCCGCTGGAGTCGGCGGCCACGGTGACGGCTTTCATCGTGCAGGTGAGCCTGGGAGACCTGCCCCACGGCAGCCTGGGTTACCAATCGATCTTCGTGGCCGGCAGCATGCTCTTTTTGCTGACGCTGGGTTTCAACCTGGCGGGCCATGCCCTGAGAAAGAAGTTCCACCGTGCTTCCTGAAAAAAATCCCCATGCGTTGGAAAAACGGGCCCACCGTCGCCGAGTGGTGGATCGCTGGTTTGGCCGGATCGGCATGATGCTGACGCTGGCCACGCTGGGGGTGTTGGGAGTTTTACTCCTCAACTTGGCGATGAATGGGTTGGCCCGGATCGACTGGCAGTTTCTGACCTCCTTTCCTTCGAGGCGAGCGGCGGAGGCGGGAATTCTTTCGGCATGGGTGGGAACCCTCTTGTTGATGATCGTCACAGCCTCAGTGGCGATTCCTTTCGGGATCGCCGCGGGCATTTACCTGGAGGAGTACGCGCCCAAGAACAAATGGACCGATTTTATCGAGATCAACATCGCCAACCTGGCCGGCGTGCCTTCGATCCTGTACGGCCTGATGGCGCTGGGCCTGTTCGTTTACTACTTCAAGTTCGGGCAAAGCATCCTTGCGGGGGGCCTAGCGCTCGCCTGTCTGGTGTTGCCGATCGTGATTGTGGCGACGCGGGAGTCGCTGCGCTCGATTCCCTCCACGATTCGTGAGGCGGCTTTCGCCCTCGGAGCGACCCGCTGGCAGGCGGTCTGGCACCATCTTTTGCCTTATTCGACGGGGGGCATTGCCACCGGGGTGATCCTGGCAATGTCCCGGGCGATCGGGGAGAGCGCTCCGCTGATTACGATTGGGGCGCTGACCTTTATCGCCTTTTTGCCTCCGGCGGCGATCACCTCCTCCCCGCCGTTTCTTTCCGCGGAGTGGTTGTTCTCCCCATTCAGTGCCCTGCCGATCCAGATGTTCAACTGGGTCTCCCGGCCCGGGGAGGAGTTTCACGCCAATGCGGCGGCGGCGGGACTGGTATTGATGGTGATCACGCTGAGCATGAACGGGGCGGCGATCTTGATCCGGAGTCGTGCCCAGAGGAACATCAAGTGGTGAGCACCGTGCCCGTTTCCCAACCGGTGGAGCCGCCGGCCTCGGTCAAACCCAAGCTGGCCCCCAGTCCTGCGGTGGCCACCGATCCAGCTCCCATCAAAGTCTCGATCCAAAATCTGAATTTTTTCTACGGCACCCACCAGGTGCTCCGAAACGTGAGCCTGGATGTTCCGGCTTACCAGGTGACCGCTCTGATCGGACCCTCGGGATGCGGAAAGACGACGCTGCTTCGCTGTTTGAACCGGATGCACGATCTTTATCCGGGCAACCGCTATGAGGGAACGATTCAGCTCCAGCCGGGGGGTACGGATATCCTGGGCCCGGGGATGGATCCCATTCAGGTGCGGATGCGCTGCGGCATGGTGTTCCAGAAGCCGAATCCTTTTCCGAAGAGCATCTATGAGAATGTGGCCTACGGCCTGCGTCTCCAGGGGATGAATCGCCGCCGGGACCTGGACGAGCGGGTGGAGAAGGCCCTGCGGGAGGCGGCGTTGTGGGAAGAGGTGAAAAGCCGGTTGCACCAGCTGGCGCACAATCTTTCCGGCGGCCAGCAGCAGCGGCTCTGTATTGCGAGAGCGATTGCCACCGATCCCGATGTGGTGCTCTTTGACGAGCCGACGAGTGCGCTGGACCCCATTGCCACCTCGAAGATTGAGGAGTTAATCGTGGAGCTGAAGAAACGGGTGACGGTGATCATCGTGACCCACAACCTGCAGCAGGCGGGCAGAATCTCCAACATGACCGCCTTCATGTATCTCGGGGAGCTGATCGAGTTTGGAGAAACGAACCGGGTGTTCACGAATCCGGCCAAACCGCAAACCGAGGATTATATTTCCGGTCGTTTCGGATAAGAGATGGGTCTCCCGTTGACTTTGGGTGAACGAGGCGTAGTTATACACTTAAATGAGTGATCCGACTTTGGTGCCGCAGGAAGAAAAGCTGGACCGAATTCGTGGATATTTCCGCGGGGAACTCCTCACACTACGGGAAACCCTTCTGCGGATGGCCAGCCTGGCTCATAAGAATCTGAACATGGCGCTGGAGTCGTTGGTGGAGCGGAACGCCAAGAAAGCCAAGCAGGTGATCGAGGCGGATCTGGAAATGGACCGGCTGGAGGTGGAGATCGACGAGATGGTGGCGAATTTCATGGCTACCCAGGCGCCGATGGCGCTGGCTTGCCGTCTAATGCTCTCGGCCTCGAAGATTTCCAACGATCTGGAGCGGATTGCCGATCAGGCGGTTTCCATCGCCCGGCGTAGTTTGATTCTCCTGGATGAGCCGCCCCTCAAGCCGCTGTTGGACATCCCGCGGATGGGGAACGACGTGCTGGCGATGATCCGAGGCGCGACCGATGCGTTTGTGGAAATCACCCCGGAGAAATGCGCGGAGATCATCCGGATGGACGAGCGGGTGGATGACATTAACCGGCAGCTGGAGCGGGAGTTGACCAGCTTTATGGTGGAGGATCCCAAGACGATCACCCGGGCCCTGAATCTGATGCTAGTGGCGCGGTTCTTCGAGCGGGCGGCGGACCACGCCAAGAACATCGCGGAACTGGTTTTTTACCTCTACACCGGGAAAGACATTCGGCACGAAGCGGAACTGAGCAAAACCCAATAGGGTTTTGCGATTAGGTGGAAGGATGAGGATTAGGTTGATGAGGAGATAGGCGGCTCTTCGTTTACGATTACGTTTACGAAAGCTTGGTAACGGGTAGCGAGCGACGGGTAATCCAGAACCAGGGAAGCGTAGACGGGGTTTTTACCGCAGAGACGCAGAGGACGCTGAGAGGTATTTAGTACAATGGAAAGGTAGGGCGGTCTTCCAAGGCCGCCTCGCTGTGGGGAGGATATTAAGTTTTTCACGAGGCGGGTTGGGACAACCCGCCCTACCAGTTCAATGCGGTGGATAGTGAGCTGCAGGAGAGCGGGGTCTGACCCCTTACTTCTGTTCGATGGTCAGCTTCAGGAACGCCCTTGGGTTGGTGCTGGCGTTGAACTGGTATTCCCGACGCTGGAAACCGGTGGGAACATTGGTCTGGTTGGAGACGTTCGTGGTAAAGCCGTTGGTGATCCAGGAAGTGGAGGTACCAAGTTCAAGGGTGGCCTCCGGATAGATCAGGAGGTTGGTGTCGTTGGTCCTGACCACGGCCGACATGGATAAGGTAGAACCGGTCAGGTCCGCAACCGGGAGAAGGTTTTGGTCATTTCCGTTGGTGCCGCCGCCTAGGGCGTATTCCGCCAGGGCCGGGATTCCGTCCCCGTCGCCGTCACTGGTCGGCGTAGCTGTACCGAAGGTCGAGGCGAAGGTAGGGGCCGGCGGTGCAGTGATAGAAAGGGTTCCCGTGGCGGAGCCTTGGTAGTTGGAGTCAGTCACGTGTGCCTCCACGGCATAGGTGCCAGCATTTACCGGAGCCGTTGCGCTGCCGTCATATGTGATGCTGGTGCTGAGCCCCGGGGGAGTCGTGGTGGCCGAGATCGAACGGGGGGAGCCATCATAAGTTTGGCTGGTGTTGCCCAAGGTTACCGTGGCGGTGGCTTTGGCCACCGAAAGGGTGTTG
Source organism: Methylacidiphilales bacterium (assembly GCA_044351535.1). GTDB lineage: Bacteria > Verrucomicrobiota > Verrucomicrobiia > Methylacidiphilales > Verrucolacustridaceae > Verrucolacustris. The sequence continues at coordinate 21,111 of JBILFP010000007.1, forward strand.
GTGACGGATCCTTGGTAGTTGTTGTCGGTAATGGTGCTCACCACCGTGTAGCTCCCGGAATTGGTGGGAGCGGAGGAACTGCCGTTGTAGGTGAGGGAGGTAGCCAGGCCAGAGGGGGTGGTGGTGGGGGTGACTGAACGAGCGGTGCCGTCATAGGTCTGGCTCAGATTGCCAAGGGTGATGGTGGCAGTTGCTTTGGAGATGGTGAGGGTGTTAGTGGCGGAACCCTCGTAGTTGGGGTCGGTGACGGTGGCCACCACGGTATAGGTGCCGACGTTGGTGGGGGGGGAGGAACTGCCGTTGTAGGTGACCGTGTTGGAGAGGCCGGAGGGGGTGGTACTGACCGAAACCGGACGAGCTGAGCCGTTGTAGGTCTGATTGGTGCCGCTGAGAGTGAGAGTGGCGGCGGCCTTGGGGACGGTGAAGGTATAAGGGGAGGACTGCGCGGCGGCTTGGTTGGTGGTCGTGGCGAAGCCGTCGGCGTTATTTGTAAAGTAGGAGTAGGTGGTACGGGCACCGGAGTCGAAGTCGAGCTGCAGGTAGTATTGGAAGGTCCGGGCGGGAACGGCAGGGATCGTGGCTTTCCAGAACTGGTAGTCGCCGTTGTTGGTGTGCCAGGCGAGGGCATTTGAGGTCCAAGCCACCGCCGACGAGGTGCGGAAGAAGAGCCAGCCGCCCGTCTGATTGACGAGACCGTTGGTGTTGACCCCGTTGGTGTTGTTGAACTTTTTGAGCCCAGAATAAATCGTTACGGTGTTGGACAGGGTGATGGTGGAGGGAGTCCGCATGGCGGAGGGGATCAGGCCCTCGAGATGATCGGGCCGGTGCCAGACGAGGGCTGGGGAAAGAGTGTTTACATCAGCTGCGGGAAGAAGCTTGGCGAGGTTGAGCCGGCCGCCGGTGACACAGAGTCCGCTCAGGGCGGGAATGACATCCACGGCGTTGGTGCTGACCACCCGGTTCACCCGCTGGGAAACCGTATCGTCGGGGTATTCGGCAATCAGCAAGGCCAAGGCACCGGAAACAACGGGAGCGGCAAAGGAGGTTCCGCTGCCGGAGCCGTAGGATGTATCCGAACCGGTTCGCGTGGAGTACATGTTGTCTCCGGGGGCAAAGAGGTCGACGGCAGTGGCGCCGAAATTGGAAAAGCCGGTTTTGTTGTCGTTTCGGTCGGTGGCCCCGACCGCGATAATGTTACTGTTCGTATAGGACGCAGGATAAAAAGGGGCTAAACCGTTGTTGTTGTCCCCGACATTATCGGTACTACCGTTTCCCGCAGCTGCCACGAGAATCACGCCACTGGTATTCAACCGATTGATGGCATCGATCTCCGTCTGACTTTGTCCCCCGTCTTGCCCGAAACTGGCGTTGATCACCTTGGCGCCTCGCAAGCGCGCATAATCCATGCAAAGAACCTCATCGGAGAGTGAACCCGATGAGGTCACCTGACCCGTGACGCTGTTGGTGACCGGGCCAATAAAACGAAGGGCCATGATCTCCACCCCAGCCCAAGCCACTCCTGCCGAGCCGATCCCGTTATTTCCAACTGCGCCGATCAAACCAGCGCAATGAGTGCCGTGGCCATCGGTATCCATGGGGTCAGAATCAGAATCCCAAACTCTGTTGTTGTTGGAGTCAGTATAGGATCCCTCTCTCTTCGCATTAAAATTGCTATCGGTAAAATCTTCGCTTCCGAAGGCATCGATTCCGAAAACATCATCAACCCATCCATTGTTGTCGTTATCAATACCGTCTCCGGGAGTTTCACCTGGGTTTCTCCACATGTTGGCGGATAGGTCCTGATGGGAGTAGCGGACGCCTGAATCCAGCACCGCCACAATTACCTTGTTGGTGGTTCCGTAGGCCGCGGAGGTGCGACGGTCCCAGGCCTTGGCCGCCTTGATGTCCTTATCTATTTGGATGTTGTTGTAAAGATGCCAGGCGGTGAAATCGGTCACCTTGGGATCGTTGGGAAGGCGGGCCGGCCGGACAATGAGATCCGGTTCGGTATAGTCAATGACCGCGCCGGAAGATTTCAAGTTTTCCATGCCCTCGGGCACAGCTTCCAGTTTCTGATCCAGTTTAAAGAGCCAGGTGTCCGGAGCGAAGGGGCGGGAGCCAGCACGGGCGCCGATCTTGGCAGCCATCGTCTCTGCGTTTTCCTGGGTGGCTCCCTCCGGCAACTTCACAATGATTTGGTCACCCACCATCTCCTTGATGTGCAGAACCTGGATCTTTCCGGAGGTATCTCTTTGGATCTGCTCTTCTACACGAATGAAGGAATGTTTTCCCGATGCGGCCCAGCTGGAGGCCCTCATTTCGACGCCGGGCTTTCCGGGGAAGGGTTTGACCGACCAGTCCAACAAGCGCCAAGAGGGGTCACGCACAAAGGCAGTCGGTTTAAATTCGACGGGCTGATCAGGGCGAAGAGCGCCGGAAGAGGCGGGGGTTGAAGATGCAGATGAAGTTGAAGGTGAAAGTGAAGGTGAGGGTGAAGGTGAAACTGGGTCTTCAACGGCCTGCTTTTGAGCGACGGAAATTTGCGGATCTTTTTTGGACAAAAAGACATAAGACAACACTCCGGCCAATGCCGTCAGGGCCATCAAAACGATGGCAACTGCGCCAAGTCGTCTATTCATCTTTTGGTTAACTACTTAGACAATAAAGCAGGGGTTTTCGTTGAAGCAAACCTCGGGTATTAACTGCTGCCAAACAACGACTTGCAATTAAGGAATTGGATTAAGATGAAGATGAAGATTTAGAGAGGCTACGGGCTACAGGCGGTAGGCTGTGGGGGGATTCAAGAATATAGGATAGGGGTTATTGGATACGGATAAGGATGAAGGAGGCTGGTAGCGGGTAGCTTGGGTAGGGGCGACCAGCTTGCTGGTCGCCCGATAGGGTCCTGTACTTTTCAAGGTAGAAGCTTTCCATCGGACGAGCAGCAGAGACTGCTCGTCCCTACCGAAGATTGAGGTGTGGATTATGGCGAGTTGGTGATGAAGAGGCGGAGGAAGGCGCGGGGATTGGTGCCAACATCGAAAGAGTAGGTGCGACGCTCAAATCCGGTCGGAACTCCGTTGGTTGAGATATTCGTGGTGAAGCCTCCGGAAGACCAGGAGTTCGTGCCAAGGGTGCTGGCGGCTTGCGGGAAGACGGAAAGTTTAGGGTCGTTGATTCGAACCAAGGCGCTGAGGGTGAGGGTGTTGTTGGAGCGGGTCATTTGGGGAAGTACACCAAGATTGTTTGATCCCGCAACGCCGCCCAAGGCGTATTCCGCCAGTGCGGGGACGCCGTCACCGTTGGCATCACTGGTGGCATCTTGTCCGCTCCACTCATTGGCAAAGCTGGCACCGGTGACCGTGTAGGTCCGGGTCACGGCGGTAGCCGCCTCATAATTTTCATTCCCGGCTTGGGAAGCGGTGATGACGGCAGAGCCAGCACTATTGAAGTAAAGGGTATTTCCAATCAGCGAGGCCACCCCGGGATTCCCCGAGGCAAGTGTCACCGCCAGACCAGAGGAGGAGGTGGCGATCAAGGTGCGGGCTGGATCGCTGGTGCTTCCAGTGGTCGAGGACGGGTCAAAAGTGATGGTTTGAGAGGCCTTTTGGAAGGTGATGGTGGCATCGGCCGTGGCGCCGCCGCGGTCGGCGGTGGCGGCCACGGTGGCGCGGACCACCACAGAACCGGTACCAGAGTTAATGACGAGCCTGTCTCCGCTGAGGCTGACCTTATTGGTGTCCCCGCTGACGAGAGAGTACGTGACGGTGGAGGCGGGGGTGGTGGAAGAGGTTAGAGTATTGGTAGTCCCAAAGGTCATGAACTGCGGGGGAGCAAAGCTGAGGGTGGGAGCGGAGACGTCCACAAGCTGGAGATACTGGGCGTGGTGGCTGCCGGTTCCAGGCTGGGTGTTGGGGATTCCCACGAAGAGGCCGTTATCGATGAGATCGGCGCCGGTGCGGTTGGTGGCCCAGACGTAGGCAGTGGCATTATCGGCCAAAAGATCCTTCACATTGTAATTCCGACCCCGCTCGATACCGAAGTAATTCAGGTCGGACCCGGGAACCTTGGCGTTCAGGTCGAAGTTCGCCGCCACATTAGAATTGGCCAGATGATTGTTGTTCACGAAGGCAAAGACCACGCTGTTGGCGGTGCCGCCCCCAGTTTGACCGAGGTTCTGGACCTTTCCTACGGCGAGCATATTGGCGTCATACCCGCCATTGGTCTGTTTCTTGGAGAGGAAGTACATGTTCTGGCTCATGAGGGCAGGAGCGGCCAAGCGGGCCCGGTTAACCCGGCCGTAAAAATCCTGAAGCCTCCATTCGTCCGTGGTGCGATTACTCCAAATGGAAGCCATGTGGTTGTAGACCTTGAAGTTCGGAATATTCTTTCCGAAGTTTTGCTCATACTTGGAAACGTTGTTTAAAGCATTGATCGATCCGAAATTCGCTTCGCTGGCCCCGTAGCCCGTCTTGCTGTTCTGGGCGCCGGCTTCCTGGCCGTAGAGGATCATGGGGATGCCGTCGAGAACTCCGGTTTGGGCATAGGCGTAAGCCAGGCGCCAGACATCGTTATGCGGGAAGACCTCGTCGTGGCTGACCAGATTGTTGAGCAGGACGACGTTGTCGAAGGAGGTCCGGCGATCGTCGAAGGCTTTCCAGGTGTCGAAAGTGTTTGGGGTTTTGGCGGTGCCGGCCCCGCCGTTCGCCGGATAACCAAAGAAGGTGTCCCGCCAGTAGAAGACGATGTTTTCGTTGAGGACGTCGAAATGGCGGGCGGAACGATAGCCGACACCGTGGCGACTGCTGTTCCCGACGGTGCGGGCGCCGTCGAGGGATTCGGCCATGAAGATGAAGTCCCATTTCCGGGCGCGGGTTTTGTTGATGGCGTACTCCCAGAACTGGGAGGGAAGGCCCTGGGCGAAATCGCAACGGAGACCGTCGATGCCGACGTGGGACTGGTTTTTGGGGGTGGAGGCGGTGTGGCCGGACTTTTCCAGCCAATAAATCGGGTAGTGGGCGAAGTAATTCCAGACCTGCCGGGTCGTGGAGGTATGACCTTCAAAATCGTCACGTTCCAGAAGGAAAGCCAGCTTGAAGGCATTGTCCGGATAGGACTTGTCCGGGTTCTGGGTGCCCTTCTCCTTCACGAGGGCGTCGTAGTTGCCGAAGTAGAACTCCCGAACGTCCGTCCAGTTGCCAAAGTCGTTGCGGTCGGGCGCGATGGCGATCTCGGAAGCCGTCGCCGCGGGGGTGCCTGGGAAGCCTTCCTTGGCATACCAGCCGGGATTGAAATTACGAATTTGTTGGTTGGCGTTGGCGGTGATCCCGAGGTCCACCGCGCCTTGGCCCATGATGACGTCGGGCGCACTGTGGTTAAAGGTGCCGTCCATCATGACGCCGACGCCCCACTGGTCGAGACGCTGGACGAAGGTTTGGAATTCCTGCATCGCGTTGGCGGCGGTGTTGCTGCGACCGAGCATGGGAGCCACGGACCAGTAGTCCCGAACCGCATAGGGACTGCCGGGATCAAAAGGTTGGCCAGGGGTTTCGGGATTAATATCCCGCCCTTCCACGCCGATGGGGTGAATCGGTTGTAGCCAGAGCATGTTCACGCCGAGAGCGGCGTAGTGGTCCTTGTTCAAGGCATCGGGGCGACCTTGGTAGCCACCGACTTCCGCCGGGATGGAGGGATCGTTGACAAGGTCGAGGAAGGTGCTGCGACCCGCCTCGGTCGCGTCCTTGGCTTCCACGATGAGGGGGTTGACCTCATACATATTAATCGCGAGAGCCTTTCTGGGGGAAACCACGATGGCGCAGTCCCGGCGGAGGCCGTTGTCCGTGTAGTAGATGAAGTTGCCACTGTTAACCCCGGGCACCTTGTAACGAACCTGCAAGCGGTAGGCCCCGCAAAGCTCCACCGGCAGGGTGGCGGTGTAGTAGCCATCCGCATTCGGTCCGGACATGGTGTAGCCGCGGAAGTAGGTGTTGGAGGAGGTCGTGACGGTCGAGGGATCCTCTTCGAGCACCGCGAAGTCGCGGCGGTTGAGGTTGGTGAAGACTTCCACTTGGGAAGGAGCCACGGCGGTGTTGGGCTTGAACTTGACGGTGAGAGACGAGGTTTCCCCGGCCAGCTCGTCCAGATAGAAACGGCGGAGTCCGTAATTCCCGTCGGTCTCATTGCCGCCGACCGCAACGATCATCTCCGGATTGCCCGCGTCAAAACGGCCGTCGAGATCCTCGTCCCGGATCGAGGCAGTATTGATGGGCTGGTATTCGGGAATTTCCAAATCGTTAGGGCCATTACCGTAGAGCGGGGGAGCCTGGGATAGGATCGTGCCGCCGGGTCCTCCGGAGTAGGAGACGGCAGCCACGTAGATGATGCGGGGGACCGAGCCGAAGACTTCGACCAGATCCAGCTCTCCCTCAAGGGCCTGGCCATTGTTGCCGAGCCAGTTCCGGCCGGAGGCCTTGAAACCGTAGGTGGAGGCCACGTTGGGTGTGGAAAAGAGCCAAGGCTTGGAGTTGGCCGTGCCATTGAAGGCGCCAAAGACGTTGCCAATTTTGGCCGAGGCACCGTTCCGGTAGATGCGCAGATCGTTGAAGTAGGGTTGGTGGTTATCTGAACCCGGGCCTCCAGGCAGGTTTTGAGCATAGAAAACGATCCTTGTAGGCGCAGCCGCGTCCACTTGCACGGTTCTGGTGAAAACACCGCCGTCCCGGCGAGTCATTCTGACGAAAAGGGCATTGTTTGCCGATCGAGTAATCGACCAGCTCATCACCTGAGTTCCGTAAGGCAATCCCGACCCATCTGGTCCAATTTTTATGTCATCAGAACCAGCATTCTCCACATTCATTAAGAATTGGGTTCCAGCAAAAATATTGAATCCCTTTTTGCCCCCGTTCCAATTGATGCCCCACTGAAAAGCGATTGAATCACCTACCTCCAAAGGTGAAGAAAAAGGACGACTTGCTTCGGCTAAGCTTCCGTCCTTTGCGTACAGACCGAAGGAACTTGAACTCATTCCCTGAATGCCCGCCGCAGAGGGATTTCCAATGAAAAATCCAGCATTAGCGGTGTTGGCGCTTGGGCTGAGTGACCACGGTCCGAATCCAGAACCTTGGTTAATGCCATTGGCCCAAGTGGTGTAATTGGAAGCCGAATCAGAGCCCACAGCGGGACCGGCATTGACCGGGTTGCCGAATTCATCGGTGATGTAGATCACATGGTCATTGCCGCCCCCTTTGGGGGACCAGGTGGCGGTATACAGCTTGTTCCCGCGGATGGCGGCGTAGATGCGCA
>JBILFP010000192.1:0-2703 GCA_044351535.1 Methylacidiphilales bacterium
TGGGCGTCACGCTGAAGACCAAGGGAGAGATGACGGAGTATGAGCGGGTGGTGGACGAATTGACCAAGGTGGATGCACAGATGGCTAGGGAACTCATGGACTTCTCTCCGCAAAAGTCGGGTTTGGCGATGTCGTCCAAACCGGCTGATGGCACTGCGGTGACCAAGGAGCCGGCGGCACCTCCGACCCCCAGCGTAGCCGTGCCGGCGTCGATTCCCGGGGCGCAAACCAAAGCGAACGAACAGCAGCGGGGAGAGATTGATGCCTTACGCAAGCTGGTGGCCATGGATGAGAAAGACGCGGATAGCTGGGACCGGCTGGGGAAGGGGCTCTACCTGGCGGGGAGTTATGAGGAGGCGGTGAAATGTTTCCACAAATCGCTCGAACTGAAACCGGGCATGGTGGAGGTGGTCGCGAATCTGGGTGTCACGCTTAAGACCAAGGGCGACCTGGCTCAATACCAGCAGGTGTTGGATCAGCTGACCGCCTTGAATCCCAAGATGGGGGAGGATCTGAAAAACTTTTCGGTACCGGGGAAGGCCCCGAATCCCTAATCGGTCTTTTCCTCGACGACAACGACGTCGTCGGGGTGAATTTTGGCGTAGACCTTGTCGCCGCGGTGGATGACTTGCTGGTCCGTGCCGAAGTTCGGCACCAGCGAGTGCATGCGGATCTGACCTTCCCCGCCCGGTTCCAGCCCGAGGATCAGGGAATCGGAGGGTCCCTTGAAGATCTCCTCCAAGACTGAGGCGGTGAAGCAGTTGTCCCCGGAGAAGGGCTTGTGTTGGAGCTGGATTTTTTCCGGCCGGATGGAGACGAGGACTTCCCGGGCCTGGGGAATGACGTGGCCGGCGGGTAGACGGAGATCGTGGCGGCCGCCGAGCTTCACGGTGACGAAGTCGTGGTTCCGGTTGGCCACCGGGCAGGGGAAGAGGTTGGTTTCGCCGATGAAGGTGGCAACGAACTGGGTTTTGGGTTTGTAATAAAGGTCATCGACGGTGCCGAGCTGCTCGATCTTGCCCTTGTTCATCAGGGCGATCCGGTCCGACATGACGAGGGCCTCCTCCTGGTCGTGGGTGACGAAGACAAAGGTGATGCCAAGCTTGGTTTGCAGGTTCTTGAGCTCGATCTGCATATTCTGGCGAAGCTTGGCGTCGAGGGCGGAGAGGGGCTCGTCAAGGAGGAGGACCTTCGGCCGGCAGACGAGGGCGCGGGCGAGGGCGACACGCTGGCGTTGGCCGCCGGAGAGCTGGTCGGGCTTGCGGGCCTCCAGGCCGGAGAGGGAGACGAGGTCGAGCGCCTCAAGCATCCGGCGTTTGCGTTCCGAGGCCTCCACCTTCTGCATTTCGAGGCCGAATTCGATGTTGTCGCCCACGGTGAGGTGGGGGAAGAGGGCGTAGCTTTGGAAGACCTGGTTCACGTTGCGGCGGTAGGGCGGTAGGCCGGTGACGTCCGCGCCGTCGATGAAGACCTGGCCGGTGGTGGGGGTATCGAGACCGGAGATCATCCGGAGGGCGGTGGTTTTGCCACAGCCTGAAGGCCCGAGCAGCGTCAAGAATTCGCCTCCCTGGATTTCCAGGCTGACGTGGTCGAGGGCTCGGAAAATCGGATCCTGGCCGGGTTTGGGGGAGGGGTGCGGGAAGCTTTTGCAGACATCCCGGAGCTCGACCATCGCGCTCAAGGCAGATTCATCCTCCCCAAAACAAACGCCATAATCTCCGAGTGTGGGGAAAGGAGCGCGGGAGGGTCAACTTCCATCGGCCGGTTTTCGCCGGAGGTTTAGACCTTGAGGAGCTCAGCTTCTTTGCCGGAGACGAGTGCGTCGATCTTGCCAACGTACTGGTCGGTCAGCTTCTGCACTTCTTTTTCACCAAGGGAGAGTTCGTCCTCGGTGATTTTGCCGTCCTTCTGCTCCTTTTTGAGGGCTTCCAAGCCGTGCCGACGTTCGTGCCGGATGGCGACGCGGCCGTCCTCGGCCAGCTTGCCGATCAGCTTGATCAGGTCGCGCCGGCGCTCTTCGGAAAGCTGGGGGATCGGCAAGCGGATGAGTTTGCCGTCCACCTGCGGGCTGATGCCGAGCTGGGATTCTTCGAGGGCCTTGCGGACGGGGTCCACATTGGCCACGTCCCACGGCTGGACGAGGAGGAGACGCGGTTCCGGCGCGGTGATGCCGGCGAGCTCCTTGAGCCGCATCGCAGTGCCGTAGGCATCGACGCGGAGGTTCTCGACCAGCTGGGGTGAGGCCTTGCCGGTGCGAACGCCTTGGAAATCCTCCTCCACCTTGCGGAGGGTCTTTTCCATTTTCTCCTCGGTCTCGAGGAGGATCTCGTCGGACGGCATAAGGACGGGCCGGGCAGGGATCGCGTGGGGCGACCTTGACCTGGGTTACTCCTTGGATTTGCCTTCGCCGGGACGGTATTCCTCCTCGGCTTTTTCGAAGGCAGCTTCCATGCCCCCAAGGAAGTCGGTGCCCTTGGAGGAGTCCTCCATGGCGGCGCGCTCCCGTTCGAACTCGGCGTCCGAGTAGGAGGCGGCCTTGATGGAGAGACCGATGCGGCGCTCCGCCTTGTTGAGGCGGATGACGCGGGCCTCGATTTCCTGGCCGGGCTTGAGCACGTCCTTGACCTTGGCGACGCGCTCTTCGGAGATTTGGGAGATGTGGACGAGGCCGTCGAGATCGCCTTCGAGCGCGATGAACGCGCC
>JBILFP010000053.1:0-10134 GCA_044351535.1 Methylacidiphilales bacterium
TTTGGGGCACGATAAATCCATCACGGAAATTGCCGGACAGCCGGTCTTGGCTCATCCGTTGCGACCCCTGTTGGAAACGCCGGGGATCGGCATGGTGGTGGTGACCGTGCGGACCGATGTGCTGGAGCCAGCGAAACAGTGGCTGGCGGGGACCCGTCTGCCAGCGGACCGGATCCGCTTCATCGCAGGAGGAAAAGAAAGGCAAGATTCGGTTTGGGAAGGCTTGGAGGCCCTGGGCAAGAAGGTCGAGTGGGCGGTGGTGCATGATGCGGCGCGGGTGCTGACGACTGCAAAACTGATTGAAAAAGTGATGGCGGGGGCAAGGACCACGGGAGCCGCCGCGGCAGCCGCCAAGATGTCCGACACGGTGCGCGCCACCGATTCCTCGGGAAAAATCCTGCGGGTGGTGGACCGGGAGGGATTGTGGAGGATGGAGACGCCCCAAGTGGTTAAATCGGAGGTGTTGCGAAGGGGATTGGCGATCGCCCGGGAGAGGAAGATCTTGGTCACGGATTGCCTGGCGGCGGCGGAATTGGCGGGGGTGCAGGGGGTGTTGGTGGATTCAGGGGAACCGAATTTAAAAATCACCGTGCCGTCCGACTGGGCCTTGTCAGAAGTGTGGTTGAAGCAGTGGCGCTGACGGGATTCGAACCCGTGTATGGTCCTTGAAAGGGACCTGTCCTAGGCCTCTAGACGACAGCGCCGATCATGAGCGGAAATCCTACCCGAGGAGTCTCTTCGGCCAAAGTTGATTTTGACCTCTGACCCCAAAGCCTAAAAAGGAGACCCACAAGAACTTATCGCCCAGCGGGTTAAATGACCTCTGACCCCAAGACCTAATATATTCATGTATCATGATATAATGATATAAAACTCGACAAATAGGCAGCGGTTGATTAGGTTTCCGCGATGGAGGCGAGAGAAAGAGTCCTGCTAAAGCGACACCAACTCGAACAGGCGCTGGAGAAGCGGATCGTGATGATGGATGGGGCGATGGGGACGATGGTTCAGAGGCATCAGCTCAGCGAGAAGGATTTTCGCGGGGACCGTTTCGCGTCCCACGCCAAGGATCTGAAAGGCAATAACGATATTCTGGTTCTCACCCGGCCGGATGTGATTGGGGAAATCCACCGGGCCTACCTGGCGGCGGGGGCCGAAATCATCGAGACGAACACCTTCAACGCCACCTCCATTTCCCAGGCAGACTATGGACTCGAATCGGCCGTGCGAGACATCAACCTCGCTGCGGCCCGGTTGGCGCGGAAAACCACCGATGATTTTTTAGCCGCACATCCAGAGCGTCAGGCGTGGGTGGCAGGGGCGGTGGGGCCGACAAACCGGACGCTTTCGATGTCGCCGGATGTAAACCGTCCCGATTACCGGGCGGTGACCTTTCGCCAGTTGGTGGAGGCCTATGGGGAGCAGGTGCGGGCGCTGATCGAGGGAGGGGTGGATGTGTTGTTGCCGGAGACGACCTTTGACACCCTCAATCTCAAGGCGGCGTTGTACGCCATGGAGGAAATCTTCGACGAGATCGGGTACCGGCTGCCGGTGATGATCTCCGTGACGATCACCGACGCCTCGGGACGGACCCTTTCTGGGCAGACCACAGAGGCTTTTTGGCAATCCATCCGGCATGCGCGGCCGTTCAGCGTGGGGATCAACTGCGCCCTGGGTCCGAAGGAGATGCGGCCCTACATGGCGGCGTTGTCCAAGGTAGCGGACTGTTTCGTGAGCTGCTATCCGAATGCCGGCCTGCCCAATGCCTTCGGAGGTTATGACGAAACACCGGAGCAGATGGCGGAGGTGCTGCGCGAGTTCGGAACGGCGGGTTTTCTCAATCTAGTGGGAGGTTGTTGCGGGACGACGCCGGAGCACATTGCGGCGATAGGCCGGGGAGTGCAGGGCGTGGCTCCCCGGGTGCCACAGCCACCGCCTCCAGCGACGGTATTGAGCGGTCTCGAGCCCTACACCATTGGCACCGGGGGATCGTTCACCTCGATCGGCGAACGGACCAACGTGACGGGTTCGCCGAAGTTCGCCGCATTAATCAAGGATGGAAAGTTTGACGAGGCGGTGGCAGTGGCCCGGCAACAGGTGGAGGCCGGGGCCAACCTGATTGACATCAACTTCGACGAGGCGCTGCTGGACGGCGAAGCCAGCATGCAAAAGTTTCTCAACCTCGTGGCCAGCGAGCCGGAAATTTCCCGGGTGCCGCTGGTTTTGGACAGCTCTAAGTGGTCGGTGTTGGAGGCTGGCCTGCAATGCGTCCAGGGGAAGGCGATAGTCAATTCGATCAGCCTAAAAGAGGGCGAGGGACCGTTCCTCGAACAGGCCCGAAAAGTGCGCCGGTACGGGGCCGCCGTGATCGTGATGGCCTTCGATGAGGAAGGTCAGGCTGCGGATCGAAAGAGGAAAGTGGAGATTTGTCGAAGAGCCTACCGGCTCCTGACCGAGAAAGCGGGTTTTGCCCCGGAAGACATTATCTTCGACGTGAACATCCTGACGGTGGCAACCGGAATTGAGGAGCACAACGGGTATGCGGTGGAGTTCATTGAAGCGGTGCGGGAGATCAAAAAAACTCTGCCCGGGTGCAAAACCAGTGGCGGGGTCAGCAACATCTCCTTTTCCTTTCGCGGCAACAACCCCGTCCGGGAGGCGATGCATTCCTGTTTCCTCTATCACGCCATTCAGGCCGGCTTAGACATGGCCATCGTCAACGCCGGTCAGCTGGCGGTTTACGAGGAAATTCCCGCCGACCTGAAGGAACGGGTGGAGGACGTATTGCTCAACCGCCGGGCGGATGCCACGGAGCGGATGCTGGAGTTTGCGGAAACAGTTAAGGCCGGGGGCAAAGCGGCCGTGAAGGACGAGGCTTGGCGGCGAGGCACGGTGGATGAGCGCTTGCTCCACGCCTTGCTGAAGGGAATCACCGACCACATCGACGAGGATACGGAGGAGGCGCGCCAGAAGTACGGCCGGCCCCTGGAGGTGATCGAGGGGCCGCTGATGGGTGGCATGCGGCATGTGGGCGATCTTTTCGGGGAGGGAAAAATGTTTCTCCCGCAGGTGGTGAAAAGCGCGCGGGTGATGAAGAAGGCGGTAGCCTACCTAACGCCTTACATGGAAAAGGAGAAAGCGGCGGGAGCCAAATCGCAGGCGGGCCGAATTCTCATGGCCACAGTGAAAGGGGATGTGCACGACATCGGCAAGAACATCGTCGGAGTGGTGCTGGCCTGCAACGGGTATGAAGTGATCGATCTTGGGGTTATGGTTCCCTGTGAAAAGATCCTGGCAGAGGCCAAGACCCACGGGGTGGATGTGATTGGGCTGAGTGGTTTGATCACCCCTTCGCTCGACGAAATGGTGACGGTGGCCTCCGAGATGGAGCGCGAGAAAATGTCCCTACCCCTGTTGATCGGAGGTGCCACGACCAGCGCGGCGCATACTGCGGTGAAGATTGCCCCGGCTTATTCCGGCCCGGTGGTCCATGTCATTGACGCTTCCCGGGTCGTAGGGGTGGCCCAGCAGCTCCTTTCACCTCAAAAAGGGAAGGAGTTCGTGGCCAAGGTCCGGACCGAGCAGGAAAAAGCACGCAAGGAATTCGAAAGCCGGCGCTCCACCCAGAAGTTGCTGCCCCTCGCGGAAGCCCGGAAAAATGCCGCCCGTTTTGACTGGTCGAAAGACCCGGAAAAACCGGACTTCCTGGGAATCAAGGTTTACGAGGATTTTCCTTTGGCGGAGCTGGCGGACTATATCGATTGGTCGCCCTTTTTCCATGCCTGGCAACTGCGGGGGCGGTTCCCCAGGATTCTGCAGGATCCAGTGGTAGGAACCGAGGCCAAGAAGCTGTATGGAGACGCCCAGACCCTTCTGAAAACGATTTTGGCCGAGAAACGGATCCGAGCGCGGGGAGTGATGGCCTTTTTTCCCGCCAACGCGGAGGCGGACGACATCCTTTTGTACGAGGATGACACCCGGAAAAAGGTGCGGGCTCGGCTCCATACCTTGCGCCAGCAGAATACCCGGACGGACGGGCAGCCGAACCGATGCCTGGCCGACTTCGTGGCACCCGTTGCCAGCGGGAAAAAGGACTATGTGGGGGCATTTGCCGTAACGGCCGGACACGGGGTGGAGGAGTGGGCGGGGGAGCTTGAAAAGAAGCACGACGACTATCAGGCGATTCTTCTCAAGGCACTGGCGGATCGCTGTGCCGAGGCTTTTGCGGAAAAAATGCATGAAATGGCCCGGCAGGCTTGGGGGTTTGGCAAGGGGGAGGGACTGTCCAAAGAGGACCTGATCGACGAGAGGTATCGTGGCATCCGGCCGGCGGCGGGATATCCGGCGTGTCCCGACCACACGGAAAAACGTGGCTTGATGGCCCTTTTGGATGCGGAGAAGAACACGGGGATTCGTTTGACGGAAAACTGCGCGATGACGCCGGCAAGCTCGGTGAGCGGTCTTTATTTTGGCCACCCCGAGGCGCGGTATTTCGCGGTGGGGGCGATCGGGAAGGATCAAGTAGAGGACTATGCGGGTCGCAAGGGGGTGGCGCGGGTGGAAATGGAAAAGTGGCTGCAGCCCAACCTGGCATACGATCCGGCAGCCTGATTTTTTCGGGCCTTTTTCCCTAGGAATTGCGTTTTCCACCCTATTCCATTGACCCTTTCGGGGCGGATTCTAGGTTGAGGGAATGATTTGGAAAATTTGGGTTAGTTTTCTCCTGGCGACGGGGGCTTGGCTGGTTCCGACCGATGCGCAGGAAAAAGAAAAACCCAACGTCTCCTTCGGCAAGACCCAGGACTTGGAAATTGATCTGGTGACGGTTCCGGATTCCGTTGGTTCCGGGGGAAAGCCAGCGCCGACGGGTGCCGACAGCAAATCTTCGCAAGAGGGAAGGTGGCTCCGGATTGATGTGCCTTTTGCCACGGAGAAAAAAAACACCCCAGAGGTGAAATTTAAAATTTTTCTCGAGGGTTACGAGGTGGTGGAAGGGGAGAAGGGCGGCAAGGACACGGAAAAGTTTGTGGTATTGACCGGAGAAGTCACCTATCTCGATGTCCCCAAAGGGGGCAAGCATTATGCGGGAATCTTTTTGTCCCCAGCCTCAACGATGCGGTTTGCCGGGCTCAAGCCGAATGGGGAAGCGGACTGGAGTGGCCGAAAAATGAATCTGCGGGTGGAGGCCACGGATCGAGGCACGCCGGTGGAGGAGTTCTTTGACCTCCAAGGCGATCGGGACAAGGGGTTGAGCGGAAGGGGTGGCAAGAAAGATCCGGAATGGCATAAAGCGGCCGACGCCCAAGAGGTCGCCGGGGTGCTTCTGCCCGTCACCGAAACGCCCTTTTGGCCTAAAGATTACAAGCGCTATCCTCAGCCGAAGAAGCCTTAGAAGGTCAAGGATTGCCGGATGGCTTCTTTCCAAAAAATCCTGGCGGTTGATCTAGGGGCTTCCGCGGTTCGCTTAGTGGAGTTGGGACCTGATGGCAGAGGCCGACCGACCATTTTGGCCCTCAGCCAGGAAGAAATCCCCTTTGATCCGGGTAAAACTTCAGACTTTTTTCCGATCTACTCCCAAGCCCTGACTGCGGCGGTTGGACGACTCCCCGGTAAGACACGCCTTTGTCATCTTTGTCTGGGTGGACCGGCTGTTTTTGCCCGGATTCTTAAGGTGCCGGCGTCCGACCCTGCCAAGGTGGGTTCGATGATCGGGTTTGAAGCGCAACAAACCGTGCCCGCCATTGAGCAAGCCCTCTGGGATTATCAGGTCGTTCCCTCGCCGTCGCCGAGTGAAATCGAGGCCTTGATTCTGGCCATCAAACGGGAAACGGTGGAGGAGTTATCCGCGGCGGCGGCCTCGGCAGGGTTGAAACCCCAGTCCGTCACGCTGACCCCGGCCGCCCTTTTGAATGCCTTCAGCTTTAACTATCCGGAAGCCACCGGGTGCAATCTGATCATGGAAATCGGGGCGCGAGCCACGACGATATTGCTGGTGGAGGGGTCGAGAATTTTTGTGAGGGTTGTGCCGTTAGGGGGAGCAGCCATTTCTCAGGCGGTGGCCACGGATTTGCAGGAATCGTTTGCCGGCGCGGAGATCCTGAAACGGGCCAAAGGTTTTGTGCACCCCGGAGGAGCCTACGAAGACCCGGCGGACGCGGCGACGGCACGGATTTCCAAATTGGCCCGAGGGGTGATGACCCGCCTGCATGCCGAAGTGGAGCGTTCGGTGACTTTTTTTCGAAGCCAGCAAGGTGGGGGCAAACCGGTCCAAGCCTGGTTGTTGGGTGGGGGGGCAATCCTTGGATACACCGATCTGTTTTTTCGCGAAAAATTGAGGATTCCGGTTGAATTTTTTCAGCCCTTTCGAAGGCTAGGACTACCCGCTTCTGTCGAAGCACAGGCGGCCGCCCGGAATTTTTCAATGTGGGGAGGGGGGGTGGGGACGGCCCTGCAGGCTTTGCCCGATTCACCTGTCCGGATCAACGTGTTGGGGGCGATCGGGAGAGCCCAGGCCCAGAAAAGTCGGGATGTGCCAGCCATGGTTGTGGCGGCGGTGGCGGGAGCCGGACTGTTACTGTTGCCGGGGGTGCATGGATTCTGGCAAGGGGCGAAGGTGGGGGGGCAGCTGGCTGAACAAACAGCGCTAGTGAATGAGGCCAGCGCGGCTCTGCAAAAGCTGGAAACGGAAAATAAAAAATTTCTCGAGGTGGTCCAGCGAGCGGAATCGGCGCTGAAGCTGGAGCGGGAACGGCTGCGCTGGCCCCAACTGCTGACAGAACTGAAGCGCCATAGTCAAAAACGGGTGTGGATCACCACCCTTCAAATGGTGGCGGCTCCGGAGGTTCTCCCACCGGGGGCCTCCGGTGGTAAGCCGACGGCGCCCGTGGTGGAGATCGGGGGAATGTTTGAGACCCAGTCTGAAAAAGCGGATGCGGAGGCGGTAGCCAATTTTCAAAAGGCCCTGGAAGCGGGCGGGGTTCTTCGCAATGTGGAAGTTCTGGAGCGGGAGACCCCTCAATATGTGGATGGCAAAACCGATCAAGTCGCCTTGAAGTTTCGGCTGAAGGCAGAGTGGCCGGAGGAGACGCAGTCCCAAGCGACAGGTCCGGGAGGAGGGGGATGAAGGCGGGTTTGGACAAGAACCAGCTTTTGGCGGTGGTTGCCGGAGCGGCGGTGGTGTTGGGCGCCGGTGGCGCGGCGTGGTTTGGCCTTGGAGAGCTGGGGGAGAAACAGGCTGAGGCGCAAGCGCTGACTGAACGCATGGGCAACCCGTCCTTGGCGGCGTTGTTGAAAGATCCCGCGGGGTCCGGCCGGGCAACCCGGGATGCCGCGGAGCTGCAAAAGCTGGCCCAGGAGTTACGGGACAAGGATGCCTTGGCGGCGCAGTGGGCCCAAGCCACCCGGGAGTTGGCCGGGGAGGGAAAGGATTGGGCAAAAGATCCGGGGAAATGGAAAGACCGGCTGATTGCGGTGCAGAGCGAACTGCAAAAAGAGGCGAAAGCCGGGAGGCTGGGTTTGGCCCCCGATTTTTATTTGGGGTTGGATGGTTTTCGGCAAAAAAGCCCGACCGCGGATGAAGTCCCAGAACTTGCCCTGCACCTTTCGGTGGCCGAGCGCCTGGTCCGACGGCTCCTGGAGGCACGCCAAATCAAGGAGCAATACCCGACAGTCTGCGAATTTCGGACCCTGGCCGGGCCCGGTTCGGCGTTGGAAAAGGGGGTACAGGAAAAACCGTCCGCCCCACCAGGCCTGGGGGCCAAGCCGGGGGCACCGGCGCCCGAGGCCGAGCGAAAAAACTTTCGGTTGGAGATTCGCTGCTCGCCGGAGGTGTTGTATGAGTATGTCAGGATGCTGGCGGTCGACCCGGCTCTTTTCATTGTCACGGATCTGCGTTTGGCCAATGCAAAACAGACCTTCCCGTTGCGGTCGGAAATCGCAAAAAAATTTTTCGAGGAGGCCGCTCCTGCGGGACAAGCAGCTCCGACCGATAAAAAAGAGAAAAAAAGGCTGCTGGAGATTTTGGCTGGGGAGGAGAGTTTAGACGCCACGCTGGAGATTGATTTTGTGGCCTGGAAACAGATCGAGGAGGCTAAGGCGGGGGGAGCCTCAGCCCCGGCCGCAACTCCATGAAGCTTTCCGCCTGGTTTTTGGGTGGTCTCGGTGCAGCGGGCTTAGCTGGGCTGGCTTTTCTCGGGGTGGGTTTTCTCCAGCCCGGGCAGCTCTCCGAGGTGGAAAATGCGGGGGGAGTGGGCAAACCCTTGCTGGCGGAGGCGAAGAAAAAAGCAGAGGTGATCCGGCAAGCCCGGGAAAAAGCGGCGGAAGTCGCGAAAGGATTGACGGGTCTAAAGGGGAGCGAGGGGGAGCATCGGGTTTTTGTTTCCGCCCAACTGGTCTATCTTCCGGAAAATGCGGAGCCGGTTCAGCCGCTGGATCCCAAGATGGTTACGGAGGACGGCATCGGGGTGGGTTGGAAAATCCAGCACGGATTTGATCCCGCCGGCCCGGAGGTAAAAGACGAGGATCCCGACGGGGATGGATTCAACAACTTGGAAGAGTTTTTGGCGAAAACCGATCCGACCCGGAAAGAAGACAGTCCGGCCAAGGAGAGCAAATTAAAGTCCCGTTCCGGCGAACCAGTTGCCATGGCGTTAAGTTTTCCAGAGAAAAGCGGCGGAATTTATGCCATTCGATTTCAAGTGGGAACCAAGCGGCGGGAGTTCAAGGGAAAGCCCGAGGACACCTTTTGGGTGATGGCAGGGCCGGAGGGAGTGGAAATTTATCGGCAGGAGGAAAAGAAAAAAATGGAGGAAACCCGTGCCAAAGCGAAAGAGGCGGGCCTCAATAGCCACGTGATTCCCCTGAAGTTTGTTTCTTACGAGGAAAAGGTGGAAAAGGTCAAGGATGCGAAAGCGGGAGGGGTGGAGGTGGAAGTGGACAATTCGGTGGTGCTGCTGGAGAGGATGGATGCCGTGACGGGCCGGCAAAAACTGGTTTTTAGCACACCGCAGCGGCCGCAAGTGCTGGCATGGGATGTTGGGGAGATCCGGTTTTACACGCCCGTGGCGGGGGGGACGGAACTGGGCCCATTCCGGGTTGGGGAAATCTTCTCTTTTGAAGGCAAGGAATTTGCGGTGGTGGGACGAGAGGGCAAAAAGATCCGGCTGCAACACCGAAGTGATCCGGACAAGGGTAAGGATTTCTGGGTGCCACCGGAAGCCACGGCTCCTTCCGCCCCCTAACGGGGGAGCGCGAAAGCTGTTCCCAGCAGTTCGCAAGTTCTTGCAAGACGAGGTGGCCGGTCGTTGACCGGACACGGGGATGGCCAAGGATAACCTTCGACCATGTTGAGGTATTTTCCCTGCGCACTATCCGCCTTGATGTTTTTCGGGGTTGCTCAGAGTTGGGGGCAAGCCGAAGCCGACCATGGCGGGGATGAGACCACCCCTCCACGACTAAGCTCGGCGGAAATGATGCAGCGGGAGATCGATCGGCGCAGAGAAGTGACCTTTCATCTCAACGAAATCCTGGACCTGGCCGATCGGCTTTACCGGTCGGGTGAATGGCAGCACGCCGAGGCCAAGTACAACCTGGTGTTATTGGAGACCGACCCCCAGGCGCAAACCGGAGGTTTTCACAAAAGAGCACAGATTGGCAAAGCCCGGTGCCTGGCGGCGCAATCGTTGGCGAAGGAGGAGGAGGGCAATTTGGCGGAGGCGGCCGGGCTGCTGAAACAGGCGGCGGATCTGGATCCAACCAACAAGGCCTTGGCGCGAAAGGCGGCCGATTTGCAGGAGAAGGGTAGTCGACTCTCCGATCCTTATCAGGGGAATCCGGCGGTGACGGAGGAGTTGTTGCAGAAAACGGCGGAAATCAAAAGGCTGCTGTCCTTGGCCGACCAGTTGACGGAGACGGGGCAGTATCGCGAAGCCAGAAAAAGGCTGGATGATGTCCTGCGATTGGATCCTTACAACCGAGCGGCCCGAAAAAAGATCGAGGTCCTCGAAGAGAAAAGGCTCGTGGCAGCGGATCAGCGTTATCTGGCGAGCCGGGAGAAGGCCTTGGCCAAGGTTTCCGAGGCTTGGTTGCCACCTCCTCCCGCCAGGGTGGAGCCTGGTAAGGGCAGAAAGACCGGAG
>JBILFP010000054.1:0-10126 GCA_044351535.1 Methylacidiphilales bacterium
CTAAAGATTCAGTTTTCGTTCGCTTGGGCGGAAAGAAGCAGCCCTTCGGCCATCAGCTGTTCTAGATTGGCGCTGACGGTTGCCGATTCACGGCTGAGGCTGATCGCCGCCCCATTCGCTTGATACGTTTCCGGCTTTTCGAGTTCCGCCGTGATCTCGGCCAGGCGGGTTTCGAGCCCGTGGATCTTTTTTTCCAATTCGGCGACTTTCGACTCGTGGACTTTTTTTAAGCGACTTTTTGCCTGGCGGGCCTCGGCCTCGGCACGTTTTTGCTCCTTGGTTTTTCTGGCGGTAGGAGTTTTTTCAGGAGAGACCGGGGCAAAGGGGGGGTTGGGATTCGTCGGTTGTGAATTGGTGAGTTGCCCCCCTGCCGTAAGAGCCGCTCGGGCGGAGGTGGCCTTGGATTTTTCAAGGTAGTACTGATAGTCGCCGGCGTAAGGGGTAAGTTGACCCGTGCTGATATGCAGGACGGTCGTGGCCATGGCACGGATGAAATGAACATCATGGCTGATAAAGAGGAGTGTCCCCTCGTATTGGTGAAGAGCCTGAATTAGGGCGTCAATCGAGCCGATGTCCAGGTGAGTGGTGGGTTCGTCCATCAGAAGCAGGTTGGGTGGATCAAGAAGAAGTTTAACGAGCGCGAGGCGGGATTTCTCCCCTCCGCTGAGAACCCCCACGGTCTTAAAAACGTCATCTCCTCGAAAGAGGAAAGAACCCAGAACCGTACGGGCGGTCTGTTCGCTTACCGGGTTGGGCGAATCCAGGACCGATTCGAGAACCTGATGTTTCATGTTCAGGGTGTCGCCCCGGTGCTGGGAGAAGTAACCCACCCGGACGTTATGACCGAGCAGACGGTCTCCTTGCTGAATGGGGAGTGCGCCACCCAGTAACTTCAACAAGGTGGATTTTCCTGCGCCATTGGGGCCCACCAGAACCGTCCGTTGCCCCCGTTCTGCCTCGAAGTTGAGTCCCCGGTAGACGGTGAGTTCTCCTGAGCCGTTGGTATTCTTATAGGTGTGGCCCACCTCTTTGAGGGTGATCACCCGCAGGCCGCTGCGGATGGGTTGGGGAAAGCGAAACTTGATCGAACGGGTGGCAGAGACAGGGGCTTCAATCTTTTCCATACGGTCGATCTGCTTGAGTTTGCTCTGGGCTTGGGAGGCCTTGCTCGCCTTGGCGCGAAAGCGGTCGGCAAACTGCTGCAGAGAGGCGATTTCCTTCTGTTGATTTTTGTACGCGGCGAGGTGTTGCTCCTCCCGGGCCGCCTTTTCGACGATATATTTGTCGTAGTTTCCTCGGTAGCGGTGGAGCTTGGTCTGGGAAATCTCCACAATGGAACCCACGAGCTCGTTCAAAAACTCGCGGTCGTGGGAAATCATGAGAATCGCGCCGGGATAAGTGCGGAGATATTCCTGGAACCAGACGAGGGACTCGAGATCGAGGTGATTCGTGGGCTCGTCGAGCAGAAGAAGATCGGGCTCTTGCACCAAGAGCCGGGCGAGGTGTGCTCGCATGATCCAACCGCCGCTGAGGGCTTTGGCCTGCCGGTGGAAATCGGAATCCCGAAAGGCGAGGCCGCTGAGAATCTGTTTGGCCCGGGGCTCGAGCTGCCATCCGCCTAGTTCCGTGAAGGTGTCGAGGGCTTCGTGATACTCGGGGTCCTCCAAGGTGCCGGCGGCTTCGTGTCGCTGGATCGCCTTCTGGACGCGTGACATTTCGGGGGAGGTGGCACACGCCAGTTCCAGAATGGTTTCATCACCCGCAGGGGCGGCTTCCTGGGGAAGAAAACCCATGGTGACATTCTTCTCGAGGCTCACCGTCCCGTCGTCCGGGCTCGACTCTCCAAGGATAAGGGAAAAGAGGGTGGATTTGCCGGCGCCATTCGGTCCGACAAGGCCGATACGATCTTCGCGGTTGATCTGGAGCGAGACATCCGTGAACAGCGTGCGTCCGCCGAAAGATTTGCTGAGTTGGGAAAGTGTAAGCATGAATGGAGAAGGAGGAATCTGGATGGGCGAGGACCGGTATGCGGGCCGGCCATCTCCCTTTTCTACCGGGTCAACCCCTCTCCAGCATCGCGTAGGCGCTGTGGTTGTGGATGCTCTCGAGATTTTCGGCCTCCACGCGGTACCAAGAGATGTCGGGATGGGCCTCGCATTTCAGGGCCACGGCCCGGACAAGGTCTTCCACGAAGACCGGGCGGTCATAGGCCTTTTCCGTGACGTACTTCTCATCCGGCCGCTTGAGGAGGGAGTAGATTTCCGAGCTGCCACAGGATTCGACGAGGGAAACCAGATCCTCGATCCAGACCGGTTTGCGGAAGGTGACTTCAAGCCGGACGTAGCCGCGCTGGTTGTGGGCACCGCGGGTGCTGATGGCCTTGCTACAAGGGCAAAGAGTGGTGACGGGAACGGTCACAGCCACCTTGAAGGTGAGATCGTCTCCATGGAGAACGGCGTCAAAGCGGGTCTGGTAATCGACCAGGCCGGGGGAGCCGCTGACGGGGGCCTTCTTTTCAATGAAGTAGGGGAAGTCGAGTTCGAGGTGGGCAGACTCGGCATGGAGCTTGTCCTGCAGGGCGCGGAGAATCTTGGGGATGCTTTGGACATGAATCAAGCCACCGTGATCCTGAAGGACTTCCAGAAAGCGGCTCATATGGGTGCCTTTGAACTGATGGGGCAAGTCGACGGCGAGGGCAACGGTGGCCACCGTGTTCTGAGTGGCGCGGGAGCGGTCGCGGACGACAATGGGATAATGCAGGCCCTTGACCCCCACCTTGTCGATCCGGAGGTTACGGAAGTCCGGGGAGGACTGGGTATCGTGGAGCTTTCCCTGCCGCGGGCGGGATTTTCTCATGCCAAAGGAAGTATAAGCCGAGAAAGAGGGGCGGGGAAGGGAGTGATGGCGATTAAGATTAGGGTGAGGATTAGATAGGGCGGCGTGTTCCAAGCCGCCTCGCAGGTGGTGAATCCATGCGAGGCCCAGCGAGGCGACATAGGGACAGGTCGCCCTACCTAGCGAGGGACGGGTTATCCTGTATTCTGAGGACCATGAAATTCTTTGGGCGCTTGGCGAAACCTGTCTTCACGGCTCTGGGGCTGTTGGGGGTGGTCGTGGTGGGGCTGGTTCTGCTGGCGGCGAGTTTTCTGGCCGATTTGGCGACGAAGATTCCGCCTACGGCGCGGCCTGCTTTGAATCCCGCCCGGATGGGACTGGTCTGTGAGGAGGTGGAGATTCGAACGGAAGATGGATTTCGAGTCACGGCTTGGTGGATGCCGAAAGGTAAACCGGAACGGGCTCCGGTGGTGATCCTGCATGGGCTGGGAGCCAGTAAGGCCCACATGATCGATTACATCCTTTTCGCCCAGGAGCAGGGCAACCCCACGCTGGCGATCGATTTTCGGGGCCATGGCGGGAGCGATCCCAGCCTGACGAGCATCGGCTTTTACGAAAGCCGGGATGCCGTGGCGGCCATGCAGTTTGTCCGGGAACGGGGCGCGGGCGATCCGGTGCTGTGGGGGACCTCCATGGGGGCGGTCTCGGCGCTCCTGGCAGCGGCGCGGGATGGGTCTGCGGCCGGGGTGATTGCGGACGCCCCGTTCGACACCTATCGCAACACGGTCCTGCATCACGCCAAACTCTTTTACGGCCTTTCGGAATTTCCGCTGATCACGCTGGCGATGCCGATGATCGAAAGCCGGGTGCGGTTCCGGGTGGACGATGTGGATTGTCTCCGTGCAGCCGGGCAGATTCGAGCCCCGATGTTGGTGTTGGCGGGGGAGGAGGATACGCGGATGCCGCCCGCGATGGTCAGGACGATTTACGACCGGGCAGCGGGACCCAAGGAATTTTGGATCATCCCCGGGGAGGGGCATGAGAACCGCGGCTTTGGGCAGGAGTTTCGGGAAAAGATTTCGGATTTTCTGTCCAGACTGAAAAAGGCCTAAGCCGCTTGCGGCGTGAGTTCCCGCAAGAGGGAATCGGTGCCCACATGACGGGCATACTGTTGCATGGCAGTCCGGTCGGTCAGACCGGAAAGAAAGTCACAGACGGCCCTGCTCACCCCCTCTTTTTTGATGCGCAGGACCGCCCGCTCCGCAATCAAATGCGGATGAAGGTGGTAGAATTCGAACAACCCCTGGAGGACCTGACTGGCACGCTGATTGACCTCCTTGATGTCGGGGTGCTGATAGAAATTTTCCCTCAGGAAGTCCCTCAGGTTCTGGATTTTCACCCGCATCGGCAGGGTGAAGGTGACCAACCGGCGCCCGAAGGTGCGGGCATCGGAGGCGGTGGTGGGGCCGGACTCTTCCAAATTAACAATCGATTGGCGGACGGCGTCCTCCACCAGATGGTCGGCCAGACACCGTGCAACAAAACGGCGGGTGCGTTCTGGATCGAGGCGGGTGTAGTTGCGCCGGATTCCGGACTCCGTCTCCTTCCAAAGCTCAATTCCCAGCAGAGCGGTTGGATCCATCAGGCCGCTTTCCAAGGCATCCTCCAGGTCATGACAGCAGTGGGCGATCTCATCCGCCAAATCGACCGCTTGCGATTCTAATGAAGGCTGGGTATCGGGCGCGGGCGTGGGATTAATCCCCTCGCGCACCTCGTGGGTCAGGTTGAGGCCGTTGAATTCGGGATATTTGACCTCCAGGGTCTCCACCACGCGCAGGCTTTGGCGGCGGCGTCCGAAGCCACCGGAGTCCCTCATCAGTTGGTCAAGGGTGGTTTCCACCGGGTGACCGAAAGGCGGGTGACCCAGATCGCGGCCCAAGGCGACGGCTTCCGCCAGATCCTCGTTCAGGCCCAAGGAACGGGCCAAGGAGCGGGAAATGGAGGCTACTTCAATCGTGTGAGTGAGGCGGGTGCGGACATAGTCCCCTGAGCCATTGAGCGGGACCTGGGTCTTGTACTCCAAGGAACGAAAGGCCGAGCTATGGACAATCCGTTCCCGGTCCCGCTGAAATTCGGTGCGGAAATCGTGGGAGTTTTCCTGGTGTTTCCGGCCAAGGCTTTCCTTACTGCGGGAGGCGTAGGGGGCGAGGAACGAGGCCTCCTTCTTTTCAAAATCCCCACGAGTGCGGACAGGCATAAAATCGTCATGGACGACCGCATGGGGGAGTCGAGGGACGGCAAATTTCCAGAAGAACAAGGTGTGAAAAAGCGGGGAACGGAAGGGAATAAGTTATCTGCGATCCGCTCCGAAGCTAAAACTCCTCGTTTACGTTTAAGTTTGGCCCCCGCAGACCCGCCCCCGCCCATCCTTGCTGCCGCCTCCGGCGAATTTAAAGGTCCGCTTACGCGGAGGGATTCACGTTTACGACACCAAGAGGCTCAAAGATGGATGCGGAAAAATGTTTTTTTGCCGATCTGGAGAATTTGGCCGACGGAGAGAGAGACATCGGCCTTGGGATCAGACAGCTTTTCGCCTGCCAACTTGATGCCGCCCTGAGTGATTAGGCGGCGGGCCTCGGAGTTGCTGGGCACGGCGCCAGTTTCCTGAACCAATTTCGCAACAGAAAGTTTGGCGGCGGAGGGTCGGAAGGAAGGTATCTCGGCTGAGGTGAGGTCTTTCTTGGAAAACTTGGCTTCAAAATCGGCCCGGGCTGCGCTGGCGGCTTCGGCGCCGTGGAAGCGACGGACTGCTCCCGCCGCTAACTCCTTCTTGGCCTCCATGGGATGGGCAGGAACCTCTTTGGGTAGGCCAAGGAATGGCCCGAGCAGATCGCGCCAAACCGCACAGGTCTCGTCGGTGACGGACATCACCTTGCCGAAGATCTCGCCAGGCGGCTCGGTGATGCCGATATGGTTGCCGAGCGACTTGCTCATCTTCTGCTTCCCGTCGGTGCCGGTAAGCAGAGCGGTGACGATGACCACCTGAGGTTCCTGGCCGGCCTGGCGTTGGAGGTCGCGGCCGACGAGGTTGTTGAACAGCTGGTCGTTACCCCCGAGCTCCACGTCCGACTTCACGGCCACGGAGTCGTAGCCTTGCAGAACCGGGTACTGAAACTCGGCCAAGCTGATGGCGACGCCTTCCTTGTGTCGCTTGGAGAAGTCGTCCCGCTCCAGCATCCGGGCGACGTTGACCTGGCCGTTGAGGCGGAGAAGGTCGGCGCAGGTAAGCTTCCCCAACCACTCTCCGTTCCGTCGGATTTCCGTTTTCTTGGGATCGATGATTTTGAAGACCTGATCGGTATAGGTTTTGGCATTCTTTTCGATGACTTCGGGTTCCAGGGCGGGGCGGGTTTTGGAGCGCCCGGTGGGGTCGCCGACGCGGGCGGTATAGTCGCCCACGATGATGACGGCGAGATGGCCGGCTTCCTGGAATTGGCGAACCTTGGCGAGAACCAGGGCATGGCCGAGGTGGAGGTCAGGGGCGGAAGGGTCAAAGCCCAGCTTGATTCGAAGCGGCCGGCCGGAGGCAAGTTTCTTGGTAAACTCCTCCTTGGTGTGGACGTGGGTGCAGCCGCTTAGCAGTGCTTCAACCGACATCCACTTAAAGTAGAGGTTTTGAGATGAAGATGAAGATTAAGATTAAGACCCGGCTTATTTCTTGTTTTTGGGCAGGGGGAAGCGGGTGGGAGGTTCCACGCGACGTTGTTCGACGTAGATGGGAATGCCCTCATCCGGGAGTTCCTTCATGATAATTTCAGGATCGAGAGCCTCGGGCATCATCACACCCCGTTCCTTGATCCGGCCTTCAGCCAGGAGGCGGCAGATGAGGGCCGGGGGTAGGCCGGTTTGGACCACGGTCAGGCTGTAGCCGTAGCGCAGGTAGGTCTCGCGATGATCGTCCATCGTGTAGACGAAATACTCGGTGCGGACGCCGTCCTTCATCCCGCGGACTTCCGTGCCGACGCAGGAGTAGCCCTCGACGGTGGAGCCGAGCTGGGCGGGTTTGGGCAGGCGGGCGGTGGCCACACGCACGGGAATGACCTCGGTTCCGTCGACCTTCATCTTCCTCCAGTTATCGAGATCGAGCAGGGCGAGGGACTTGGCGATGTTCACCACCTTTTCGGATAAGGTGTATTTGAAGACAGAGTAGTTCACGCCCTTGGCCACGAAAGGAGGATAAATGCCAAGGCTGACGCCCTCTTCGTGGGCGACGGCGTAAGTGGTCATCAATCCAATCGGATCCGGGAAGCGGATCACCTCCACCTCGGTTTCTAATGGTTTGCCGGAGACGACTCGGCCGTCCTTCACGTAGTAGGGAACAGCACCGAGCTCCTCGAAGAGGGTTTCCGGGCTGAAGAGTACGGCGAAGCGGTAGCCACGGATCTCGGCGTTGTCGGCATCAAGCACACGGATGGAAGTGGCGATATCGAGGCGGTCGACGGCCCACCGGGCGAAGATATTCACCGCCCCCGGGTCCATGCCCATGGAGAGGATCGCGGCGGTGTCCTTCTTTTGGAAAGTTTCGCCGAACTTCTCGATTTCCGCCTCAAAGGAACTCTTGCCGTACTTTTTGACGCCGGGCGGGACATAGCAGTCCGAGGCCATGTCGATGTAATGGGAACCGGCTTCGGCGCAGGCAGTGAGGACCGAATCGTTCACCTGGCTGGGGCAGGCGTTGACGGTGACGAAGATTTTCTTTTCCTTGAGGAAGGCGGCGAGGGAGACCGGATCGGTCGCGTTGAGTTTGACGATTTTGAACCGGCTATTGTCGGTCTTCGCCGCCAAAGCCTCGGCGAACTGGGTATCCGTGTCGCCGAGGTAGACCTCGCTGAAACAGTCGTAAGTGTGGAGGCGCTGACCAATGACGGAACCGACTCCTCCCGTCCCTAGCACCAGGGCGCTTTTCATGGCCGTAACCTCCTGATTATTAAAAAATTAAGTATTTTGGGTGGAACCCTGAGCTATCGCCAAGGGGTCTCCCACTTACGAAGGTAGTTAGGGGACCTAAAATCGGCAAGTCAGGCACCGCGCGCAGGCGTAGTGAAAGTCTTAAGTCGATGACAGGAAGAGAGATTTAAAAGCACTACAAGAACCGTGGGCGGAAAAAGGTGGCGGGTATTGGGTGGCTGGTCAGGCGATACCCGAAACCAGCCAGCTGCAACCCATCAAGACGCGTGGGCGGCGTGTTTCTTGCGGCCGAGAACCAGGAAGGAGACCAAGAAAAGAAGCATCAGCAACACGCCGAGGGCAGCCCCAAAAGGTTGGTTGCGGGCTTTGGTGAACTGGTTCTGGATGACCTCGCCAATGGTGGGATTGGAGCCACCCCCCATCAGCGTGGTGATGGCGTACATGGCGATGGCGGGGACAAACACCAGGAGAGCCCCGGCGGCGATGCCGGGTTTGGTGAGGGGAATGATCACGCGCGAAAAAGCGCGCATGGGACCGGCTCCAAGGTCATAGGCCGCCTCGACCAGGGAGTTATCCAGCTTCTCCACGCTGGTGTAGATCGGGAGGATCATGAAAGGCAGGTAGTTGTAGACCAGCCCCAAGACGATGGAGAACGGCGTATACATCATTGGCAGGGGGTCAGTAAAAATGCGAGAAGCCAGCAAGAGACTGTTGGCCAGGCCTTGCTCGCTGAGGATGCTGATCCAGGCGTAGGTGCGAATGAGGAAGCTGGTCCAAAAGGGAATCATCACCAGCGTGAGCAAGAGATGGCGAACCCTCGGGGAGGCCCGGCCAATCGTGTAAGCGGCGGGGTAACCGACGACCACACAAATGACGGTGGCAAGAAAAGCATAGAGGATGGAATTTCCAAAAATGATCAGCCAGGTGGAGTCGAAACAGTTAAGGTAGTTCTCCAGCGTGAAGTCGTAGACCACCCGTCCCAGATAATCCCGCTTACTGAAACTGGTGAGGATGAGAAGCCCGGTCGGCAACGCCACAAAGACCCCCAACCAGACCAGAAGCGGGGCCAAGAGTAGCCAAGCCTTCCACCCGGCCGTGGCAGAGGCCGGGTGGGAGGCGGTGGCGTCGGAAAAGGCGGCTCCGCCCAAGGGGGACTATTTTCCGCCGGCCTTGATCTCGGTGACCAAAGCGTCCACGGCAGCGGCCTGTTCCCCGATGTCCTTGAAGGTCTGCATCCGGGAGACTTCCTGGGCCGGAGGATAGCTGGCGGGATTGGCCAGCTGATCCGGGGTCAGGAGGGACCGTGCCGCGCTATTGGGGCTGTAGTAGGGGAAGTCATCCGCCACTTTCTTCCCAACCTCGGGACGGAGGAGGTAGTTGATGAAGAGATGGGCGTTATTGGGGTGCTGGGCCGTCTTCGGGATCGCCATGTTGTCAACGAAGAGGTGGGCCCCGCTGGTCGGCAGAACGAATTGGAACTTCTTGTCGTCGCTGTAAAGAAGGGCCGCCTCTCCGCTCCAGACTACCCCGATGTCGACATCGCCATTTTTTAGGGCGGTCTTGGGGCTGTCGGAGTCGTAAACCTTCACCAAGGGCAGCCACTTCTGCAGCAGCGGGCGAATCTTGGCTAGGTTCTCGGGGGTCACGTCATTGATGCCTAGGCCGGCCTCGGCGAGGGCCCAGCTGACGATTTCCCGGGAATCATCCAGGATGACGATGCGGTTCTTGTGGGCCGGGACGAAAACGTCGCTGAAATTCTTGATGGGGGTCTTGATCTTGTCGGTGTTGACGACAATCCCGACGAAGCCAGCCATAAAGGGCACGGAGAATTTGTTGCCGGGGTCGAAGGGCATGCTGCGGAACTCCGGCGCCAGATTGCCCAGGTTGGTTAGCGCCTCCTGGTTCAAGGGGAGGAGTTGGTTGTCTTTGATGAGGACTTCCACCGCGTATTCGCTGGGCTGGATCAGGTCATACTTCCCACCGCCGGCGAGCAACTTGCCGATGAGCTCCTCGTTGGAAGCGTAGTTTTCGACGGAGACCTGGATGCCGGTCTCCTTGGTGAAGTCGTCGATGACTCCCTGGGGGATGTATTCCGCCCAGCAGTAGAGGTTGAGCTTTTTCTCCTCGTTGGAGGCGCCGGCACCGGCCGGCTTCGAGCCGCCACAGGCCGCGAGCAGAAACGGCAGGGCGAGGAGGGTGAGGTTGCGGAGGGTTTTCATGGTTATTTTCCTTTCGCGGGTTGTTTCAGACGTTCGCTGGCAAACACGAGTACAATAGTGAGGATGATCCCGAGCGCGGACAAGGCATTCAACTGGGGATTCAG
>JBILFP010000193.1:0-2682 GCA_044351535.1 Methylacidiphilales bacterium
TGATCAAAGACCTCACCCTGGAGTACAACAAGGTCCGGCAGAGCGGCATCACGACCGAGCTGCTGGAAATCGCCACGGCCCAGATGGCCATGGCCTGACGGAAGAAGGAGAACGCGTTATGGCAACCAAGACAGCAGGCAACACCGGCACGATCGTGCAGGTCATCGGTCCCGTGGTGGACGTGGAATTCAGCGGGGACTCCCAGATGCCGCCGCTTCTTTCCGCCTTGCAGGTGGATTACGAGATTGAAGGAAAGAAAACCAGCGTGGTGCTCGAGGTGCAGCAGCATCTGGGCGACGACTGGGCCCGCGCGGTGGCGATGTCCTCCACGGAGGGGCTGAAGCGCGGCATGCCGGTGAAGGACACCGGGGCGCCGATCTCCGTTCCCGTCGGGGAAGGGGTGCTGGGGCGGGTGTTGAACGTTTTGGGCGAACCGGTGGACGAGCGCGGCCCGGTGGAAGCGGTGAAACGTTATCCCATTCACCGTCGGGCCCCGGCACTGACCGAGCAGGACACGCAGGCGCGGGTGTTGGAGACCGGGATCAAGGTCATCGACCTGATCTGTCCCTTCACCAAGGGAGGCAAGGTGGGCGCGTTCGGTGGCGCCGGCGTCGGCAAGACGGTCGTGATCATGGAGCTGATCAACAACATCGCGAAGGCGCACGGCGGATTCTCCGTGTTTGCCGGGGTAGGGGAGCGGACCCGCGAGGGGAACGACCTTTACCACGAGATGGCCGAGGCGGGCGTCATCAACCTGAAGGACATCGGGAAGTCGAAAGTGGCGCTGGTGTACGGCCAGATGAACGAGCCGCCCGGCGCGCGTATGCGGGTGGCGCTCAGCGGTCTCTCGATCGCGGAATATTTCCGGGACGAGAAGAACCAGGACGTGCTGCTGTTCATCGACAACATCTTCCGGTTCAGCCAGGCGGGCTCGGAGGTTTCGGCGTTACTGGGACGGACGCCGAGCGCGGTGGGTTACCAGCCGACGCTGGCGGCGGAGATGGGCGACCTGCAGGAGCGGATCACCTCGACGAAGAAGGGATCGATCACCTCCTTCCAGGCCGTGTACGTGCCGGCGGACGACTTGACCGATCCGGCTCCGGCGAACACGTTCGCGCATCTGGACTCCACGATCGTGCTGGAGCGTTCCATCGCCGAGCTAGGAATCTATCCCGCGGTGGATCCGCTGGCCTCGACCTCGAAGGCGTTAGCGCCGGAGATCGTGGGTCAGGAGCACTACGAGGTGGCGCGCGGCGTGCAGCGGGTGCTGCAAAAGTACAAGGATCTGCAGGACATCATTGCGATCCTGGGCATGGACGAGCTTTCCCCCGAGGACAAGCTGACCGTTTACCGGGCGCGGAAAATCCAGCGGTTCCTCAGCCAACCGTTCCACGTGGCCGAGGTGTTCACCGGCACGAAGGGCGAGTACGTCCCCGTGAAGGAGACCATCAAGGGCTTTAAGGAGATCCTCGAGGGCAAACACGACGACGTGCCCGAGGCGAACTTTTACATGAAGGGCGGGATCCCCGCCGTGGCCAAGAGTTAGGGATCCAAGGAAAACCACGATGGCCGGCAAACTCAGACTGGTGATCGTCACCCCGGAAGGGAAGACGTTCGACGACGATGTCGAACAGGTCGTCCTGCCCGGGGTGGAGGGTCAGATCGGGGTGTTGCCGGGTCACGTGCCGCTGCTGACGCAGATCATGCCCGGGGAATTGGACCTGAAGTCCCACTCCAAGGGGGATGAACTGGCGGTGGGTGGTGGTTTTGCCGAGATCACCGGGAGCAGGGTGACAATTTTAACCGACATGGCGGTGAAGCCTGAGGAGATCGACGAGAATGCGATCGAGCGGGCGTTGGAAAATGCCAAACAGGCGTTGATGGAAAAGAAGGCGGGGCCGGAGGCGGAGGAGTTGATGGCGCTGATCCAGCGCTCGACCGCGCAGTTGCAGTTGAAGCGGAAGCGGAGGACCCAAAGCTGATTACCTGGTAGGGGCGACCAGCTTGCTGGTCGCCCGATTGAGCATGGTGCTTTGGAGATTCAGTCGTTCCATCGGACGAGCAGACGAGCTGCTCGTCCCTACCGGGGTTATCAATTTGCGATCAGTAAAAACGTTCTCCAACCCTTCGCTTGAAGTGGGGGGGTAAGCGGACAGAATCGGTTGGTGCACACGGGAACATTCTTTTTATCCCTGGCGGAAAAGCTGGTCCGGCACCCCAAGCGGATCGTTTTTCCTGAGGGAACCAACCCGCAGGTGGTCCGGGCGGCGGCGCGGTACGCCCATCTTCGGCTGGGTCCGGTCGTGCTGCTGGGGAAACCGGACCTGGTCAAGAAGCAGGCCAAGATGCAGAAGGTGGATCTGGACCGGGTGATGGTGCTGGATCCCGTGCACGGGCAGGACCGGCAGATGTTCATCGATCATTTCCGGACGCAGGAGGGGAACGAGAAGCTCAAGCTGAGCGTGATTCAGGACCGGCTCTCCGACCCGATCCTCTACGCCACCCTGATGCTTCGATTTAACCAGGTGGACGGTTTGGTGGCGGGAGTGGGGGCATATTCCGGAAGTGTGTTGCGGCCCCTGATCAAAATGATCCCGCGGCTGCCGCAGTTCTCCCGAATCTCCAGCGCCACCATTTTGGAATGTCCGGACAAGGCGGTGGGGGACGGGGGCTTGCTGATTG
>JBILFP010000195.1:0-2681 GCA_044351535.1 Methylacidiphilales bacterium
GGATCTCCCTGCGTCGCAAGTTCGACTTCGAGTCGGCCCAGCACCTGCCCGCCTTTCCAGAGGGGCACAAGTGCCGCCGGATGCACGGCCACAGCTTTGTCCTGGAGGTGGTGGTGACCGGAACGGTGGATCCCAAAAGCGGGCTTTTTTATGATCACGGCAAGATTGCCGATGCGGTCCGGCCCATCGTGGACAAGCTGGATCACTCCTGCCTCAACGACATCCCCGGCCTGGAAAACCCCACCTTGGAGGTCATGGCCAAATGGTTTTGGGATGCCCTCTCACCCAAACTCCCCGGCCTCTCGGAAATCACCCTGCACGAAACCCCCCGCGCCTCCTGCACTTACCGGGGAGATTAACCCGTGGGAGCCCGCTCGTTCCTAACCATCGGATTGGTCGGCCCGGACCGTGCCGGCGCCATCGCCGCCGTCACCCAGCACCTCTTCCGGATAGGTGCGAATATTGAGTCGCTCGAGGAGCAGGTGGCCCGCGGAAAATTTCGGATGACCCTGCTGGCTTCTTGGCCCGCCCAAAAAATCCAAGAGGCCTCGATCCGCCGGGGGTTGGAGGAGGTGGCGCGCCGGCTCCGCATGAAGTTGACAATGCGAATCGCCGACGGGGCCCGCTCCCGCCGGAAACTTGCCATCCTGGTGTCCAAGGAGCCCCACGTGCTGGAGACGATTCTGAAGGATTGGAAGCGGGGGCGGCTGGCGGCCGATCCGGTATTGGTTGCTGGGAATCACCCCCATCTTGGAAAAGTCGCCCGCCGGCATGGTTTACCATTCCGCCGGATCGATTATCGGGATCGTCATCGGGCCGAGCAAACCCTGCAGGACCAGCTAGAAAAATCCGGAGCGGATCTCGTGGTGCTGGCCCGTTTCATGAAAATCCTATCGCCGGACTTTGTTTGGCACTGGAAAAACCGGATTCTCAACATCCACCCTTCCCTGCTGCCGGCTTTCCCGGGGGCCTCCGCTTATCGCCAAGCCTACGACAAGGGCGTGAAAATCGTCGGCGTGACCGCCCATTTCGTGACGCCGGACCTGGACCAAGGCCCTATTCTTTGTCAGGACGCGCTGCGGTTGCGCCCGGATGAACCCCTGGAAAACATCATCGCCCGGGGCCAGAAACTGGAATCCGCCTGCCTGCTGCGGGCCCTCAAGCTCTGCCTCAGTCGCCAACTGGATGTCCATTGGGGACGAGTCCACGGAATCTGACTAACGCCTCAAGATTGCCTTTGTAAAGCGGGCCCGCTTGACCGAAACTGAACCCATGACCACGAAACGAAAATCTGGCTCAACGAAACGACCCGCCCCTCGGCGTATTTTTGAGGAAAGAGGGGACGCTTCCACCAAGGTGCTTCATCGCACCATCGTGGTCTGTGCGGTGGGTCTGGCGGCCGTGCTGGCCTTCGCTTTCTCCCCCCGTAAAAAGGTAGCTCCGGTACCCGCCTCCGTGACCCGAACCGAGGCTAAGGCCCCCGTCGCCTCCTTCGACCGAACCTCCCTCTCCACCAAAGACCGCTAATTCCTCGCCGGTGACAGCAGGGGCGTCCGTCCTGCCAGACTCATCGCAATCTTCAGCTGAATCCTCATCGAACCCGTCCTCTTCTGGTTTTATTCCCCTCGTTCGGTGACGAAAAAAGACCGCATCCTTTTCCCAAAATCGTGGTCTAATCCTATATGGCTATGGCCACCCTGCCTTCCTCGGCTTGGGACAGCGAAAAGGCTGGCGTATTACTCCAACGCGCCGGGTTTGGCGGCACCCCGGCCGAGGCGGAGGATCTGGCCAAACTACCGGTTCAGAGGGCGGCCGAATCTCTCTTTGAAAAATCCGATTTAGCCAAAGACGCGCCTCCTCCATCGGTTGTGGAACCAGGCCTGACCGAACAACAAAGGTACATCCGGCGGCGTCTTAATTTGATGACCCCGAAAGATCGTGAGAAGAAGGCCGCGGAACTCTTTCGGGCCGTCCGGGCGGAACAGGAAAAACGGCTGACCGATCTGCGGGGCTGGTGGCTTGCCCGGATGGCGAATCCGGTCACAGCCGCCCGTGAGAAGCTGGTGCTATTTCTTCATGGTCACTTTGCCACCAGCGAGGAAAAAGTGCGGAATCCATTGCTGCTTTATCAGCAAAACCAGATGTTTCGGGAAAAGTCGTCGGAGACATGGTCGGACCTCGTTCTCGCGGTCGCCCGCGACCCGGCGATGCTCATCTATCTCGACGGGGCCCGCAGCCGCCCCGAACAGCCGAACGAAAATTTTGCCCGCGAGCTTTTCGAACTCTTCACCCTGGGCGAGGGAAACTACACGGAGAAGGACGTCCAGGAGGCCGCCCGGGCCTTCACGGGGTGGGGGCTTCGTCTGCCCAAGAAACCCGGCGAGACGATGGATGAGGAGACCGCGGTTCCCCGGTTTGTGGAAAACCGGCGTTGGCACGACTCCCGCTCCAAAAAGATTTTCGGCCAGCGGGGCAGTTTTGACGGGGCGGATGTCGTTCGCCTCACCCTCCGTCAGCCCGCGGCTTCCTTCTGGATCACCGGAAAGCTATGGCGTTTCTATGCCGGAAGCAGCCCGGCGGAGGATCTGCACCGGGAGCTGGTGGCGGCCTGGGAAAAGAGCCGAGGACGTCTGACCTCTTTTCTGCCCGTCATGTGGAGTCACCCGGATTTTTACCATCCG
>JBILFP010000194.1:0-2681 GCA_044351535.1 Methylacidiphilales bacterium
CCCGAACAACTGCGTGCGTTGGCGAAAGAGTGGGGGGGCGCCCATTACCGGGAAGTGGGGCAGGGGCATATTGGTTATCAGGCCATGCCGATGGCGTGGCGTTGGGGAACCGGACTAATGCCCGATCTCTTTGCCCCCCAAGCATAAACAACTTTTCATCTTGGAATTGAAAAGGTCCCTGCCTTGGGCATAGTAACAAGGTTTGCGACACCGCCCTCCGGGCAGCCGGACGGCACAACCAAGGAGCCCCTCGTGGCAACGGCTGGAGCAAAGAAGACGCGGTCGAAGGAGAAACCGGGCAAGTCCCCGGCGGTTCTGCCTACCCTGACACCCGCCGAGCGCGTTGATCTGCTCCGCAAGATGGTCCTCATTCGCCGCTTTGAACAGAAGGCCGCCCAGGCCTTCATGCAGGCCAAAATCAAGGGCTTTTGCCATCTTTACATTGGCCAGGAGGCAGTGGCAGTGGGTTCCATTTCCACGCTGCACGAGGGTGATGCGGTCATCACGGCTTACCGGGATCACGGCCATGCGTTGGCCCGGGGCATGACCGCCCGGGAGTGCATGGCGGAACTTTTCGGGAAAATCACCGGCTGTTCCCGCGGCAAGGGCGGCTCGATGCATTTCTTCAGCAAGGAAAAGCATTTCCACGGCGGCCACGGAATCGTCGGCGGGCAGACCCCGCTGGCGGCCGGGATCGCCTTCGCCCAGAAGTACAACCAGACCGGCGAAGTTACGGTCTGCTACCTCGGGGACGGGGCGGTGAATCAGGGCGCTTTCCATGAGGCCCTCAACCTTGCGGCTCTTTGGAAACTCCCGGTCATCTATGTGATCGAAAACAACGAGTACGCGATGGGCACCAGCCAACATCGCAGCTCGGCCGGATATCCGCTCGTGAAACGGGCCGACGGCTACGACATGGCTGGCATCACCGCCAACGGCTCGGATCTAGATGACGTCCGCGAAAAAATGTGGGATGCGGTGCAACTGGCCCGCACGGAAAGCCTGCCTTCGCTGGTGGAGATCAAAACCTACCGTTATCGCGGGCATTCGATGTCCGATCCCGGCCACTATCGGAGCAAGGACGAGATCGAGAACCGCAAGAAGGAGGCCGACCCGCTCGCCCTTTACCGGGACCGGCTCTACAAGGAAAAGGCCCTCACCGAGAAGCAGTACGAAGAGATTGAGCGGCAGTGCGTGGCCGAGGCGGAGGATTCCGTCGCCTTCGCCGAGTCCTCTCCCGAACCCGAGGTCGCCACCGTTTTTGAGGACATTTTCGCCCCGGAAGACCAAATGCCGGAGTTCCGGCCCCCGCTCGGGAGTTAGCCATGGCGGTGATAACGATGCGCGAGGCGCTCAACCAGGCGTTGAGCGAAGAGATGGAGCGGGACGACCGCGTTTTCCTGATGGGCGAAGAGGTGGCGGAGTACCAAGGCGCCTACAAGGTCAGCTCCGGCCTGTTGCAAAAGTTCGGCCCGAAGCGGGTGATCGACACCCCGATCAGCGAGTCCGGCTTTGCCGGGCTGGGCGTCGGCGCGGCCATGATGGGCCTGCGTCCGGTGGTGGAATTCATGACATGGAGTTTCTCGATGGTCGCCTACGACCAGATCGTCAACAACGCCGGCGCGATCCGCTACATGAGCGGTGGCCAGTACTCGATCCCGATTGTTTTCCGCGGCTCGTCGGGCGCCGGACTGCAGGTGGGCGCGACCCACTCCCACACTCCCGAAAACTGGTACGCCAATGTGCCGGCTCTCACCGTGATCACCCCCGGATTTCCCGATGATGCGAAGGGACTTCTCAAGAGCGCGATCCGCTCCAACAACCCGGTTTGTTTTATCGAGAACGAGAAGCTCTACGGTTTCAAGGACGAGGTGCCGGAAGGGGAACTGATCATCCCGATCGGCCAAGCCCGCGTCCGCCGGGAGGGAAACGACGTCACCCTGATCGCCAACAGCGCTTCCACCCACGTGGCCCTCGGGGCGGCCGGCAAGTTGGAGGCCAACGGCATTTCCGCCGAGGTGATCGACCTGCGTACGATCAAGCCTCTCGATCTCCCGGTGATCCTCACCTCCGTCGCCAAGACGAACCGGGTGGTCATTGTGGAGGAGAACAAGCCGTTCGCTGGCTGGGGTGCTCAAGTGGCTTATGAGATTCAGCACCGCTCCTTTGACGACCTCGACGCCCCGATCGAGCGGGTGACCGGCCTCGATGTGCCTCAGCCCTACGCCAAGGTGCTGGAGCAGGCGGTCATGCCCAGCGAAGACCGGGTGATCGCGGCGGCCGAGAAAACCTTGGCCTAAGGTCCGCGGGATTTTTCATGGCCAAAGAAATCACCATGCCGGCGTTGAGTCCTTCCATGACGGAAGGGGTGCTGGCGAAGTGGCACAAGAAGGTCGGCGACACCATCAAGCCTGGTGAGGTGATCGCTGAGGTGGAGACCGATAAGGCCACCATGGACCTGGAAGCTTTCGATAAGGGAACTTTGTTGGCGATTGCCGCCCCCGAGGGTTCCAAGGTGGCGGTGAATGGTTGCATCGCCGTGATCGGCGAGCCTGGGGAGAAAGTGGAAGCGGTCAGCGCTCCCGCCCCGACCAAGCCGGCGCCGGCGGCAGCGCCTGCCACCACCACGGTGAGTTCTTCCGCGCCGGTCTCTGCCCCCGCTCTCGCGCCTGCACCCGCCC
>JBILFP010000196.1:0-2678 GCA_044351535.1 Methylacidiphilales bacterium
CCTTCCCAAGTATCTTCTCGAGTCCGCCCGACTTCCCGAACCGATTTTCACTCCCACCACCAAGGCCGAGCAGGGGCACGACCTGCCCCTCACGGATGCGGAGGCAGAACAACAGCTCGGCTCCGCAGTTTTCCGCCAAGTCCGCGAGCGAAGTATCGGCCTCTACACCGCCGCCCACCAACACGCGGAAAAGGCCGGCATCATCCTGGCCGACACAAAGTTCGAGTTCGGGACGGACGAGAAAGGAAACCTTCTCCTCATCGACGAACTTCTCACCCCAGACAGCAGCCGCTTCTGGCCCGCCGACCAGTGGCAACCCGGCCGCAACCCGCCCAGTTACGACAAACAGTTCGTCCGCGACTATCTCTCCAGCCTAAAGGACTGGAACCGCCAACCCCCTGGCCCGCCGCTCCCTGCCTCCGTTGTCCAAGGCACGCTCGACCGTTACCGCGAGGCCTGCCGCCGCCTCACCGGTGCGGAGCCGGCCCTTCCCAGACCATGAGCCAGTTGGACCACCGCGCAGTGGAGGATTTTCTCGCCTCCGGCGCGATGGAGCGCGGCCACGCCATGCGCACCCAGTCGATCCAGCGCCGTCTTCTCGACCGTCTCACCCACTGGATGGAACGAAAGTTTCCCGGCAAGGACTGGCGCGCGCTCAAACCTGACGATCTCCGCGAATTCCTATCCTATCGCCGCTTCTCTGGTCGGGTCGGCCCGACCACACTCCGCCTCGAAACCTCCATTCTCCGCACTTTTTTCACCCACCTGCACCGCACCGGCCGCGTCTCCACCAACCTCACCGTCGGTCTCCGCTCCCCCAAACAGGCCCGCAAGCTCCCGCCCTCGCTCACCCCCGATCAGGTCCGGAAAATTCTCGAGACGCCCTCGGTCAAAACTCCGCTCGGCCTTCGCGACCGCGCCATGCTCGAGCTCCTCTACGCCGCCGGCCTGCGTGCCGCCGAAATTCTCTCCCTGCGGATCGAACAGCTGGATCTCGAGGCCGGCTCCGCCCGGGTCATCGGCAAAGGGAACAAGGAACGTCTGGTCCTGCTCGGCAAAGCCGCCGAGGAAGCGCTGCGCCGTTACCTCGATACCGGCCGACCCAAGCTCGTGCGCTCCAAATCCGGCGGCGAAGTGTTCCTTGGCAACCACGGCCGGCGACTCACCACCACCCATCTCTGGGGTATCGTCAAAAAAGCCGCCCAAGCCGCCGGACTCGACGCCCGAGTCTATCCCCACCTTCTTCGTCACTCCTTCGCCACCCACCTTCTTTCCGGCGGGGCCGACCTTCGCGTCATCCAGGAACTACTCGGCCACGCCAGCATCGGCACGACCGAGATCTACACCCACGTCGACGAGGACCGGCTTGCGGCAACGTTTGACCGTTTCCATCCGCGCGCCCAAAAAGGCGGATCCGCCCGATGAGCCTTTCCCTCGGCCACTCCTTCAAAAAGTCCGATCTGCTTCATCGGGCCCTCACCCACCCCTCCGCCCGTACCGGCGCCGGCCCGGACGGGGATAATCAACAGCTGGAATTTCTTGGCGATGCCGTGCTTCAAGCCGCTCTCAGCGACCTTCTCATGGAACATTTCCCCAAAGCCCCCGAAGGCGACCTCACCGCCATGCGAGCCAGCCTCGCCAACCGCCACACCCTCGCGGAGCTCGGCCGCGAACTCGGCTTGGCCCCTCAACTCAAGGTCGGAACCGACGCCGCCCGCGACAAGATCCACGAATCCCCCGGCGCCCTCGCGGATGCCTGGGAAGCGGTGCTCGGCGCCATCTTTCTCGACGCCGGCTACGACCCCGCCCGTGCCTGGGTCAAAAAGAGTTACGGCACACGGTTGGCCGAGGCGGAAAAGCTGGCTGACCAGTCCAACCCCAAGGGCCAGTTGCAGGAACTCCTCCAGGCCCGGAATCAACCCGTGCCCGCCTACGAGCTGGTGGACTCTGTGGGGCCCGACCACGAGAAAACTTTCACGGTCCGCGTGCTTCTTTCCGAAGAGGAGATCGGCCGGGGCACGGGTCGGAGCCGCAAGGCGGCCGAATCGGCTGCCGCTTCGGACGCCCTTCGCCGGGTCGGTTAGGCTGGTTTTAAACACGCGGCTGTTTAAGGTGCCTGGGTAGCCGATGAAAAAACTGATCAACGGCCCGGGCTTTCCCTTCGTCGCCCCCTTCGTCCTGTTCATGGGACTTCTCTTCGTTCGGCAGAAATTCGAGGAACAGGGCTGGTGGCTTTACGGAGTCTGCGCCCTAATCGTCTTCAGCCTCATCTGGTGGCTGAAACCCAGATATCAGGGCCAGGATCCGGCCCCGGCCCGCGTGAGGGACTCCATCCTGGTGGGCCTCGGTGCCATCGTCCTGTGGATCGCCCTGGATCCGTGGATGCCGCGGACGGGTGGCCCCCGGGACAACGCCTTTCCTTTTGAGGCGGCCTTTGAACTCGGCGTGGTTCCGGGCGTCCTGGCGATTTTGTTCCGGATATTTGGGGCCGTGGTGGTGGTGCCCATCGTGGAGGAGCTCTTTTGGCGCGGCTACTTGATGCGGACAATCATCAAGCCCGAGTTTGAGGAGGTGCCGCTGGGAACCTTTCAACCGCTCTCGTTCTATATCACCACCGTGGCCTTCGCGATGGTCCACGTGGAGGTGGGCTCGGCCCTGCTCTTCGGACTCATCGCCGG
>JBILFP010000055.1:0-10081 GCA_044351535.1 Methylacidiphilales bacterium
GAGGATCTGGCAACGCGAGATTCCCGAGCCTCCGGTGTTGGCCCGGCCAGCTTGGAAAGGAATGGAGGAGATGGCCGCCACCCTGGCGGTGGCGGAACTGGGCGAGGCGCAGTTTCGGCGGGAACTTTGTGATTTGCTGGATGCGCTGGGTCACGGGCGGTGGCGGCCGCTAACGATGCGGGAGCGGGCCCTGTTGCGCCGGGCCCACTTACTGGTGTGACCCTGCGGGCGGACTGCCGGAACCCAGGGGAGGCCTGGGATAAATTCCTGAAATTTTCCTCCGGCGCGCGCGATGCGCTGGTTTCCGTGGAGCCGTTGGCGGTGGCTGCCAAAAATCCGGCCGGACTTTTGGAGCCACGGAGCCCGGGGAAATACCGGATTGAGTGGAGCGAGGCGGTCGCCAAGGCCGATGCTCCCAGCCGCCGGCTGTCGGCCCTGCGGGAGTGGCAACGCACGGAACTGATCCGGCTGGCCTTCACGGATTTTGCGACGCTGCCGCCGGCCGCCGAATCCTCGGCCCGGTACACGGCCCTGGCCGAATTCGTCCTCGGGGCGGCGTTGACCCTGGCTCGGGATAAGGCCCCGGAGGCCGACCAAGGCATGATGAAAGGGTTTTCCATCCTGGCCTTGGGAAAGTTGGGTGCGGCTGACCTGAACTTCTTTTCTGATCTCGACCTGATTTTCCTATCAGGAGAAGGGGACGATCTTGAAGCCTGCGCGAGATTGGCCCGGGCCCTGGTCGCAGATCTGGATGCCAAGGGAGGGGAACTGATCTACCGAGTGGACTTGCGGCTTCGTCCGGAGGGGGATCGCGGCCCGCTCGTCTGCACCCAGGAAGGATTGGAGGAGTATTACGGGGCTTACGGTGAAATTTGGGAGCGGTGTGCCTGGATCCGGGGCCGGCGGGTGGCCGGAGACCAAGAAACTGCCTACGAGGTTTTTCAATCCTTGCAGGGATTCGTTTACCCCCGCGGACTCACGCCTTCCTCCCTGGGGGAACTGTTTGAGCAGAAGTCCCGCGCGGAGGACGAGCTGATCTCCGTCGCCGATAAGGACCGGGAGATCAAACGGGGAAGGGGTGGCCTCCGGGAGGTGGAGTTCCCGGTCTTGGGCCTGCAACTATTGCACGGGGCGACTCAGCCAACCCTCCAGACGCACGATCTGCGCAAGGCGATCCGGAATCTGAAGATTCTTGGGATTCTCAAGGCGGAGGAGGAGACGGTACTCCTGGGCGGTTACGACTACTGGCGTCGGCTGGAAGACTTTCTGCAGATGCGGCAGATCCGGCAAACCCACCTGTTGCCGGCGGATCCTGCGGAGGTGGATTCGGTGGCCCGGGCCCTGGGTAAAAAATCCGGCGGGGATCTGGAAAAAGAAGTGGAGAGTTGGCGCGCCAAGGTGCGGGCCGTTTACGACTCCATCTTTGGCGAGCTGAAACCCAAGGCGGTAAGTGCCGGCAGCTGGCCCGAAGCAATCCCTTGGGAAAATGCGGTGACGGCCCGGTCCGCTTGGGAGGGATTGGCACCTTCCGGAGATGTGCACGCCACTCCCCGCACCCGGGAGAACCTGCAACGGCTTCGGCCGGTGCTGGAGAAAAAGCTGGCGGCGTGTGCCCGGCCGGATCTGGCTTTGGTGGGCTTTTCCAACTTCGTCGAGGCCTACGGGGCCCGGTCGCTTTTATATGAGACCCTTTGTGTCAGCCCCAAGGCCCTCGACCTGCTGATCCGCTTCTTTGAAAGCAGTCGTTTTCTGGGTCCGGGGCTGGTGGCCCGTCCGGAATTGTATGAAGAGGTAACCCAGTCCGATCTCGACACACCCCGGACGGTGGTCGGCTTGCGTAAGGCATGGAAACTTCCCAAGGATCCGGAAATGGCCCTGGACGGGGCCCGGGAGTTTGTCCGGGGCGAGGAACTGCGGATCGCCCTGCGGGGCTTGTTGGGTTTGGCGGAGATTCCGGTGTTGCAAGGCGAGCTCACGGCGCTGGCGGACGCCTGCCTGGCCTGGGCGTGGGAGTTTGCCGGCAAAGAAAAATGGGCATGGATCGGGTTGGGAAAGTTGGGAGGGAAGGCGCTGAGTTTCGGTTCCGACCTCGACCTACTGGTGGCGGGGGAGGGGGAGGAGTCGGTCCAGAAGGCCGTGAAGTTTCTCACAGAAGAGCGGGCTTCTGGGGCGCTCTTTAAGGTGGATTTTCGTCTCCGCCCCTATGCCGAGGGAGCACTGGCGGTGCCGGTGAAGCGGTATGGAGAGTATTACGGAAAGGAGGCGCAGGGGTGGGAGGTGCAGACGTTGTGCCGGGCCCGGGCCATTGCCGGGGCGAAAGAGCCGGTGCAGGAATTTTGGCCGGGGGTGGAGAAACGGTGGAAGCAGCTGGGATCCGACAAAAAGTTTGTGGAAGAGATGATGGTGATGCGGGAGCGGATCGCCACGGAGCGGGTGCCGAAAGGGGAGGAGGAGCGTGCTTACAAAACCCGCCGGGGAGGCCTCATCGACGTGGAGTTTGCGGCGCAGGCCTGGCAGATGCGGGCAGGTTGCGTGGAAACTGAAACCGGAATCGTCCTGAAAAAGATGGCCAAGGAGGATCGGCCTGCCGCCCAAGCATTGGAAACTGGGCTGAAATTCTGGTCCGAGGCCGAGTGGTGGCTGCGGCTGGATGAAGGGCGTGGCGGCAGTCTGTTGCCCAAGGCGGGAACCGATCGACAGTGGCTGGCCAGGCAGTGCGGGGAAACGGACGAGGCCTCCCTGATCCTGAAGGCGGGGGAGACGGCACGAGCGGTCCGGCAGGCCTACGAAGAAGTGACTGGGCGGCTACTGAAACCGTGATGAAGGTCGGGGTTATCGGGGCGGGGATCAGTGGCTTGGTTTGCGGTCGTGCTTTGAGGAAGGCGGGACATGAGGTGACCGTATTGGAAAAGTCCCGCAGCCTTGGGGGACGCTGCGCCACGCGGAGGTTGGGAGATCATGTCGTGGATCATGGGGTGCAGTATTTCACCCTGCGGGATCTGGAGATCCGGAAAGAAGTGGATGCGGTCGCGGGTGCCGAGCTTCAAAAACTGACCACCCCGATCCTGCAGGCGGAACCCAAGGGCGCGGTCTACCGCGAAGGGGAAGATCGTTTTTATCTGCGGTCGGGGAATAACCGACTGGGAAAGCTTTTAGCGGAAGGGCTGGAGGTTTTGGCCGAAACAGAGGTTCCGAGACTGGAAAAATCCTGGCGCAAGTGGAAAGCAGCCGGGCGGGAGTTCGACGCGGTGGTGAGCTGTGCTCCATGGCCGCAGACGGCTGCGCTCCTGGGAATTAAGGGGCCGGAGCCGGGGTACGAGCCGTGCCTGACGGT
The DNA here is from genome assembly GCA_044351535.1 of Methylacidiphilales bacterium. Classification (GTDB taxonomy): domain Bacteria; phylum Verrucomicrobiota; class Verrucomicrobiia; order Methylacidiphilales; family Verrucolacustridaceae; genus Verrucolacustris. Next base: position 3,335 of record JBILFP010000055.1, read on the forward strand.
CTTGTTGGAGTATCTCGTCGGCCGGGCCGGGGGAGAGGGAGCCTATGCCAGGATGGATGTTTCGGGCCATGACCCTTTGGCGTGGATCGCCTGTGAAAACGTCAAGGCGGGGCGGGTGGCGGAGGGATGCACGGTTTATGTCATCCAGGCCTCGCCGGAGTACAGCCGGCAACATATTGAGCAGAACCCGGAGTACTGGGCCAGTGACCTGCAGGTCCTTCTGGAAAAAACCTGGAGCCTGGACGCATCAAAACGCGGATCGGTCTTCGCCCACCGGTGGCGGTATGCGCGCAGGAAGGAAAGCGTGCCGGCCCCGAAAGATCTGCCCAAGGGGGTTTTTATTTGTGGGGACTCGATGACGGACTCGAGGCTGGAATCTGTTTGGAAAAGCGGTCTAGCGACAGCGAACCAGATCTTGCACCGCTAGTAGATCGTTTACGGCTACGATTACGTTTAGGAAAAGTTGAAACCAGAGCATCTCGTAAACGAGCGTAGATGATTTCGAATTCAGGCTTATAGCTTCACCATCACATGCCGGGGTACGGTGTACTCTTCCAACGAGAACATGGATAGATCCTTGCCGTAGCCGGAGCGTTTGAGTCCGCCGTGGGGCATTTCGCTGACCAGAAGCAGGTGGGTGTTGATCCAGGTGCAACCGTAGCGGAGTTCCGCGGCCACCTTCATGGCCTTGGAGACGTCACGGGTCCAAACGGAGGATGATAAACCGTATTCGGAGTCATTCGCCCAGCGGATCGCTTCCTCAGGAGTTTTAAATTTGGTCACGGAGACGACGGGCCCGAACACCTCTTTTTGGACGACTTCGTCCTCCTGCCGGGCCCCTGCGAGCAGGGTGGGCTCGAAGTAGAAGCCCTTGCCACCGGCGGGCGAACCTCCGGCGACGGTTTTGATGTGTTTGGATTCGCGGGCGCGGGCGACGAAGCCTTTCACCCGCTCAAACTGGGCGGCGGTGACGGAGGGGCCAATGTCGTTCTCCTCGTCCTTGGTCCGGTTGTAGCGGATGGTTTTCACCGCTTTTCCGAGTTCTCCGACCAGGTCGTCATGGATTTTGGGGCCGGCGTAGACGCGGCAGGCAGCGGTGCAGTCCTGGCCGCCGTTGTAGTAACCGAACTTTTTCAGGGCAGGAATTATCTCCTCCATGTCGGCATCGTCGAAGACGATGACCGGGGCCTTGCCACCGAGTTCGAGGTGAGTGCGTTTGAGTCCGGCGGCGGCCGCCGCGATCACCTGGGTTCCGGTAGAGACACTGCCCGTGAGGGAGACCATTCGGACGAGGGGATGGGAAATGAGCGCTTGGCCGGTCATCGACCCGCGCCCGGTAAGAATGTTGACGACTCCGGAAGGAAGGAGGTCGGCCAGAATGCGACCAAGGTGCAGAGCGGTGAGAGGGGTAAATTCGGAGGCCTTCAGGACGATGGTGTTGCCGGCGGCGATGGCGGGGGCGAGTTTCCAGGCGGCCATTTGAAGGGGGAAGTTCCAGGGAGCGATGGAGCCGACCACGCCCACGGGATCGCGGCGCAGCATGGAGGTGTAGCCGGCCATGTATTCGCCGGCGGCCGGTCCGGAGAGGCAGCGGGCGGCACCGGCGTAAAAGCGGAAGCAGTCGCTCACGGCGGGCATCTCGTCGGCCATGAAGACGGGGCGGGGCTTGCCGGTGTTCTGGCATTCGAGGTCGCCAAAGGTCTCCGCCTCCTTGTCGATGGCATCGGCAATTTTGAGGAGCAGGCCGGCCCGCTCGCCGGGAGTGGTGCGCCCCCAAGTGGCGAACGCCTTTTCGGCGGCGTGGACGGCAAGGTCGACCTGTTTGGGGGTGGCTTCGGGAATTTTGAGGATGGTTTCCCCGGTGCGGGGGTTGAGGACGGGCTGGGGATCGCCCCCGCCGGCGACCAGTTTGCCGCCAATCAGGAAGCGTGTTTCCGGGGCCAGAGATTTGGCCGGGCTTTTCGGCATGAAGCACAAAATAAGCCTCTTTGGGCGTGGCTCCAGAAGGAATGAGGGTTTGACCCGATGGAATGTCCGTGCATGGTAAGTGCATGGCGGTGAAGACCATTACCATTGAGTTGGATGCCTATGAGCGGCTGAGATCTTTCAAGACTGGTCCGGGAGAGTCGTTCTCCCAAGTCATCCGTCGTCTTGGGCCGAGGGAATCCGGGGCCACTGCGGGTGAGATTCTTCGAAGGGCGGAGGAGCGGGCCCGGGCGGGTCGGGGTCCGAGTCTCCAGGAGCTGGATCGGGTGGAGGATTTGAGAATCCAAAAGAAACGTTCCAAGGATCATTGGCGGGAATAGGTCTCCTTTGATTGCCGACACGACGTTTCTAATCGATCTGGAGCGGGAGCAGCGGAGAGGACGGGCCGGGGTGGCGACCGCTTGGGCAAAAAAGAATCCCGGCGAAAAATTGAAACTTGCCTGGGTGACGGCGGGAGAGTTTTTGGCCGGATTTTCTGATGAGCAAAGACGAGGAGCGGAGGAGGTTCTGGAATCCTACGTCATCCTGGAAGCCGATGAGGCGGTGCGTTGGAACTGGTCCCGCTTGCAGCGCTGGACGGCACAAAAAGGATCGTTGCGGGGAGAAAACGATCTTTGGATTGCGGCTTTGGCGAGGAGCCAGGGGGAGTCGATTTTGTCCCGGGACCGGGCGGCATTCGCGGGTTTGCCGGGTGTGGATTGGGAGGATTACTCCAAGGGGTAAAGCCGAGCCGGAGACGGGGATTGAACCCGTGACCCACGGTTTACGAAACCGTTGCTCTACCGCTGAGCTACTCCGGCGATCTTTGTAAAAATAGCTCTGCTTTCGGCCTTTAGACAAATCCGTTATCAATGGGAATTGTCACAGGATCGTCCCTTGTCTTGGAGCTAGATCGCGCAAACAATTATCCATGCCTCCGGGTAACCCGAAGATCAAAGCCAAACCCAGCCATCCGCGTGGTTCCAGCGGGACCGAGTCCGGCAGGAACTGGAAATCGCTTTTTACAAAGACGATTTTTCTCGTGCTGGCCATCTCCTTGGCAATCCACGTGCTGGTTCTTTTGGCTTTCGGCAGCGTGGCGATCTTCAAGGGAACTGTGCCGAAACTTCCCTTTGTTTCTCAGGAAATTCCCACCGAGGTGGCGGCGGAAAGCCCCGCTCCGCCGTTGGACGAACCGGCCCCAGAAGAACCGGTGGCCACCGAGGATCCCTTTGCCACGGAGGCTCCGCCCGAGCCCGCGGGAGAGGAAAGTGCTGCGGCCTTGGACATGCTGACGGTGGTGGGCGGGGCCAACTGGGCGCCGGCGATACCAAAAAACACCCCGGTTTCGGAGACGGGAGTGATCGGCGGAACCGGGAAAGGGTCGGGCAGCGGATTGGGAACGGGCAAAGGCATGGGTGGGCCGGTCTCCGGCAAACAGCTTTTCGGGGTGACGATCCAGGCGCGCAAATTGGGAGTGATCGTCAGCATCAACAAGGGGGCCCAGAGTTCCGGTCGGCTTCCGGGAATCTTTGATGAAATCTTCAAGGAATTTCCCGACAGCCCGGTCTTTTTGACCAATGGGGGAGGCATGATGGATTGGGACAAGGCTCTGGCTCAATTCAACGAGCGGGTTGAGGAAAACAAAAAGAAGGAGAAAGAAACCGGTAAAAGCTTTCCCTACCCCAAAAACATGGAAAAACCGAAGGCGGTCAAGTTCAACACCGGGGAGGCTTTGAACTGGCCGCCGGTGCGGGGAGCAGAATTTGTGAAGGACTACCCCGGGCTGAAGGAAAAACATCCGGAACTGTTTGATGAGCTGCGCCGGCGCAGCAATGTGTGGTTCATCACCAGCTACAAGGACGCCAACGCCTGTTATCTGGCCTTTGACGAATTGATCAAGCGGGGGGTGGAGGCGATTTACTGGTACAATTCGTTCGATAGCCCCATTGAGGGGAAAGAGGCCGAGAAAATCGCCCAAAAAATTGGGGAGGGCAAAATTGAAATCCTGGTGCAAAACCAGGGCGGTCGGGCGCAAGGCATGGAGTGGCTGAATCAAGTCGGCGCCAAGTTCGTCAAATAACGACGGCTCGGCCTGGAAAGGGGATCCGGGCTTTTTTCAGCGTCTTTCCGATGGGCAGGAAAGACGTTTTCCGCTAGGAACTTCCGATGAATTCGCAGGGTGATATCGGCCTAATCGGTCTCGCAGTGATGGGGCAAAACCTCATCCTCAACATGAACGACCACGGCTACGTCGTGGTGGCCTACAACCGCACGGTCTCCAAGGTGGACGACTTCTTGGCCAAGGAGGCCAAGGGCACCAAGGTGCAGGGAGCCCACTCAATCCAGGAACTGGTCGCCAAGCTTAAGAAACCCCGTCGCATCATGCTGCTCGTGAAAGCCGGCCAGCCGGTCGATGACTTTATCAAGGAACTGACCCCGCATCTGGAAAAGGGCGACATCATCATTGATGGTGGAAACTCTCTTTTTGAGGACACGAACCGCCGGGTGAAGGAGACAGAGGCCAAGGGGCTCCTTTTTGTCGGCACCGGGGTATCGGGAGGCGAGGAGGGAGCCCGTCATGGTCCTAGCCTGATGCCCGGAGGGTCGCCGGCCTCCTGGTCCCATGTGAAAAAGATTTTCCAGGATGTGGCTGCCAAGGTGGAGGGTGGGGCGCCGTGTTGCGACTGGGTGGGTGAGGGCGGGGCTGGCCACTACGTGAAGATGGTCCACAACGGGATCGAGTACGGGGACATGCAGCTGATCTGCGAAGCCTACGCCCTGATGAAAGACGGCCTGGGCATGGCCCCGGACGAGATGGCCAAGGTGTTTGCCGAATGGAACAAGGGGGAACTGGATAGCTACCTAATCGAAATCACCTCCCATATCCTCGCCAAGAAGGATGCCGACGGACTTCCGCTGGTGGACAAGATCCTCGACGCCGCCGGGCAAAAGGGAACCGGCAAGTGGACGGTGATCAATTCCCAGGAGCTGGGGATCCCGATCACGCTGATGGCCGAGGCGGTCTACGCCCGGTGTGTCTCGGCCTTGAAGGACGACCGGGTGGCTGCCGCGAAAAAGCTCAAGGGACCAAAGCCTCTTCTGCCGGCCGCCAAGAATGCCGACAAAAAGAAAGCGTTTTTAAATGAGATCCGGGATGCGCTCTACGCCTCCAAGATCATCAGCTACGCACAGGGGTACATGCTGATGCGGGCGGCGGCAAAAGAGTATAAATGGAATTTGAACTATGGTGGGATCGCCCTGATGTGGCGGGGCGGCTGTATCATCCGGTCTCGGTTTCTGGGGAAGATCAAGGAAGCTTTCGACAACAATCCCAAGCTCACGAATCTCCTGCTCGACGGCTATTTCCGGGGCGAAGTGAAGCGCTGTCAAAAAGGATGGCGCAATGTGGTGGCCGCGGCGGCCAAACGGGGGATTCCCGTGCCGGCTTTCAGCACGGCGTTGGCCTTTTTCGATAGCTATCGGAGTGCGGTGTTGCCGGCGAATCTACTGCAGGCGCAACGGGACTACTTTGGTGCTCACACCTACGAGCGGGTCGATAAGCCGCGGGGCGAATATTTCCACACCAACTGGACGGGCCAAGGCGGGACGACCGCCTCTTCGACTTACAACGTCTAAAAAACCTGGCTAGGCCTTGGCGGCGACGGGGGCGGCAGTGGCTTGGCCGGCGGGGAGAGTGGAAACCGGAGGGTGAGGAACAACTTTCCTGAATTTCGGGGCGTACTCGTCCCACTTGGCAAGGATCTCCTTCGCCTTCTTGCTCTCGGTGGCCTCGAGGTGCTGATAGATGATCGCCTGCAGGGCCTTGGCGTCGTCCGGGCCGGATAGTTTTTCCAGCGTGACCATCCCGGGATTGTACCGCTTCTCGAAACGGCCGTCCTCGTCGAGGACATAGGCCAAACCGCCGGACATGCCGGCGCCGAAGTTTTTGCCGGTCGGCCCTAGCACCACCACGGTGCCGCGGGTCATGTACTCGCAGCCATGGTCGCCCACACCCTCGATGACCGCAGTGGCGCCGCTATTGCGGACCGCAAAGCGTTCACCGGCCCGGCCATAGGCAAACAGCTTGCCGCCCGTAGCTCCGTAGAGGCAGGTGTTGCCGCAGATGGAGTTCAAGGAAGGATCAAACGAGACGCCCTTGGGAGGAAGGAGGACGATCTCTCCGCCGGACATGGATTTGCCGACGTAATCGTTGGCTTCGCCCTGCAGGGTGAGTTTCACGCCCTGAACCAGGAAGGCGCCAAAGGATTGCCCGCTGGAACCCTCCAGCTTGATCTGGATGGTGCCATCGGCGAGACCCTCGTCGCCGTAGCGGTAGGCGATTTCCCCGCTGAGCTGGGCGCCCACGGAGCGGTGCACGTTCTGGATCTTGTAGGAGAGTTTGATCTTCCGCTTCTTTTGTAGCGCGTCCTTGGCGTCCTGAAGGATGCGGGCGTCGAGCGGCTGATCCTCCAGCTTGTCGTTCCGCTCCCAGGTGTGGTGACGCGGGGCCAAGGGATCGATGTCCGGGACATTGAGCAGCGGCTTGAGGTCGACGGTCGCGGCTTTGGGGTGATTCTCCGGCACGAAGGTCTCAAGGAATTCGGGATGGCCGATAATCTCGTCGAGTTTTCGCACGCCGAGGGAGGCAAGAATCTCGCGGACGTCCTGGGCGACGGCGTTGAAATAGTCGACCACCGCCTCAGGGGTGCCACGGAACTTGGCCCGGAACTTGTCGTCCTGGGTGGCCACGCCGGTCGGACAGTTGTTGAGGTGGCACTG
>JBILFP010000056.1:0-10058 GCA_044351535.1 Methylacidiphilales bacterium
ATCTCCCCCCGACTCTGTCCCGAGGTCCCCCAAGCCAACGCCTCTTTGGCGCTTCCCCTGGCCTCCTGCAACCGAGTCAGCGTCTTTTCTGGCAGGACATCGCGCCCATAACGGATCCGCTTCCCCAGGAAATGCTCGATCGCCTTGAGATGCTTCCGCTCCTCCCGCGCTTGGCCGAAATAAAACATTCTATTCTCCGAAGGCCTTCAGAACCTGCAGGAAGGCCTCCTGGGGGATGTCCACCTTGCCGAACTGTTTCATCCTCTTCTTCCCCTCTTTCTGTTTTTCCAAAAGTTTCCGCTTCCGGGTGATGTCACCCCCGTAGCACTTTGCCGTCACGTTCTTTCCAAAGCTCTTCACGTCTTCCCGGGCCACGATCTTTCCGCCAATGGCTGCCTGCAGCGCCACCTTAAACAGCTGGGGCGGGATCACCTCCTTAAGCTTGGCGGTCAGGACCCGTCCCCGCGAGGCCGCCTTGTCCCGGTGGACGATGCAGGAAAAGGCATCCATCGGTTCCCCGTTCACCAGAATCTCTAATTTCACGAGGTCATTTGTCTTGTACGGGCCGTGCTCGTAATCCATCGAACCGTACCCCCGGGTGATCGATTTGATCCGGTCGCTAAAGTCCACGAGGATCTCGTTCAAAGGAATCTCTGTGGTCAGCATGACGCGTTTGGCGTCCAGAGACTCGGTTTTAATAATGTCCCCTCTCTTCTCCCGAACCATTGCGACCAAGTCCCCGATGTTCTCATTCGGGCAAAGCAAAAATACCGTCACCATTGGTTCCCTGATCTCCTCAATCACGCTCGGGTCCGGCATCTGCACCGGATTCTCCACATGCAGGATTTTCCCGCTGGTTAGATGCACCTCGTAGATGACGCTCGGATACGTGGAGATCACCTCCATGTCGAACTCCCGCGCCAACCGCTCCTGTACGATTTCCATGTGCAGGAGCCCTAGAAAACCACATCGGAATCCGAAACCCAGCGCGGGAGAACTTTCCGGCGTATACACCAGGGCCGAATCGTTGATCTGGAGCTTTCCCAGAGCCAGCTTCAGCTTCTCGAAATCCGCCGAGTTGATCGGATAAATACCCGAGAAAACCATCGGCTGCACCTTGCGGAACCCCGCTAGGGCCTCCTTGGACGGCTTCAGCGCATGGGTGATCGTGTCCCCGATGTCGATTTCCGCCGTGGTCTTGAGATTGGCCACCAGGTAGCCGGTGTCCCCCGGCCCCAGCCGCTTTCCCGGCGTCAACTTGGGATTGAACGTGCCTACCTCTTTGGTTTCGTACTTGCGTCCGCTCTGCATCAGCTGAATCGGCGTCCCCGCCGTGATTTCCCCGGAAACCACCCGCACATAGGCAATCACCCCCCGAAACGTGTCGAACACGCTGTCGAACACCAGTGCTTTAAGATTCTCCCCTTCCGTTCCTTTGGGCATCGGCAACCGGTGCACGATCGCCTCCAACACCTCCCCGATCCCCTGCCCCGTCTTGGCGCTCACCAAAATCGCCTCCTCGGCCGGAATCGCCAGGATCTCCTCCAGTTGCCGCTTTACCCCGGGAATATCGGCGCTGGGTAGATCGATCTTGTTGATCACCGGGATCAGGGTCAGTCCCTCCTTGTGGGCCAAATGGACATTGGCCACGGTCTGCGCCTCCACCCCTTGGGCCGCATCCACCACCAGGAGCGCCCCCTCACAGGCAGCGAGCGACCTCGAAACCTCGTAGGAAAAATCCACATGCCCAGGGGTGTCGATCAGGTTCAACCGGTACTTCTGCCCGTCCTTGGCGGTGTAATTCAGCGTGACCGGGTGGGCTTTGATGGTGATCCCACGCTCCCGTTCCAGATCCATGGAATCCAACAGCTGCGCCTGCATATCCCGCTCCGCAATCGCACCGGTGGCCTGCAACAACCGGTCGGAAAGGGTCGTCTTGCCATGGTCGACATGGGCAATGATGCAGAAGTTGCGGATGTGCTTGGGATCCATGTCGGACGGTCCGGGCCTTAGCCCGAGACGGTGGCGGAGTTGGCGGAGGTTCGTAGATTGGCCACGGCCCGGGTCAAATCCGGCTGCCGGAAGAGCGCGGTTCCAGCCACCAGGATGTTGGCCCCGGCGTTCACACAGGAACGGGCGGTGTCGTCGCTGATCCCACCGTCCACGGTAATGTCCACGTCGTAATTCTGCCGGAGGATCACTTCCCGGGCCTCGCGGATTTTCGGCAACACCTCGGAAAGAAAGGCCTGGCCGCCGAAACCCGGATTCACCGTCATCAGCAGGAGTTGCTGGATCTTGGGCAGAAGCGGAATGGCATGCTTGAGCAGCGTCGGCGGGTTGATCGCCAGACCCACCCGGCAACCCATCTCGCGAATCTGGTCCAGCGTCCGCGACACCGTGTGCCTCGCCTCCAGGTGCACGTTTAGACAGTCCGCCCCCGCTTCCACAAAGTCGCGCGCATACCGGTCCGGCTGCTCGATCATCAGGTGCACGTCCAGGGTCACGTCGCCCATCACCTTGCGCAGCGTCCGGACCATATTAGTCCCGAAGGAAATGTTCGGCACAAAGTGTCCGTCCATCACGTCGATATGAACCCACTCCGCCCCGCTCGCCTTAATCCGTTCAGCTTCCTGCTCGATCCGGCCTAGGTCGGCTGCCAGCACGGACGGGGCGATCAGGAGGGGTCGGCTCGTCATTTATTTCTTCCCCTTCTCGATGATCTCCACCTCATACCCCTCCGGGGCGTCCAGAAAGGCAAACCTCGTTCCCTTGGATGTAGTGGTTGGACCATCTGTCCAAGGATAACCCAAGTTGGCTGAATGCTTCCCGAACGCATCCAGGTCGTTGACCTCAAAGGCCAAGTGCACCAGATCGGCCGGACATTTGACCGGGCCCGACGCTGGATAATGGCAAAGCTCCAACATTTCTCCCCCCGCTTCGGACTGCAGAAAGACCAGCGTGCTTCCCCGCGGCGACGTGCTCTTCGATATCTCCTTCAGGCCAAGGACTTCTTTGTAAAAATGCAGGTTTTTTTCCAAGTCCTGGACCCGGAACCTCGTGTGCAGCCATTTTCCCACCTTCATGCAGGAGGGTAATATTCACCTTTCCGGTGCCTCCGTCGAACTGGAATCTCCTTAACCCGTCTCGGCCTTGGGGTCCCTTTCCATCAGCGCCTGCAACGCCGCCTTGGGGGACTTGCCCTCAAAGAGCACCGCATAGAGCTGATCCGCCACCGGTGCCTCCACCTTCCGCTTTGCTTCCACCCCATGCAGGGCCTGGGTCGTCGGCACTCCCTCGCAGACTCCCTCCACCGAGGCCAGCGCCTTCTCCAGCTTGTCGCCCGCCCCGATCCGTTCCCCTACCCGCCGGTTCCGGCTCGCCCGGCTGTAGGAGGTCAGCATCAGATCCCCCACTCCGCTCAAGCCATAGAGAGTCTCCTCCTTGGCTCCCAATTTCACCGCCACCCGCACCATCTCCCGCAGCGATCTCGTCAGCAACCCAGCCAGGCTGTTCTCGCCCAGGCCCAGTCCGGCGCACATCCCCGCCGCCAGCGCATAGACATTTTTGAGAGAACCACCCCACTCCACCCCGGCCAGATCGTTCGTCCGGTACACCCGGAACGTGGGCCCGTGCAGGATTTTCTGAACCTGCTCCGCCAAGCTTTCCTTTTCTGCCGCCGCAACCACCGCCGTCGGTACTTTTTGCACCAGCTCGGAGGCAAGGCTGGGGCCCGAGACCGCCGCCACCGGGGCCTTCGGCCAGATCTCCTTCACGATCTCGCTGATCCGTTTCCCCGTTTCAATTTCAATCCCTTTGCTCAGGCTCACCACCGGTACGGTCTGCGGTCCCAGAGTCTGCAGACATTCGCGGACGGATTGGGTCGGCACCGCCAGAAAGATCATTTCCGCGGGCCCCGGCATCCGTACGTCGTTCTGCTCCACCCAAGCCACTTCATGGCCCCTTGCTCGAATCAAATCCCCGACTGCCCCTCCCCACGCCCCCTTGCCCAGCACCACCACCTTCATTTCCGGCGTTTTCCTCTTCCGGTTTTCTTCGTCTTGGAAAAACCGTTCTCCTTGCCCTGAGCCAGTCGTTGAAGGTTGTCACGGTGCCGGTACCAAACCAACGCCGACAGCGCCCAAGCCGCCACTAACAGCACCGGCCGGCCCGGCTCCAACCACATCACCAGAAAAGGAAAAGCTGCCGCCGCCAACAACGAGGACACTGAAACGATCCTTTTCACAGCAAAGGAGACCCCCCAAACCGCCGCTGTCCAAAAAAGGGCCGCTGGAGCCAGGCCCAGGAGCACACCCGCAGAGGTGGCTACCCCTTTACCTCCCTTGAAATTCAGCCAGGGCGAAAAGACATGCCCGGCCACGGCCGCCATCCCCGTGATTACGGTCCAGTTGTCTCCCGCCTGCAGAAACTCCCCCGCCAGCCACACCGCCAGCCACCCCTTGAGCGCATCCAGGGCGAAGACCAAATACCCCCACTCCTTGCCCAAGATTCGACCCACGTTGGTGGCTCCGATATTGCCACTCCCCTTCTTGCGGATGTCCACTCCCCTGGAAAGGGCCAGCCAGTACCCGCAGGGCAAGGATCCCAGCAGAAAACCCAGCCCTAACGCTAAAAGGGTCTCGATCATCCCTTACGGGATGGGCGAACTGGGGGCAAAGGACAAGGAAATGTGTGGCCTTTTTGGTTTTGGAGGGGCCCCTTTTTTGGATAAGGTTTTCTCTTATGCCGGAGATTTCCTCAAGTCAGTTGACCGGTCCCCAGTCGGACTCCTTCCGCAAGGCCAAGGACGCCCTCTCCCGCCAGAACTGGGACTACATCCTCATGCTCGTCCCCCCGATTTTGGAAGCCCACCCCGGGTTTCTGGAAGGCCGCAAGGTCCTCCGCGCCGCCCAGATCGCCAAAACCAAGGGTGCCTCCGCGCTGGATAAAGGAATGGCGGGGGTGAAAGTCGCCCCCTACATCCTCCAAGCCAAGGCCGCCGCTGGAAAATCGCTCGGCACCGCGTTGGCCAAGGTGGAAGAGGCTTTGGCGATCGATCCGCACAACGCCCAGGCCAACGGCACGCTGGCCGACCTCGCTCTCAGTAATGATCTTCCTGGCACGGCCATCTTTGCTTACGAGACCGTTCGCGTCGCCAAACCTCAGGATACCGGAAACCTTCATGGCCTCGCCAAGGCCTACATCGCCGGCAAGCAGATGGCCAAGGCGCGGGACACCTACCAGGCGATCCTCAATATTAATCCTGCTGATGGTGAAGCTCTGAAAGGCATGAAAGACTCAAGTGCGCTTGTTGCGAGTCAGGAGGGGGGCTGGGAAAAGTCCACCGACTTTCGTGAATCCCTCAAAAGCAAGGAGGAGTCCCTCGCTCTCGAGTCCGCCGGTAAGGTCGTCAAAACCGCCGAGGCCATCGCCGAACAGCTTGGCCGCCTCCACGCCCAGTTCGAAAAGGAGCCGCAGAACGTCAACCTTGCCAAACAGATCGCAGAATTATGCGAACTCCAAGGCTCCTTCGACCACGCCCTGCAGTGGTTCCAGTTCGCTTACGACCTCACCCAAAAGTCGGATCCTATTCTTGAGAAAAATGTTTTCCGGCTCCGCTTGCAGCAGCTGGATGCGGAGCTCGAGCAGGCCCGTGCCTCCGGCGCTGATGCCGCCGCGTTGGGTGAAATTGAGGCTCGGCGCAAGGCCATCACCCTGGAAAGCGCTCGCGAACGCGTTGCTCGCTATCCCAACGACCTCAACTACCGCTTCGAGCTCGGGGAGGCCCTTGTCGAAAACGGTCTCTACAAGGAAGCTGTGCCCGAGCTGCAACAGGCCCTCCGCCAGCCCTCTGTCCGGCACAAGGCCCTCATCCTACTGGGGCAGTCCTACCATCGCCGAAACATGCTCGACCTCGCCGCCAAGCAGTACGCCTCCGCCGCCTCGGAAATTGTGGCCATGGACGCCACCAAGAAGGATGCCATCTATTCTCTGGGCATCGCCCTCGAAGAGATGGGTAAAAAGCCCGAGGCATTGGATGAGTTTAAAAAGATTTACGAGATTGATAGCCAGTACCGCGACGTGGCCGACCGGGTCGAGGCCGCCTACCAGCAGACCTCCTGAAAAGGCGAAGGCCGGGCGGCATTCCCCGCCCGGCCCTCGTTCCGCGGAACCCATAAGCCGGATTCTGGACCCCGCCGGATTTCTCCGGCGGCTTGGCAGCCATTTCTCTGATCCGCCTTTCGGCGGATCCCGCCGGTCACCGAAGCGACCCGCGGTGCGGCTCCAACCCGGGGACGTCCCGCTTGCGCGGGACGGGCGGATCACCCGTCTCCCCTGCTCGGCCTTGCACCCTCCGGGGTTTGTCCCTCCGCCGGTTGCCCGGCGCAGGGGTGGGCTCTTACCCCACCGTTTCACCCTTACCCTGCATCGCCGAAGCGACATAGGGCGGTCTGTTTTCTGTGACACTGTCCGTCGGTTCGGGGTCGCCCCCGCACCGCCCCCGGTTGCCCGGGGCGAAGTATCCTGTGGTGTCCGGACTTTCCTCCCCCGACCCTGTTTCCAGAGTCAGAAGCGACTGCCCAGGTTCCGATAAAAAAGTATCAAAAAGAAGGCGTCGGGCAAACCGCTTTACCCAGACTCACTCCATCCAATTCAGAGGATTCCAGGTGAAGAGCAGGATGACCTCGACCACCAAGGCCATCAGAAAAGTTGGTGCGATCAGGGTCAGAACCAATCCTACCGCAAAAGGCAGTCGCGGATCTTTGATCCGGTGCTTGGCCACCTGACCAGCGACCGCCACGGCCACCCCCAAAGTCAAAACAGAAGCGGTAATCACCATGCCGGATCTTGGGATTGCCCCACGCGCGGGGCAAGTCATCCTCACTTCATGGTCCGATCCATTTTTGGGCTTATCCTTTTCACCCACTTCGCCCTCCACGCCCAAAAACTGGAGCCCTGCAGCCCAGAAACCCCCGCCCTCAAGATGGAATCTTCCCTTCAAGCCACCGGTCTCCATGTGGGTGGTGTGGAGGAGTTTCCTGCCGGACTTTACAAACCACTCGGAACCAACGACGACGGCACTTTCTACATCTACGAGAAAACTCTCACCGCAAAACTGATGGCCGACACTGTGCAGGTTCAGGGCGGGCTTTTTATTCCCAATGATTCCGACGATGACGCCCGTGGCTGGTACTCCATGCCGGATGGCGCAAAGAATCCAGTGATCGCTCCGGAGCAAGGAGTGGATAGCTCGTGGGAGGGGGATCCGCTTCTTCCTGCCTCCAACCCTTACCAGGCAGCCAATCTTTCCAAGCTACGCCGCCTTACCAGCCTGAGCGACAAACCCAAACTTACCCCCGTCCCGCCCGCCAAACCCTGACCCCTCTAGTCGACCGGGTTGCCTTTTTTGTCGATCGTCCGGGATTTCCCTTCCAGTCGCACGGTGGCCTTGCCGTTTCGAAAATCAGACGCCTCCTCAAAGTTGGGCTGGATCACCATTCCGCCCGTACTGTCAATGTAGCCAAACTTTCCGGTGATCCGATCCTCTAGCTGCACCCGGGCCAGACCCTCGGAAAAAGTCCCGGCCCATGCATACTTTTTTTCAAAAGGCCGAGATCCGTCCGGTTTAATATACATCCAGGTCTCCTTGTCCCCGGGGGCGGCCCCTTTTTGCACCGGGGCCAAACCACCCGAAAAGGACCCAATCTGCTCATACTCCGGCTCCACCACCAACTTGCCCTTTTTATCGACAAAGCCCCACTTGGAGCCCTCCTTTACGCCGCCCAACCCCTCCTGAAACGGCCGGGCCCAATCATATTCCGCCTCAATGGCCCAGCGACCCTGCCGGTCAATATAACCAAATTTGCCGGTGAGACGGTCCCCCTCGCTGGCCGGTGCCAGACCCTCGTTGAAATCCCCCGCCCAGGAGAATCGCGCCGGGATTTTCCAATTCCCGTCACTACCCAAATAACCCCAAGTGCTTGCCTCCCGCGCCGCCGCCAACTCCTCAGAAAAGCTTTTTACTTCCGCAAATTTCGGCTCCACCAACCAGCTGCCGTCCGCCGAACGAAAGCCCCATTTCCCGTTTTGCCCCTTCATGGGGGCCGCGCCGCCCACGAAAAGATGGGCTTCTGGGTTTTCCTCGGCTCCCACCGTGGGCCAGGCCGTGGCCAAGGCCATGCCCAATAAAAGACGTATCATAATCTCTGCCTAGAATCTTGGCCGACCGGGTCAAGGGGAAGCTGGCGCTTTTCCACAAAGTTCGGATGATAAGCATGGGTGACTAAACTCTTTCCTGCACTCCTTTTGGTTCTGGCTCTTATGCCTGGAGAATCCCGAGCCCAGGATAACTACTATGGTTCTGCTACCTACACCCCGCAGCAACTCCACGAACTTCTTGTCGGGCAAAATCGCGACGTGGTCCTCCAGACCTTCGGCCGCATGCCCAACATCGTCCGCGGTCACGACTGGTTCTATGAAAACGTCGCCGTGTACGTTCCCGAGCGCGACCAGTACTACACGTTGGCGGTGGTCTGCTTCTCCCAGGCGGACGGTCGGGTCTGGCAGGTCGTCTGTTACCCCCATTGAATCCCCCCTCCTTTTGCCTAGCTTACTAGGATGCTTGGTTTTCTTTTTTGCGCGCTTAGCACAGTGGTAGTGCGTCTCCTTTACACGGAGAGGGTCGGAGGTTCGAATCCTTCAGCGCGCATTTTATTTCTTCTAACCCTTGGTTTGGCTTTACCAATCCAAGCCCAAGAAGCCCCAAATACCTCCGCGCCTGGCCCCGTGTATGTCCTTCCCATCCAAAAAGAGATCCAAAAAGGCCTTGTCTACATCGTCCGCCGCGGGGTGAAGGATGCCATGGAAAACAACGCCTCCGCCCTGGTCCTCGACATGGACACCCCCGGGGGGGAAGGCGAAGCCATGAAAGAAATCATGTCTATCATCGCCAAGTTCGAACCCGCCGACCGCACTTTCACCTATGTGAACAAGGAGGCCTTTTCCGCCGGGGCCTTCATCTCCGCCGCCACCCGCCACATCTGGATGGCCCCCGGGGCCATTATCGGTGCCGCCTCCCCCGTCACCCTAGGTCAGGAGGGGCCCAAGGAACTGCCCGCCAAGTTTGTCTCCGGCTTTGCCGCGGTCATCCGGGCCGCCGCCGAGGAAAACGGTCACAACCCCGTGGTCTTTGATGCCATGGTCAACAAACAGAACGGGCTGAAAATCGACGGGCGCGAAATCGTCGCCAAGGGCGATGTCCTCACTCTTACCACCAAGGAAGCCACCCAGCTGGTGGGTCGACCCCAGAAGCCGCTCCTCGCCGACGGCGTCGCCGAAACTCTCGAAAGCCTGATCGAGAAACATGTCCAGCCCGGCGCCCAAATCGTCCGCGTGGAGCCCACCGGGTTTGAGGAGATCGGTCGCTTCATCGTCTCCATCTCACCTCTCCTCATGGCCGCCGCTTTCCTGCTCGGTTACATCGAATTCAAAACCCCGGGTATGGGTATTTTTGGGATCCTTGCCGCGGGGTGCGGCCTGGTCTTTTTCTTCGGCCACTACATCGCGGGTCTCTCCGGTTACGAAAGCCTTCTTTTGATCGTGCTCGGCCTTGCCTTGATCGCCGCGGAGATCTTTATTTTGCCGGGAACTTTTCTCCCCGGTCTACTGGGCCTCGGTCTTCTTCTTTTCGGGATCCTCAACACCATGGTCGACCGTTACCCCACCGACCCTGTCCTCCCCACCCTTCCCCAACTTCATCTGCCCGCTTTGAATTTCGCCCTCGGCCTTTTCGGAGGTATCACCGCCATCCTTCTGGCCGCCCGGTTCTTGCCACGCACACCGCTATTCCGCCCCTTCGAACTCGCCACCACTTCCCCGAAGTTCCAGTCCATTGCAGAAGAGCCTGCTCCGCGCGGTGCCCGCGGCGAAACCCTTACCGACCTCCGGCCCAGCGGTCGCGCTTCCTTCAAGGATCAAGTGTACGACGTTCTCGCAGATGGCGACTTCATCCCCCGGGGCACCCCGGTGAAAGCCGTCGGCCGCGAGGGAAGCACCACCCT
>JBILFP010000197.1:0-2665 GCA_044351535.1 Methylacidiphilales bacterium
CCGCATCGAGCAGGGTGGGAGTGCGGTCTCCGCTTCCGTCGTCCACGGCGATGATCTCGGCCCCGGGCACGGCGGAACGGGCTTCGGTGATCACGGCCGAGACATTTTCCTCCTCATTGTAAAAGGGGATGACGAGGGAGAGGTCGGCCGACATGGCTTATTTTCGGAAAAGCAGTGAAGGCATGCGCGCGGCCAATTTGGGGGCGAACCTTGGGCCGAACTTGCCCCAGAGTCGGTTGGCTCCGAGGGCAATGAGCCAAGTGTAGAGCATGGCGAGCGGGATGGAGACGAGGACGTCGGTGGGGTAATGATCGCCGGTGTAGACGCGGCCCAAGGCGACAAGCCCGAGGAAGATCCAAGGCCAGCGCAGGGTGGGGCCCCAGACCAAGAAGGCGCTCATGACGGCGGCGGTGGCGTTGGCCACGTGGGAAGAGGGCATGGAGCGGCCGTGCTGGACGTCTTCCTCCGGGATGCCGGAAATCCGCACGGCAGCTTCCCAGCGCTTGCCAGCCGGACCGGGGCTGACTTCCCGAACCCCCTCCACGGCTTCGTACGGACGGGGGCGGTCAAAGAAATGTTTCAACTGATTACAGAGGGGATCCCCGATGGCGATGCCGAGGAGGGTTAGGGCGACCCAGCTTTTGGCCCGATCCCGGGCCTTGAAAAGAAGGATGGCGGCCAAGATGAGGAGGATGGGAGTCCAGAGCCTGCCATCGGCTAGGAGGTTGAAAAAGAGATCAAGGCCCGGGTGATTGAAACCACGGTTGATCCAGCGGAGAACCTGCAGATCCAGGGAATAGACTTGGGTGATCAAGTTTTTGAAGCTAAATTGGGAAAAATGGTACGCCAAGCCGTTTGCTTCTCGTTGATTTTGACCCTGTTGGGCCCGTCCCTGCCGGCCCAAGACCTGAGCCAACCCTCGGCCCGTTTGAAGGCCGAGAAGAAAGACACATCCACTTGGACGGGCAAGATTCCGGAAAATCCAACCCCCCGGCAGATGCAAAACTTTCTTTGGAGGACCTTGGTCATGAAAGACCTGATCCTGAAAGGCCGGGTGCAAAGCGGGGAAAAGAAGATTCCGGTGGTGGTTCGGACGAGAGACCGTTTGATCCAGTTCGAGTTTCAGGACCGGCCCCTGCAGATCCGGGTGCGTTTCGCTCCCGAGGGCAGCCTGATTCAGAAGCGGGCCAAATCCGAAGCGGATTGGCAGGTCGTGACCGGGACTGAAAAAACCAAGGAAATTGCCGGCACCGATTTGGCCTACGAAGACCTGGGGATCGACTTTCTCCGCTGGCCCGATGCGAAGTTGGTCGGCACCGACAGCATCATGATGCTGGATTGTTGGACCTATGAGGCGAATCCTCCGGTGGAGAGCAACTACGCGAAGGTGCGCTACTGGATCAGCAAGACGTACCTGACGATGATTCGGGCAGACGGCTTGAACGCCAAGGGACAGGCGATCAAGCGGTTCACTTTCAACAGCGTGATCGAGGCGGAAGACACGGTGGTGATCGGCGAGATGAAGGTGGCCAGCTTGACCCCCGGCACTGAAGTTTCCGCTTCCCGGACTTTCGTTCAGATCGAGACGGTGGAAAAGGGTTCGGGGTTGTAGGAGTTTTTTTGAAGTACCGAATTGATCTGCACTGCCACTCCCGGTTTTCCGCCGACGGTGTCAGCGAGCCGGAGGAAATGGTGCAGGCGGCCAAGGAGAGGGGTCTGCATGGCTTTGCGATCACCGATCACAACACTTGCGCCTGCGTGGACTATTTTCTTTCCCATGGACTCATGCGTGAGGACGGCCACCCCGTGAATGACTTTTTGATTCTGCCCGGTCAGGAGATCACCACATCGGCCGGGCATTTGCTGGCGCTGGGGGTGCGTCTTCCTGATTTGAAGGGGATCGGGCCGGCCGAGGCGGTGGGGCTGATCAAGGAGGCGGGTGGCTTGGCCGTGCCGCCCCACCCTTACGATAATTTCCGGGCGGGTATCCGGGAAAGCATCCTCGACGGGCTGGCTCTGGAGGCGATCGAGGTATTCAACGCGGCCGTGACCTTTAAGACCGCCAACCGCCGGGCCTACGACTACGCGAAGAAGCGGGACTTGGCGATGACTGCGGGAAGTGACGCGCACCATGTCGAGGCGATCGGCACGGCCTGCACGGTGCTGGAAATGCATGATTTCACCTTGAAGGGAGCCTTGGCGGCCATCCGCAAAGGTGCGGCCGGTCTGGAGCAGCGGTACATGAGCAAGACCCAGGCCCTGCGCAAGACCTGGAGCAACGTCTTTCGCCTGCGTTCCAGGAAAAAGCGGCACCATACCCCGCACCCCCATCCGTGAAGCATCCGGCCCCGGTCGCGCGGGCGATCATCCTTGGGAATGTTGGGATCGCTTTTGTGGATGTCCTGCTGGCCATCAACCAGCCGGGTGCGGATTCCTGGATCCGGCAGCTGCTGTCCCTTTCCCCTGCCAATTTTCTCAGCGGGGCCTGGTGGGAGCCCTTCACTTACATGTGGCTGCACGCTCCGCCTGTAGGTTTTTGGGTCACCCATATCCTTTTTAACATGCTCACGCTGTCCATCTTTGGGGGTCCGGTGGAGGCGCGGTTAGGTTCCCGGAGGTTTGCAGTTCTTTATTTGTTGGGAGGCCTGACCGCGGCGTTTTTTTA
>JBILFP010000057.1:0-10003 GCA_044351535.1 Methylacidiphilales bacterium
ACCGCTGGCGGTGGGGGGAAATACGGACACGGTGGGGCGGTTGACGTTGTCGGCGGATTCGATCTTTGACTTTGGGACGGCGGGGGGATCGGCGAGCAGCTTCACCTTCGGGGACTTTAACACCTCGGCCTACAACGGGTTGTCGGTGCTGACGATCAACAACGCGGCCGTGGGGTCGAGCCTGGTGTTCAACGTGGATTACACGGGCAACGCGACGTTTAACACCTTTGCGAGCAAGATTCAGTTTGGGACGACGGGACAGTTTGGGCAGATCTCGTTCGGCAGCGGGCAGACGACGCTGCTGGTGGCGATACCGGACGCGCGGGTCGCCTGGGCGGCGGGCCTGTTGTGCGCGATGATTGGGTTGGTTGAGCTTCGTAGACGCCGCCCGCGACTCGCGCGTCCCGTTTAGGTTCTTTTTGAATGATGAAGCCGAGGAAGGCGCCGGGGGAAAAAGCGGCGATGGAGAACCTGTTGGCCAAATCGGAGTGGTGGCTGGAGCGGAACATGCAGGAGATGCCGCTGATGGGGGACGGAAAATTGATGAAGGAAGGGGAGAATCATGTTCTGCGGTGGGTGATTGAAATGCTGAAGAAAGAGGTGCGCAGCTAAGCCTTCAAAATCGGATGGAATCCTCGGGCGTTGGGTGGGAGCTTTCTATCCAATGACGGGAGGCGATGGCATGGGGCGGGGAGGGGAACTGGCATCCGACCTGACGCCGGTCCAACAGAAGACGGTCGAAGCCAGTCCACTCTACAACGCCGATCTGGCGCCGGTTCCTTCCCATGAGCGGCGCTGGGGCACACTCGATATCGCCAATCTCTGGATCGGGATGTCGGTCTGCATTCCGACCTACATGCTCGCGAGCAGCCTGATCTCCGGCGGGATGAACTGGTGGCAGGCGATCGGCACGGTCGCCCTCGGAAACCTGATTGTTCTGATTCCCATGCTGCTTAACGGCCATGCCGGCACGAAGTACGGCATCACCTTCCCGGTCTTTGCCCGGGCCTCGTTTGGAACGATGGGCACGCATCTGGCCTCGGTCCTGCGCGGCATCGTCGGCTGCGGCTGGTTTGGGATCCAGACGTGGATCGGGGGAATCGCGATTTACGAGTGCGCCCGGGCCCAGTGGCCTACCTTGGCGGAGACGCCGGTGCTGGGGCTGATCAGCAACGCCCAGGTTCAGGTCAACGCCGCCCAGTTCATCTGTTTTTTGATCTTTTGGCTGCTGAACATCGGGATTTTTTGGAAGGGGATGGAAAGCATCCGCTGGGTGGAGAACTGGGGTGCCCCGTTGCTGATCGCCATGGGTCTGGCCCTGCTGGGTTGGGCGTGGTGGGAGGCGGACGGGTTCGGGCCGATGCTCTCCCAGCCGGCCAAGTTTGCCACGACCGGGGAGTTCTGGGCTTTCTTCTTCCCCAGCCTGACGGCGATGGTGGGATTCTGGGCGACGCTGTCGCTGAATATTCCCGACTTCACTCGCGAGGCGAAAAGCCAGAGAGCCCAGATGCTGGGACAGTTTCTCGGCCTCAACACCACGATGCCGTTTTACGCCTTC
Organism: Methylacidiphilales bacterium; assembly: GCA_044351535.1. Classification (GTDB taxonomy): domain Bacteria; phylum Verrucomicrobiota; class Verrucomicrobiia; order Methylacidiphilales; family Verrucolacustridaceae; genus Verrucolacustris. The sequence continues at coordinate 1,559 of JBILFP010000057.1, forward strand.
ATCGGGGTCGCCGTGACCAGCGCCACCGTGGTGATCTTCGGTGAGGCGATCTGGGATCCGGTCCAGCTGCTGTCGCGCTTCGGTAGTTTCTGGCTCCTGATCCTTTCGATGTTTGCCCTGATGCTGGCCACGCTGACCACCAACCTCGCCGCCAACGTCCTGGCTCCCGCCAGCGCCTTTTCCAACTTCCTGCCCAAGGCGATTTCCCTGCGAATCGGAGGACTGATCACGGGGGTGATCGGGATCCTGATGATGCCGTGGAAACTGGTGGCGGATCCCAGTGGCTACATCTTCACCTGGTTGATCGGCTACAGCGCCCTGTTGGGACCGATCGGAGGGATCCTCGTGGCCGACTACTTTCTCGTCCGGAGAACCAAGCTGGAGCTAGCCGCGCTTTACGATCCCAAGGGTACTTACTCCTACAAGGGTGGAATTAACCCGGCTGCAGTGATTGCCCTGGTGGTGGCGGTTCTGCCCAACATCCCCGGATTCCTTGGGCAGGTTGGTTTGGTGGAGGTCTCAGCGCTTTGGGAAAACCTCTACCATTACGCCTGGTTCACCGGCTTTCTGGTGGCAATGGGGATATACTATCTCCTGATGGCACGTAGGAATGCGGGAAAAGCGTAAGAAAACACGACCTTTCAATCGCTTGCACCCGTAGGGTAGGGGGTGCTTAGATATTATCAGTATCGTCGCCTTGGAAAACTCGGCGGCGGACGAAGATAAAAATGCCGCTGAAGCCTAGAGCCAGTCGGAAAGAGCTCGCCCAGACGATGGGTGACATTGAGCCCCGCTACCGTCCCCAAGAGGCTAAAGTTGAAGCTGACCGATGCCTCTACTGCTTCGACGCCCCCTGCATCATGGCCTGTCCCACCGGCATCGATATCCCGGGCTTCATCAAAAAGATCGCAAACGGGAACCTCGTCGGTTCGGCCCGGGTGATTTTGGAATCCAACATCCTCGGCGCCAGCTGTGCCCGGGTCTGTCCCACGGAAGTGCTCTGCGAGGGCGCCTGCGTGATGCTCGATCGCGACGAGAAGCCCATCAAGATCGGCCGGTTGCAGCGCTACGCCACCGATGCGCTATGGGAGAAAAAAGCGAATCCCTTTCCCGAGTTGCCGAAACGCAACGGGAAGAAAGTGGCTCTTGTTGGCAGCGGCCCGGCCAGCCTCGGCTGCGCCGCGGAGCTGGCCAAGCTGGGCTACCAGACCACCGTGTTTGAGAAGGATGCGGAGCCCGGCGGACTGAACCGGTACGGCATCGCCTACTACAAAATGACTCCAGAAGTGGCCAAGCAGGAGGTGAAATGGGTGAAGGATCTGGGCGTTGAGTTCCGCTGCAAAAGCGAGGTCGGCAAAAATGTTTCCGTCGCGAAGCTGATGAAGGATTTCGACGCCTTATTCCTCGGGGTCGGACTCGGCCAGGCGCACCGCCTAGGCGTTCCCGGAGAGGATAAGAAGGGGGTGGTCGAGGCACTGGAGTTCATCCGCTGGATCCACACTAAACCCTTGCATCAGGTTCCGGTGGGGGCGCGGGTGGCGGTGATTGGCTGCGGCAACACGGCCATTGATGCGGTCACCCAGGCCAAACGGCTCGGCGCCAAGGAGGCTGTCATCATTTACCGCCGGGGCGAGGACGACATGCCAGCGTACGAGTATGAGTACGAATTGGCCAAGGCCGATGCCTGCGGGTTTTTCTTTCATACCGCGGTGGTCGAGGTGCTCGGAGGCAAGGAGGTCACCGGCCTTCGCTTGGCGAAGACCAAGACGGACAAGAACGGGAAGACGGAGATCGTGAAGGGGACGGAGTTCGAGGAGCCGTTCGATATGGTCATCAAGGCCACCGGCCAGGAAAAGCAGGCAAATATTTGGAAGAAACTTCTCCCCAAGCTGAAGTTTGATTCCAAGGGCCGGATCGAAGTGAAAAAAGAGACCAACCAGACCAGCATCCCGAAGGTGTTTGCCGGTGGGGATGCCGTGAACGGCGGGCGGGAGGTGGTGAATGCCGTGGCGGAAGGGAAGAAGGCTGCTTTGGCCATCCATGCCATGCTTTCCGGGAAGGCCGGAGCCTCCCCGGTGCAAGCCAGTCGTATCGGGCATCGGGACGGGGCGAGGGGATCGGGCTTTCTCAAGCCCGTCCGCGTGCCGGAGCTGGAAGCCGCCTATTTCGCAGGCAAAAAGAACGGAGCCCACCATGGCTGATCTCTCCATCAATCTCGCCGGAATCCGCTCGCCGAATCCCTTCTGGGTGGCTTCGGCCCCGCCCGCCAACACCGCCTACCAGTGCCATCGCGCCTTCGAGGCCGGTTGGGGCGGGTTGGTCTGGAAGACGATCGGCGACCCCATCGTCAACGTCAGCTCCCGCTACTCCTCTCTGGACCTGAACGGCCAGAGGATGGTCGGCTTCAACAATATTGAGCTGATCAGCGATCGCTCTCCTGAGACCAACTTCCGCGAGATCGCCGAGTGCAAGAAGCGTTGGCCCGACCGGGCGGTGATCGCCTCCCTCATGACCGACACACGTGAAAATTGGCATGAGATGATGAAGCGCTCCTTGGACTGCGGGGCGGACGGGGTGGAGCTGAACTTCGGCTGCCCCCACGGGATGTGCGAGCGGGGGATGGGTTCGGCTGTGGGGCAAAATCCGGACGTCATCGAGACGATCGTGGGCTGGGTGATGGAGGCGGCCCAGATTCCGGTGATCGTAAAGCTCACGCCCAACGTCACCGATGTGACCAAATCCGCCCGCGCCGCAAAGAAAGCCGGCGCTAACGCCATCTCCCTCATCAACACGATCAACAGCATCACCCAGGTGAATTTGGACAAGATGTGCCCCGAGCCCTACGTGGCCGGCAAAAGCACCCACGGCGGCTACTGCGGGCCGGCGGTGAAGCCGATCGCCCTGAACATGGTCCAGTCCTGTGCGGCGGATCCGGCGGTCCAACTGCCGATTTCCGGCATCGGGGGCATTTCCAACTGGAAGGATGCGGCGGAGTTTATCGCGCTGGGTTCGACCGGGGTGCAAGTCTGCACAGCCATCATGCACTACGGCTTCCGGATCGTGGAGGACATGATCGACGGGTTGAGCGACTTCCTCGACTCCAAGAAGATGAAGTCGGTCAACGAGCTGCGCGGCAAGGCCGTCCAGACCGTGGGCAACTGGGAAAACCTCAACCTGAACTACAAGCGGATTGCCTCAATCGACTACGACAAGTGCATCGGCTGCAATCTTTGCTACATCGCCTGTGAGGACGGCGCGCATCAGGCGATCGCCCTGGTTTCACCGAACGGGCATGGCTTGGGTCCGGGGCGCCTTCCCGGCAAGGCGATCCCGCAGATCAAGGAGCAGGAGTGTGTTGGCTGCAACCTCTGTTCGCTCGTGTGTCCGGTGGAGCAGTGCATTACGATGGTGGACGTGCCCACCGGAAAGAAACACATGAGTTGGAAGGAATATCAGGCCCGAGTGGCTTCCGGAGAAATGAAGCCCATCCCCGCCCATGCCTAAGACCCTCGCCGAACCCAAGAAGAAGAGCGGATCCAAACTGGATCCGTGCCCGATCTTTGTCGGTGGCAAATGGTCCACGCCCAAGACCGCCCAGACTTCCTCCGTCTACAACCCCTCCACCGGGCAGGTGATCGCGGAGGTGCCGATGTGCGGGGCCGAGATCGTCGACCAGGCGGTGAAGGACGCCCACCGGGCCTTTGCCGACTGGTCCGAGACTCCGCCGGTCGAACGGGCCCGGATCCTGTTTCGCTACAAGATGCTGCTGGAGGACGAGTTTGAGCCGCTGGCCAAAAGCATCTCCCGCGAGCACGGCAAGAACCTGGTCGAGGCAAGGGGAGATCTGCGGCGCGGCATTGAGGTGGTCGAGTACGCCTGCGGCATTCCCGAACTGCTCAAAGGTGAGGTGTTGGAGAATGTGGCGCGGGGGATCGACTGCGAGATGGTCCGCCAACCCCACGGGGTGTGTGTGGGCATATGCCCGTACAACTTCCCGGCGCTGGTGCCGATGTGGATGTTCCCGTTGGCGATTGCCTGCGGAAACACCTTCATTCTCAAGCCCAGCGAAAAAGTGCCACTCACCGGCATCCGGCTGATCGAGCTTCTCCAAAAGGCAGGGCTTCCACCCGGGGTCCTGAACATCGTTCACGGCGGGCGGGAGTGCGTGAACTCCCTGCTGACCCATCCGCTCGTCCGGGCTATTTCCTTCGTCGGCTCCTCGCCGGTGGCCAAATACATCTTTGAAACGGGCAACCAGCACGGAAAGCGGGTGCAGGCTGCCGGCGGCGCCAAGAACTACGTCTTCGTTCTGCCCGACGCCGATTTTGGGAACTCCGTGACCGGTCTGGTGGACGCGGCCTTTGGGTGTGCCGGGCAGCGCTGCATGGCGGGTTCCACGGCGGTGACGATCGGCAAGGCCGCCGATCGTCTCCTGGATCCGCTTTCGAAGGCGGTGAAGTCGATCGAGGTGGGACCGACCGATCGCACGCATGGCCAGCGGATGGGCGCGGTGATCAGTCCGGAGCATCTCAACCGGGTAAAGAGCCTGATTGATTCCGGCGTGAGGCAGGGGGCTTCGCTGGTGGTGGACGGGCGGAATGTGCAGGTGAAAGCCGAGCCGCGTGGATTTTATCTGGGGCCGACAATCGTCGACAAGGTGCGGACCGGGATGGAGATCGCCAAACAGGAGGTGTTTGGTCCCGTGCTCAACATCATGCGCTTTGAGGATCTGGACACGGCGATTGAGATGGCCAACGCCACGCCTTTCGGAAACGGGGCCTGCATCTATACCCAATCGGGCAAGGCGGCGCGGGAATTCAAGCACCGGATCAAGGCCGGGATGGTGGGGATCAACGTGGGCGTGCCTGCTCCGCTGGCCTACTTTCCGTTCAGCGGTTGGGACTACTCCTTCTTTGGAGATCTGCACCTGCAGGGCAAAGAGGCGATTCTGTTCTATACCCGGGCGAAAGTGACGACGACGCGCTGGTTCCGTTACGGCGAAGGCGACATTTGGCACAAGGAGTAGGCGGTGGCGCTCCTGATCCGTAACGGCGAGATCGTCAACGCCGACTCCCGGGCTCACGCCGACGTATTGGTCGAGGGCGAAACGATCACCAAGATCGGGAAAGATCTGGAAGCGCCCGCCGGGGCCACCGTGATCGATGCCAAAGGGAAGTACGTCTTTCCCGGATTCATCGATCCCCACGTCCATATCCACCTGCCGTTCATGGGAACGCTGGCCAAGGACACCTATGAGACAGCCAGCAAGGCCGCGCTGGCCGGCGGCACCACCACCCTGATCGAAATGATCTGTCCTTCGCGGGCGGACGATCCGGTGGCCTCCTACGAACTTTGGCGGGGGAAAGCGGAGGGCAAGAGTGCCTGCGATTTTACCTTCCATATGGGGGTGACGAAGTTCGACGGCAAGACGGCCGACCAGCTGAAGAAGATCGTTCAGGCAGGAGTGGCCAGTTTCAAGGTGTTCCTCGCCTACAAGGGGGCCTTCGGGGTCACTGACGAGGAGTTGTACCAGACGCTGAAACTGGGGCGGCAACTCGGCGTGATCACCACCGCCCACTGCGAGAATCCGGAACTGATCGCTGTGCTCCAACAGGAGCTGTTGGCTGCCGGCAAGACCGGTCCGGAGTACCATCACGAAAGTCGGCCGCCTCTGGTCGAGGCCGAAGGCGTCCACCATCTGATGACCTTTGCGGAGATGACTGGTGCCCATGTCTATGTGGTGCATTTGAGCTGTGAGGAGGCGCTGAATGAGGCCACCCGCGCGCGGGAGAGGGGAGTGAAGGCCTGGGTAGAAACGCTCATCCAGTATCTCGTCACCGACAAAACCTTTGCCGAGCGGCCAAACTTCGAGGGTGCCAAGTTCGTGATGTCGCCGCCCCTCCGGGATAAAAAGAACCAGCCGGTGCTGTGGAACGGACTTCAGCAGGGGTTCATCGACACTTTGGCGACGGATCACGCGCCGTTCGACTTCAAGGGACAGAAGGAGATGGGGCGGGCCGACTTCACCAAGATCCCCAACGGGATTCCGTCACTGGAAGATCGGGTGACGTTGCTTTACACCCACGGGGTGAAGACCGGGAAGCTGGACCTGCAGAGGTTTGTGGAGGTGGCCAGCACAGCAGCGGCACGACTCTTCGGGTTGGCCCCGCGCAAGGGGGCGGTGGCGGTGGGGGCGGATGCGGATCTGGTGGTGTGGCATCCGGACGCCCCCGGTACGATTTCTGCCAAGACCCATCACATGAATATCGACTACAGCCCGTTTGAGGGGTGGAAGACGGTGGGTAAGCCGGAGGTGGTGACGGTGCGCGGGGAGGTGGCGTTCCGGGACGGCAAGTTCACCGGGAAGATCGGGAGAGGGAAGTTTCTCGCGCGGGAAGCGACCCACGGGGGATGACGCCGGGGCAGAAGTTTCGCGAGGCGGTCCGGCGGGAACGTCCGTTGCAGGTGGCGGGGGTGATCCACGCCCTCGCGGCCAAACTCGCCCAGCAGGCCGGCTTTCGCGCCCTCTATGTTTCCGGGGCGGGAGTGGCCAATGCGTCTTTTGGAAAACCAGATTTGGGTCTGACTACTTTGGAGCAGGTGGCGGGGGAAGTGAGCCGAATCAGCGGTGCCACTAATCTGCCGGTGTTGGTGGATATTGATACAGGCTGGGGGCGGAATCTCTTTTCCGGGCGGACCATGAAACTACTCCACAAGGCGGGGACGGCGGCCGTCCAGATTGAGGACCAGGTGGAGCAGAAACGCTGCGGCCATCGGCCCGGCAAGCGGTTGGTGCCGGTGGCGGAAATGGTGAAGAGGATCCGGGCGGCGGTGAAAACACGACCCAATCGTGATCTGGTGGTCATGGCGCGGACCGATGCGGCGGGGGTCGAGGGGCTGGAAGCGGCCATTCACCGGGCCCAGCGGTATGTGCAAGCGGGCGCGGACATGATTTTTGCCGAGGCATTGGGCTCGTTGTCCGCCTACGAAAAGTTTTGCCGGGCCGTGCAGGTGCCGGTGCTGGCCAACATGACGGAGTTTGGGAAAACGCCAATGTTTTCGGCCAAGCAGTTTCGGGCGGTCGGAGTTCGGCTGGTCCTGTATCCGCTGTCGGCCTTTCGGGCGATGAACGCCGCCGCCCGGGAGGTGTACCGGACTATCCGAATCCAAGGCACCCAGAAGTCCCTGCTGAAAAAGATGCAGACCCGGAAAGAACTGTATCGTCTGCTGGACTATCAGAAGGCGGAAAGGAAAATGGACCGGAGACTTCGGTCGAAACGCTAAGAAGGAGAAAGAAGTGAGCGAATTTTCAAAAGGATTGGCCGGGATTGTGGCGGGTCAGACCGCCGTGGCGATTATTGATGAGAGCGAAACCGGCGGGGGTCTGCAGTACCGGGGTTACCGGCTGGGGGAACTGGCGGAGAAGTCGACCTTTGAGGAGGTGGCCCATCTACTCATCCACGGAAGCCTTCCCAATGATTCCCAGCTGAAGGAGTACAGAAAGAAGCTCGTCTCCCTGCGGAAACTGCCGGCGGATCTGGTGGCCGTGCTGGAAAAGATTCCCGGCGATGCCCATCCCATGGATGTCCTGCGAACGGGTTGTTCGATGCTGGGCTGTCTTGAACCGGAAGGGAAAGGGCGCGATGGCAAGGCGGTGGCTGACCGGTTGACGGCCTGCTTCGGGCCGATGCTGTTGACCTGGTATCTGCATGCCCACGGAAAGAAGAAACTCCCGAACGCGGACCAGGAGGAGACGGTGGCCGGGGCTTTTCTTTATCAACTTCACGGGAAAGCGCCGACGGAACTGCAACGCCGCGCCACGGATGTTTCGCTGATTCTCTACGCGGAGCATGAGTTCAACGCCTCCACCTTCACCACCCGGACGATCACCTCGACCTTGGCGGACTTTTACTCCGCGGTGACCGGGGGGATCGGCGCCCTGCGCGGCCCCCTGCACGGCGGGGCGAACGAGGCGGCGATGGAGTTGATTGAGAAGTTTCCGAATCCCGAGGAGGCGGAGAAGGGGATTCTCCAGATGTTGGCCAAGAAGGAGAAGATCATGGGCTTTGGTCACCGGGTCTATAAGCACTGCGACCCGCGGTCCGACGTGATCAAGGGTTGGGCGGCCAAGCTGGCGGAAAAGGATCCCAAGGGGCAGAAGCTGATGGCCGTGGCCGAGCGGATCGACGCGGTGATGAAGCGGGAAAAGAAGCTCTTCACCAACCTCGATTTCTACAGCGCCGTCTCTTATCACCTCTGCGGGATTCCTACGCCGCTCTTCACGCCGATCTTCGTGATGGCGCGGATTTCTGGCTGGGCGGCCCATATCCTCGAGCAGCGGGCGGACAACCGGCTGATCCGGCCGACGTCGGAGTACGTCGGGGAGAAGGTTCGGTCGGTGCCTCCCATCGAGAAACGCTGAGCCCGTCTTGAGCGCCGAAATCT
>JBILFP010000008.1:0-28081 GCA_044351535.1 Methylacidiphilales bacterium
AGCACGGCTGGGGTTTTGTGAATGTGAATCTGCGGCCGTACTACGCGGAGGGATCAAAAACTTTCGGATTCGAGATCATGGAGCAGTTGGGCTGGCGAATCCCGCGGCATACGGTCGTCTGCATGGCGAGTGGGTCGCTCCTGACCAAGATCCACAAGGCTTATGGCGAGTTCACGAAGCTGGGCATCGTCGACAAGGCCAACTTCTCCATCCACGGAGCCCAGGCGACCGGCTGCAACCCGATCTCGGCCGCACGGAAGAGTGGGACCGACCTGATTCGGCCGGTGCCCCATCCCAAGACGATCGCGAAGTCGTTGGCCATCGGTACGCCGGCCGACGGGTACTATGCGGTGCGATCGATGAGCGCGACCGGGGGCTGGTCCGAGGACGCGACCGACGAGGAGATTATCGAGGGCATCCGGTTGCTGGCCGAGACTGAGGGGATCTTCGCGGAGACGGCCGGTGGCGTCACGGTGGCCTGCGCCAAAAAGCTGATTGAGACCGGCAAGATCCCGGCGAACGAGGAGGTGGTGCTGTGTATCACCGGGCACGGTTTGAAGACGGTGGAGGCGCTGGCCGGGCATCTGGGCACTCCGGCCAAGATCAAGCCGACCCTGAAGGAGTTCGACGGGTTATTGTCCTCGAGGCTGGCCAAAACGGCCGTCCGGCATTAAAATCTTATCCTTATGGCCGTTTCCGTCAGCATCCCGACTCCGCTCCGTGCCCTCACGGGCCAAAAGGACACCGTGGAGGTGGAGGCCAAAGACATCCAGGCGATGTTGGGAGCGCTCGAGAAGGCATTTCCAGGAATCCACGAGCGGTTGGTGGACGAGAAGGGGGAGGTGCGGCGGTTCGTGAACATCTATGTGGGTGGGGAAGACATTCGTTTTTTGCAGAACCAGCAGACACCGCTGAAGGCGGGCGACGAGGTGAGCATCGTGCCCGCAATCGCGGGCGGTTGATCGCCATGGCCGGCAAAAAGGAGAGTCTCCGGTACTGGCTGACGTTCGAGCCGGAGACGGGGAAGAAGCCGCTCTTGTACCAGATGGTCAAAAAGTTCGACCTGGAGTTCAACGTGCGGTCGGCGTCGGCGGACAAGGACGTGTTCGTGATGGCGTTGGAATTCACCGGCCCTCGGGAAAAAATCGAGGAAGTGGTGCAGTGGTTTGAGAAGCAGGGGGTGCAGGTAGAGCCGGTGGAGATTGGGATTATTGAAGGGTAGGGCTTCTGCGATTGGGTCGGTGGGCTGGGATTAGGATTATAGATTAAGATTTAGAAAATTTCGGTCGGAGGATCGGTAGGCCACTTTTGATAAAAGTGGCTGCCACTTGCATCGCAAGTGGCCTACCAAGTTTGAACATAAAATTCTAATCGGATGGCTTGATTACCCAATCTAGAATAAGACGATGAAGGTTTTGATTCTGGGGGCGGGGGGGCTGACGGGGAGGTATCTGGTTCGGGAGGCGAAGCGCAGGGGGATGGAGGTGGTGGCCTTTACCCGGCAGCAGCTGGACATCACCAAGCCCGACGCGGCGAAGGATACGCTGGCGAAAATGAAGCCTGATCTGGTGGTCAACGCGGCTTCGGTTACCAGCCTGGAGATCTGTGAGGAGAATCCGGTTTTAAGCCGGAAGGCAAACTGCGAAGCCCCGGAGGAGTGGGCCAAAGAATGCGGGCGGGCCGGAGTGTGCTTTGTGCATCTGGGAACGGACTATATCTTCGATGGAAAAAAAAGTTCGGCTTATTTACCGAACGATCCGCCTTCGCCGCTTTCGCGTTACGGCAAAGACAAGGCCGAGGGGGAGAAGCGGGTGCTGCGGGCAAATCCCCATGCGTTGGTTGTCCGACTCGCCTGGGTGTACGGCCACGGGGGTAAAACTTTCATGAGCAAGCTGCCGGGGATTCTGGCGGAGAAGGAAGTGGTGGAGTTGGCGGGCGGGAGGACGGGCTCATGCACCTACGCGGGCGAGGCGGCGCGGATTATTTTGGATCTGGCAGCGAAGCGGGCGGAGGGGGTTTACCACGGAGTTCAGGCAGGAATGACTACTTGGAAGTCATTTGCCAAAAAGGCTTTAGAGAGCATGAGGGCCAAGGATGGGAAGGTCGCCTGTCGGGAGATCCGGGAGTTACCTCAGGATAAGATTGCGGGTCTAAAAGTCCCCCGGCCGGCCTATTCACCGTTGGACATCGCGGCGACGGAGAAAAGATTGGGGCGAAAAATTCCGAAATGGGAAGAGGGGTTGGCAGAATACCTTAAAGAGATCGGGTGGTGAATTTGGTAGGGCGGGCTGTCCCTAGCCCGCCTTCTTGTAAGTACAAAATCACAACCTTGGTCGAGGCGACCAAGGGACTGGTCGCCCTACCTAGTCGTCGGTTGTAAGCGATCTGATTTTTCGGCAAGCTAGACGGATGTCCGAGAGCATTTCCTTGCTTGTGATGGCGGCGGGGATGGGGAGTCGATATGGGGGGTTGAAGCAACTCGATCCCGTGGGGCCTTCTGGCGAGGTTTTACTGGATTACGCCGTGTACGATGCGAAGCACGCCGGGATCCCACGCGTGGTGTTTTTGATCCGGAAAGATCTGGAAGCCGACTTCCGGAAGGCGATTGGAAAGCGATATGAGGGAAAGCTGGAGGTGGATTACGCATTCCAGGAGTTGCACGATCTACCCAAGGGATTTTCGGTTCCGGAGGGCCGCAAGAAGCCGTGGGGGACGGGTCAGGCCATCCTTGCGGCGGGCAAGGTGATCCGGGGTCCGTTCGTGGCCATTAATGCCGACGACTTTTATGGCCGGGAGTCATACCAGCTTTTGCAGAAGCATCTTTCGTCCAAAGAAGGTCACGGAAATGGGGAATTTGCGATGGCCGGATTTCGGCTGGATCAGACGCTGTCCGACCATGGCACGGTGACGCGTGGGGTGTGTCAGCGGGATGCGAAGGGTTACCTGGTGGGCGTGGAGGAGTTTTTTGAACTGAAAAAAAACGGCACCAAGGTGGCCGGGAAAAACAAGGATGGGAAACTCGGGGAATTTCCGGGCGAGGATCCGGTTTCGATGAACTGCTGGGGCTTCAACGCCTCGATTTTTCCGCTGCTGCAGGAAGGGTTTGAGAGGTTTCTAAAAAAGGAGGGCGGGTCGGACAAGTCGGAATACCTGATTCCGAACGCGGTGGGGGGTTGGATCGGCGAGGGCAAGGCCCGGGTGAAGGTGCTGCCGACCAAGGAAAAGTGGGCGGGGATGACCTACCCCGAGGACAAGCCGATCGTGTCCGCCTATCTCAAACGCCTGAACCAGCAGGGCGTCTACCCCGACCCCCTCTTTTAAGTTTTCGGGGACGGGCCTAGGCCCGTCCCCGAAAAATTGACCTCTGACCCCACCGAAGTTGTTGGTTGGTAGCGGATATAAATCTATAAGTATCTGAATTATAATACTAAATGCAATTTTTTTATAAGGCTACGGGTCTCGGGTACCACCGACACCGTTGCTTTATGGGGCGGGGGAGGGACGGGCCTAGGCCCGTCCCCGAAACTGAAGGAGGGCTGGGGTAAAAGGGGTAATTTACAGGTATTTGCGGGGAAAGAGAGAAAGTTTGCGGAACGGTTCAAATAATTGCAAATACACCTTGCAAATTTGCGAAGGGGTGCAATGATATGATTTGAGTGAACCATTGTGGTTTTAGAGGTTTGGACAGAAGCGGACTACCCAGTTCAGGTGGGTTGGCGGTTGGGCATTTGGGGAACGAAAATTTTTCGGTCATGCACAGGAAGATTTGTTTCGTCATAAATTTTTTCAACGGCGCAGAGGCAAAGGCGGTCGAAGGGCTTACCAACGATGAGTGACGCCGAACTTCGCCGGCAGGGGCGCTACACCTGGATGCTGATCGTGTTCACGGCGGCGCTGATGGCGTTCATGTTGTGGCAATCGCGCGCGATGGCGCAGGCGGATGCGACGCGTTACGCGGGTGAGCCCGTCGCCGGCCTGATGATCGAGACGGGGAACAACCTGCGGTGAGGTTCGCGGTCGAAAACAAGATGAGCTCCCCTTGGGCTAGCAGATCATTGCTTTTGGCCGCTTCGTTCTTGGTCTCCGTCGGTGCAACTGCACACGCAACGTTCGTGCCTGGTGCGTTCAATAACTGGACGCAAAACACTGCCATGTCGACCAGCGGAATGCCGCCTAACTTCAAGAGGTATTCGGTTACTGCCAACATCGACAACGGTTTCAAGCTTCTGCGTTGGAACGATAATTGGAACGCCGGCTACGGCTCTGGATATCACATCAACAACTGGAATACCGTATGGAGCTTGCCCTACACGGGTGACAACGGACCCTATTCGGATCTGCTCATTAAATCGAATTTCGTCAACGGCCGAACCATGAGTATCGTCACGCGAACCGATAACTCCAACGAGACGGAGAAATTCGGTTTCATGATGACGTCGGGCACTCCTAGGACAATCTCTTCCGTGAGTGGTGGCACCGGAACGGTTGCTGCAAGCACTGCGGTCAGTATCGATATCGTTTTGAGCGCGGCCAAACACAGCGAGGAATTTGTGTTGGTCCGTTACACTCGTGACGGATTTGCTAACTCTAGTTTTGTTACTGCCACTCTCGTTTCTGGTTCGACATACCGCGCAACAATTCCCGCGTCGGCCAATGCATCGACCGGGACTGTCACTTGGTATGCCATGACGTCGACCGTGGAGACGCCCTCAACCGACACTGACTATCTTACTTTAACCATCCTAAACAACTCGGGATCCAACTACAGCTATACGGTGGCAAACGTGCCCACCGTAACGACTCCGACGGCGGCCTCGATCACCACTACCAGCGCGACGCTCGGCGGCAACGTCACCGGCAACGGCGGCGCTGCTCTAACGTCTCGCGGCACCGTATGGGGAACTTCCGCGGCGCCGACTGTTAATTCGCTGAACGAAGGCGGAGCAACAACAGGCGTCTTCACGCACAGCCGCACAGGACTCACGGCCAACACTCTTTACACGTATCGTGCTTATGCGGTTAACGGTGCGGGCACTGGCTACAGCGCCGATGCCAATTTTACAACGCTTCCCCTTCCGCCGACTGTCGGCACGGGTTCATCGGCGACGACTTCGGGGTTCACTGCAAACTGGAGCCATCCGACGATGGGTGCAGTTGCCTATACTTACACCGTTGAAGTGGACAACAATAGCGCCTTCGGCAGTATTGACGCGACCGTTAGCAGCATTTCTTCGGCGAATACGAGCCAGGCGATCACCGGTCTTAATGCTGGCACGACCTATTATTACCGCGTCCGCGCCGTCAACGCCACGGGTGCCAGTGCAAACTCTAGCACCAGCGCAGGCATCGCAACCTCTGCAGCATCCGCGGTCATTTCATCCTCCGGAACGCCTGCCGCATTGAGCACAACCTACGGAACTGCGTCTAGCTCGACCTCGTTCTCGGTTTCTGGCACTAGCATGGCCGCGGGCATCCTCGTCACGCCTCCGAGCGGTTTTGAAGTTTCGACCAACAACAGCACTTTTTCGTCCACGGTGACGGTTGGTGCGGCTGGCACGATTTCCAGCACGCTGGTCTATGTTCGTTTGGCTGCAACAGCCAGCGCTGGGTCTAAATCCGGCAACATCGTGCTCTCTAGCTCCGGCGCCACAAGCGTGAACGTGGCGACGACCGCCAGCACGGTTAACCAGAAAGCCATTACGATCTCCGGCGCCTCGGCGACAAATCGAGCCTACGATGGTACAACCACAGTAGCTGTTACCGGGGGATCCCTTAGCACCGGCTCTGGTGCGGGGCAGGTCCTCAGCGGAGACACAGTGACTTTGAGCGCCGCCAGCGCCACCGGAAGCGTGACAAGTGCAGCCGTCGGGAACACCAAGGCCGTGACTGTTACCGGTTATTCGATCAGCGGTGCTTCGTCTGGCAACTACTCGATCACGCAACCGACAGGTCTCACAGTCAACATTACGCAGAAGGCAGTCACCATTACTGGTCTCACTTACCAAAATAAAGTTTATGATCGAACCACGACCGCCTCGGTGACCGGCACGGCGGCACTATCGGGTGTGATCTCTGGAGATTCCGCGAATGTTTCGTTGGGCGGCACGCCAGCTCACTCTTTTGCCAGCGCCACAGTTGGAAGCGCCAAAGCAGTCACGACTACAGGTTACTCCATTTCTGGCACCGCCTCCGGCAATTACTCGCTCACTCAGCCTTCGGGCACCGCCAACATCACTGCTGCAACTTTGACTGTGACCGGCGCGACCGCGACCGATCGTGTCTACAACGCCTTGACAACGGTCACTGTCTCCGGCGGTTCGCTTTCCGGTGTGATCAGCGGCGATACCGTCACGCTCGGCGGCTCGCCAGCGGGCACCGTTGCAACGGCCACGGTCGGCTCCGGCAAAGTGGTTACTGTCACGGGTTACTCCATCAGCGGAACGGACAGCACCAACTATTCACTCACCCAACCAAGTCTCACGGTCAACATCACGAAGGCCACGCCGACGATCACGACAGCTCCTACGGCTTCTGCCCTGTTTAAAGGAGCCGAACTCGGCTTTTCGACCCTCTCCGGTGGCGCGGCCACAGGTGTCGGAGGCGCCTCACTGACCGGCGGGACATTCAGCTGGACGGACGCGGGAACGACCACCGTAACGGCGACGGGTAGCCGCAGCGTCACCTACACCCCGCAAGACACGACGAATTACAACAACGCCACAACCAATGTCACCCTTACGGTCAATCCGGTTCCGAACCCCACGACCGTGTCCGCCGCCTCGGGCGGACAGACATCCATCAATCTGACAACCACCCGCAACAGCAGCATCAACGTTTTAATTGTTCGCAAGCAGGGTTCAGCGGTGGACTTCACTCCGGTCGATGGAACCCTCTACACCGATGGCCAGGACGTGGGTGGAGGCAATATTGTCGTCCGCAGATCCATGGCGGCTGATTCCTTGAACGACAATGGTTTGTCGCATTCCACGACCTATCACTACAGAGTCTTCTCGGAGTATTTTCGCCACTACTCCTCGGGCCTGACCGCCAATGCCACGACCGATACGCCTCCTCCGAATTACGGATTCCGTGATGACGGCGGCGTTAATCTGCCGACGTTGACCTACAGCGTCAACGGCACCTCTTCCACTGACCGGGGATCCGTCTTCAACAACAAGAACCTCAGCAGCGGCGTCACATCGCTTTCGCTCACGGGCGCGAACATCAAGACCTGGAAGAGCTCCGGAGGTGACGTCACCGGTGCGAAGATCGGCTACAAGATTTGGAAGCAAGGCGAAAGCGAACCGGCGACGTACACGGAACGAGAGCTTGGGTTTACAAGCAATGACAACGCAGGCAACACTGACCAGACGTGGGCCAGTTTCGGCTCGGCGATCAACCTCCTGACTCCTCTGGGCTCCAACTACGGAACCTACAATTTCAAAGTTCTCTTTTACGTCAACGGAACGGGCACTCCTGCGGGATCATGGGCGGCAACAAACGGTCCTTGGGCCGCGACCTTCACCTATCCCCAGCCGGCCACGATAACAACTTCCGGATCGCTGGCAGCGATGACCACTACTTACGGCACGGCTTCCTCTTCCTCCTCGGTCTCTGTCACCGGTTCCAGTTTGACAGCCAATATTACGGTCGCCGCGGTAACGGGCCTGGAGTTCTCCACCGACGGAAGCACCTGGGCAAGCACGGCCTCATTCACACCGAGCAGCGGTTCCGTCTCTGGCACTCTTTACGTTCGACTGGCGGCGACGGCGGCGGCTGGAAACTACAACAGCACTGCGATCACGCTTTCCAGCACGGGTGCTTCCAATGCCACCGTCAACACCGCTTCCACTGGGAATGCGGTGGCCAAGAAGGCTTTGACGGTGACAGCCGGGAATCAATCGATCGTCTATGGAACCACGAATACCGTGGTAACCGGAGCGGGTAGCGTCAGCTACAGTGGCTTTGCCAACGGTGACACGAGCAGCGTGGTCGGTGGAACCATCAGCTACACGACAACCTACACAGCAACCACCGCTGCGGGGACAGCAGGAGTCACCATCACGCCGGTGACCACATCCCTCACGGCTGCCAACTACAGTTTCAGCCCGGCCAACGGCACGATCACGGTGACGGCCCTGAATGACCCTGGTACCCTGAGTGCAGCCAAGGGAAGCACCCACCCGATGACGAGGGTTTCGCTCTCCTGGTCCAAGGCAGACAACCGCGATGTGCTAATCGTCCGCAACACCTCGGATTCGTGGACGGCCCCATCCACGGGTACCGAGTACACGGCGGGCAACTCCCTTGGCGCCGGCACGGTGGTTTACAAGGGCTCAGGCACCAGCATGGACAACGATCTCCTCCTGCCCGGAACCACTTACTATTACCGTTTCTACAGCGAAAATTACGGCACGTACTCGGCCGGGGCGACGGCCTCGGCGACAACGGATATGCCGCAGTCCCGCAACGCGACGACTCCGGTTTCGCCCAGCACGCTTTACGTGGGAGATGCGGCTACCTTCTCTCTGGATTCCACGGCCACGATCACCTCCTCCACCAACACCAGTTGGGGCCAGCCAAGAATCTACATCAAGCAGGGCGACGGCGATCTCGCCAGCGGGCTTCGCACAGACGGGGACTTCACCAATGTGACCGTGAAGTCCGTGGCCTCCACCAACCGGTTCACCAATTCCGGCACCTGGTATTGGGGCATACAGATGAGCTACGGGGCTGATTACGGAAGCGCTTTCTGGCACAAGGCCACGAGCGTCAGCTACGCGAACATGGCCACCGATGGCAACGGATCCACGTTAACCTTGAGCGTATCCGTCCTGCCGAATCCGGCTTCTTTGGCGGTTTCGGGCACGAACACCAACTCCATCACTCTGAGCTACGCTCGGCAGGGGCGGTCGGGAGCTGAATTTGCGGCGGTCGTGGTGCGCAAGGCTGGTTCGGCCGTGGATTGGACGCCGACTCCTGGCCAGACCTACAGCAACGGATTCTCGACGAATGGCAACACCATCGTGGCATGGCAAAACTTCACCACCGGGATCACGGACAGCGGTCTATCGAACAACACGACTTACTACTATAAAGTCTATTCCGAAAATTATGGATACTATTCCGCTGGGGCGGAAACCAATGCCACCACGCTGGGACCGTCTATCTCCACATCGGGATCATTCAGCGCGATTTCCGCCACCTACGGAACGCCCTCGGCCAGCGCCACCACCGTGACGGTAACGGGGGCCTACCTGACGGCAGATATCACCGCCACCGCTCCGGCCGGATTCGAGGTTTCCAGCAATGGAACAACCTGGGGCAGCACGGCCACCTTTACCCCGTCGAGCGGTTCCGTGAACGGAACCCTGCGGGTGCGCCTGCCCGGTGCGGCCAGTGTCGCAAGCTCACCATTTAGCGGGAGCGTCCAACTCAGCAGCGCAGGTGCCTCTTCCGTCAATGTTGACGTTCCGAGCAGCACGGTGACCGCGGCCACGATAGCCTCCGACAATATCTCCCTGATCCGAAGCGGGGACACCTATGCGGCGAGCTCCTCGGGCGTGAGCGGGTTTACGCTGAGCTACGCGGGTCGGACGGCGAACAGCATCACTAACAACACATCGTACGGTGCGAATGCTCCCACCGGTGCTGGGTACTACACGGTGACGGCCACCTCCAGCGACAGCAACTACAGCGGGTCCAAGAGCGAGGATTACTTCATCACCGGGCCGGTGGCGGGGGATGAAACCGTTTCCCGGCCCACGGCCACGATGAACATTCCGCGGGCGACGCTCCTGCAAAACGACAAGCGGATCGATGCGAATGGGGACTTGCAGACGAACAACCTGTCCATCACGGCGGTGGCGGCAGGGACGGGAAGCCCGACAGTTGGCTTGAGCCACGTGGCCTTTGTCAGCTTCTCTCCGGGAGGCAACGGCACCGAAACCTTCGCCTACACCCTGACGGACAGCGTGACGAGCAAGACGGCGACCGGCACGGTGACGGTGGTTCCTTTGGTCTGGGACAACGCATTTGGCTTTACACGGATGGACGCCACGCCGTCTTACGATGGGTTTTACACGGAGGCGACTGTTACCTTCACCGGAACGCCCAATGTGACCTACCAGATCCGTTACAAGGGTGAGATGAACCAGGCGTGGAGAAGTGCGGGCGGTTGGTATTCCGAGAGCGGAACGTTCCAGGTGCTGATCCAAGAGGAAGGTGACCATGTTTCCGACTGGTCACAAAGCATGTTCTTTGAGGCCACCCGATGAGAAACCGTATTTATCTTCCCGCGGGGATGGCCTTGATCGCCCTTTTGGCGATGGGGACGGCAGCCCGTGCCCAGATCCTGATCGAGCGAGTGGTGACGGTGAACAAGACAATCGCCGACGGCGGCATGCTGATGAGCGGTCTGACATGGAGCGATGCCAACCTAGCCTCCGTCTCCTGGGTGGCGGTGAGCCTCAACTTCTCTTCGCCGTTTGACACCAACCCGATGCAGTTGGGGGATCTTTCCTCCACCTTGCGTTTCGGAACATCGACGGAGTCCCCGATCACGCAGACGCTCTTCAGCGCCGGTGGGCTTTCCTCGGCCAGCCAGACCTTCACCATCGCGGATGGATTTGATGGCGCCTGGAAGGCCAGTGACCGTTGGGAACTCCGAGTTTCCGACACAATTGCCGGTGGTATCGCGAGACTGGACAGCTGGAAACTGTCCGTGCGCGGGCAGGCGGAAAGCGGCGGAACCTTGACCCTTTCCGACGGGGAAAAGATCTCGACCGCCGCGGATTCAGGTGCCACGACCACAGTGGGATCCGTGCTCGCAATCTCCGGAACGAGCGACGCCGAGGCGCTAGCCAACAAGATTCTTACTTTCTCCGGGGGCCTGAGCGGGAGCGGCATCCTGCGGGCCAGTGCGGAGGCCGGGGGCAAGGTGGTGCTATCCGGAAACTCCACCAACTTCACCGGCATCGTCAAGGTGGCGGGAAGCGGCACCACCGAAATTTCCGACTTCCGGGCCCTGGGAACGGGTCAACTGCAACAAAGCAACAGCCAATCCACCCTACGGCTGAATTTTGCCGGCACCATGACGAACCGACTGAGCGTTTATAACGTCTCTTTCGCCACGAACGGGGCAACGTTGGCTGGGAACGTGACGGTCAACAACACCGACTTTGACGTGGCCAGCGGGGATACGAACACCGTTTCCGGCGAGACGGACGGCTCCGGCACCGTGACCAAGCTGGGGGGTGGAACCTTGGTGTTGAGCGGGACAAACAACAGTTATACCGGAATCACGGATGTGCGGAACGGAACCCTCCGGGCGGTGACCGTGGCGAACTCCAGCAACAACAGTTCAATCGGCGCAGGTACGGGGCTGACGATCGGTTCCAGCAACAATGCGGGGACCTTTGTCCACACGGGGACCGACACGACCAATTCCATGAACCGGGAGGTATTGGTGGGGTCTTCCGGGGGCACGTTCTCGGTGGAGCATTCGAATTCCCGGGTGACGTTGACGGGGAACGTAGCGAACCAGACAACCAATGCGGCCATCTTGACGAAATCGGGCGCGGGGACGCTGGCTTTCGGATCCGGGGCGAACGTTTCGGTCAGCACGATCGCGGTGCAGCAGGGAACGTTGTTGCTGGGGGCGGCGAACACCATTGGCAACAGCACGGAGATCAATCTGGCGGGTGGCGAATTCAAGGCGGGCGGATACGAGGACACGGTGGGAAGGTTGTCCGTCTCGGCCAATTCGATCTTTGACTTTGGAAATTCCGGGACGGCAACCACCTTCACCTTCGCGGACTTTGACACGGCGGGGTATGGGGGAGCCGTTCTGACAATCAACAACGCGGCAGTGGGATCGAGCTTCGTGTTCAACTTCAACTACAGCGGCGTCGACGCCTTTAGTGGCGGAGCCAACAGTTTCGCCAGCAAGGTGCAATTCGGGGGTGCGGGCCAGTTCGGGCAGATTTCGTTCGGCGGCGGGGCGGGAGCAGCGGGAACCACCACCCTTCTGGTGGCGATACCTGACGCGCGGGTTTATTCCGCCGCGGCGTTCCTGCTGGTGCTGATTGGGGTGACGGAGTGTCGCCGCCGGCGGCGGCCGTGTAGGAGATAGGATATAGAAGATAGGATATAGGGGGACCAGTGGCGGGAGGTGTCCCTCCTTCGCTCCTAGCCCGCTCCGCGGAGGAGCTTGGCCCCCTAAGACCTTCCCCCGCCCATCCTGTTGAGTCGCTCCGCGATGGATTGGCTGTCCGCTCACGCGGGGGGATTTGGAGGGTTTAAAGGCGGAAGGCGGGACGCGCGCGAAGCGCGCTTAGTTTAACCGCAGCCCCTGCACGCAGGGGGCTGGGTTCTCGCTTCGCTCGAAGTTGAAGCTGAAGTAAGCGGGGATTTTTGGGTTAGAGATTGCGGCCCGCCAAGGATGTCGGGCCCTACCAGGCGGGAAGTCTTCTACGGAGTTGGGATGGTTTTACCGCAGAGGCGCAGAGGACGCGGAGGGGTTTTTGGGGGCAGGTGGGGCGCACGCGTAGATAAAGATTAAGATGAAGATGAAAAAAAGTTGAAATAGACCGCATCTTTTGGCCGAAAACGGGGTCTAATCCTAGATGAGGAGCGAGCTTGGTTGAGCGGGTGGGACGGGGAAAAGAGGATACGCTTATCCCGGCATGCGGCGGACTATGGGCCGGTTCGGGGGTTCACGGTCGAGGAGGTCGAAACGGCCATCCGATTGGCCCCCTGGGAGGCAGCGGCGGAGAGGCGCTGGGCCTGTGAGTATGACTTTGAGTTTCAAAGGGTTTGGAATGGAAAGAGATATCGGACTAAAAGGGTGCGGCCGATCTTCGTGGAGGAACCGGAGGAAATTGTGGTGGTCACGGTCTACGTGTACTATTTCTAAATCATGAAACTGAGATATGACCCCGAGGTGGATGCCTTGAGCCTGGTGTTTCGGGAGACGACGGTTACGACCAAGCCTTTGGCCGAAGGGATCGCCGCGGATTACGATGCGGAAGGGCGTTTGGCGGGACTGGAGATCCTGGATGTGCAGAAGAGGTTTGGAGGGAGGGAGAAGATTGAGAGGGTGGAGTTGGAGGGGATTCGAGCGAAGTAGCGGGCGGACGCAGGGCCTGCGTCCCTGCAGAAGTTTAAGTTGAAGTTTAACTTGAAGTAGGCGTGAAGTTCGGGGTCAGACCCGAAGAGTTTAAAAAGGGGAAGCTGAAAGAGGAAAGTAATCGTTTACGTTTACGAAAAGTGGAAAGCGGGAGGGGGCAGGCGGGAGGTCGGATTAAGATGAAGATTAAGGAAGTTTGGAGGGTTGAAGTCTAAGGCCGAAAACAGCCACTTTTGGCCCCTAGAGACCTTCCCTCGCCCATCCTCAAGTCCGCGTCCCGCGAGGATGAACTTCCGCTTAAGCGGGGGGATTCATCAGAAGTGGCCTACCGAGTTTAATTTTTCAACGGTCGACGAGGCGGCGTAGGGACACGCCGCCCTACCTTAACTGAACATCGATGTCGCGCAGGCCTTGGGGGCCGCGGAGGTTGAGTTTGAGGCGGCCCTGGGGGGGGAGGTAGGTGAGGCGGATTTCGCCTTGGTCGAATGAGTAGTCCTCCAGCACGGAAAGAGCGGCCTGGGCGGAGCCTTTTTTGATCCAGTCCCAGTCCTGGGGGATGCGGTCGGCCAGTTTGGCCACGGAGGGGATCCGGAGGCGGCCGCCGTCCTTGAAGGTGAGGTGGCCCCAGCCGCCGCGGACGTGTTTGCCCTGGGCGGAGACGACGGCCAGGGCATCGACGAGGGAGCTGAGGCGGAACTGGTCGGGCGTGAGGGCATCGGTGACGACGGCGCTTTCCATCCCGGTGACGGAGGCCCAGGCGGACCAGGGGAGGTCGTTTTTAAAGAAGAGGCTGACGCCGCCGTCGAGGGAGCCGCCGCCGAGGAAGGCGTTGGCGCGGCCGAAGAGGCCGTCGGCGTTGACGGTGACGGAGAGGGAGAGTTTCTCGGCGGTGAGCTTCTTCCAGGTGAGGGAGTCGGCGAAGACGGTGGGGACGACGTTTTCGGCGCTGGCGCCGTCGGGCTGCTGGCCGAGGTTGAAGTAGAGATTTCCGCGGAGGCCGCGGACGGAGAGGTCCTGGGCGGGGTAGTCGAGGTCGGACGGGGGAATGGTGAAGGTGGTGGCGAGCTGGAGCTCGCTGAAGTCGCGGAGGACGAGGTTTTCGCGGGCGGCGGCGAAGCGGACGGGGAGCTGGACGACGGGTTGGCCGTAGAGTGAGAGGGCGAGGCGGCCGTCGGCGACCTCGAAATCGGCGATCTGGAAGGGCTCGGGCCGGGCGGCGGCGGGGACGGCCTCGTCGGCGGTGTCGACACGGTTAGCAAAGGCAAAGAGGTCGTCGCCAAGGTAGACGTTGGGGCGGGTGATGCGGAGGAGCTCGAGGCGGTTGCGGGTGAGGCCGTCCCAGGTGAAGGCGATGTCGATCTGGCCGAAGGAGAGGACGGGGGCGAGGGGGTCGTGGGGGGAGTAAAAAATAAGGTCTTCGGTAGAGGCTGACTGGAGCTCTTCGGCGGCCTCGCTGGGGGAGCGGCCGCCGAGGCGGACCTGGGTGAAGAGGAGGGGGGTGGTGTCGCCGAGGCGGAGGGGGGCGATGGGGAGGCCGGGGCCGAGGTTGTCGATGAGGAGGGTGGAGTCGGTGATGAAGAGCTTCTGGATGGTGAGGGGGAGGGGGAAGCGGCCGGCGGTGCGGCCGGAGGCCGGGGGGGCGAGGCGGCTGAGCCAGCCGCGGGCCTGGTAGAGGCGGACCTCGGGGATGCGGCCGAGGAGTATTTGGGGGGAGAGGCGGAGGGTGAGGGCGTCGATGCGGAGGGCATCGCGGTAGTGGATGCCGCGGACCTCGAGGAGGGCAAAGTCGAGCCAGCGGGCGGAGGAGATTGTGGTCGAACCGCCGGTGAAGAGGAGGATGGCGCGAAGCGGCAATGACGGAACGAGAACGGAGACGAAGACGGTGAGTGCAGAAGTGAGGAGGATGAGGCGGGAGCGAGCCATGAGATTAAGATTAAGATTAAGATGAAGGTTGGGGAAATTCGGAAAGCGGAAGGCGAAAAGAGAAAAAGGGCAGATCGGGGTCCTACAGATGAGAGTTACTTAGCCGAAAACAGCCACTTTTATCAAAAGTGGCCTACCGGAGATTGAGGTGTAAAATTTGAAGTCACGATCGGACGACCAGCCCTCGCGGACTCGGGACTGGGCGTCCCTACCGAAGCGTGAGGTTCGGAGTTTGAAGTGACGATCGGCCGACCGGGACGGTCGGCCCTACCGGAGGGTGAATGTTGAGGTATTCAGGCCTTGGCGATAGATTGGGCGGATGAGGTCGATTTTCAGCGTGGGGCTGGCGATGGGTTTGGCGGGGTGTGCGCAGGTGAACCTGAACACGCCGGAGCCGTTGCAGGTGGATGTGAAGATGAAGGTGGATGTGGAGAACAAGGGGGGCATTTCGGCCAAGGGGGAGGAGTCGCCCCTGAGTGCGGCGGAGGAGCGGCGGATGTTGTCGCACCAGGTGCAGGAGCTAAAGAATGACCGGAAGGCGGGGGAGGGTCGGGACGGGTTGCTGGTGTTGAAGGAGGTGCCGAAGGATCCGACGTATGCGGACTATGCGAAGTCGGTCGTGGCCAAGGAGAACGCGGCGCGGGAGAAGTTGTTCCGGGAGAAGGCGGAGGTGGAGGGGAAGACCGTGGAGGAGTATGCGAAGGAGTTTGCGGAGCGGGCGAGAGAGGGGAGTTATCCGGGGGAATGGGTGCAAGCGGACGACGGAAAGTGGAAGAAGAAGTAGACGGTTCGTTTACGTTTAGGTTTACGTTTACGTGTGGATTTAAGGATGACCGACCTCGTAAAGGTAAACGTATTCGTAAACGAGAAATTCTCGAATGGAGTAAGATCCCTTGAAGATTGAAGAGAGGGATTTGGTGGAGGAGTTTTCGAGGTCGGGGGGGCGGGGCGGGCAGAATGTGCAGAAGGTGGAGACGAAGGTGGTGTTGCGGCACGTGCCGACGGGGATCCGGGTGGTGGCGCAAGAGGAGAGGACGAGGGAGGCAAACCGATTGCGGGCCAGGGAAAGGTTGATCGAGGCGTTGGCGTTACGGGAGCGGAGGGCAAGGCAGCGGGCGGAGGCGGAAAGATCGAGGGAGAGGAGTCGGAAGGCGAAACGGAGCCGCGTGACCAAAAAGCAGATGGTCGAAACGAAGCGACGACGTGCGAAGATCAAGCAGGGGAGATCAAACTGGATTAGGCGGGAGGATTAGGATGAGGATGAGGAGAGGCTACGGGTTACAGGCGGTAGGCTGTTAGGGACTTTTGAATACTTCGTGAACGTGAAGGTGAACGACGAGAGTAAAATTAAGATGAAGATGAAGAAGGTGAGGAGCTGCTGGGTGTATGTGTTGGAGTGTGGGGATGGGTCGTACTACACGGGGTGGACGAATGATTTGGCCAAGAGGGTGAGGTCGCACCAGGCGGGCAAGGGTGGAAAGTACACACGTAGCCGGTTGCCGGTGAGGTTGATCAAGAAGTGGAGGGCGAAGAATAGAAGTGAGGCGATGGGGAAGGAGGCCAAGTTTAAGTTGTTAAGCAGGAAGGAGAAAGAAAAGGCCTTAAAGTTACGTCGTAAGGGACTTAAAGTGTCGTGAACGTGAAAGGTGAACGTTAACGAAAAGTCCAGCGACTGGAGCGGAAAAAATATTTTTTATGGACCGCATCCAAAACCGTTTTTCGAAGTCTAATCCTATATGAAGACAAACATCAGAAAATACCGGGGCGGGGTGACCTTGGGTCTGCTCGCCATTTCATTGTGGAACCTGAGTCCCCGCCTGTTGGCCGAAGAGGCCCAGGGTGAGGGCAAACTGAACCGTTGGGAGAAGCGGTTTGATGTCAATCAGGACGGCAAACTGGATGCCCAGGAGACGGCGGCGAAGGAGGCGGCCCGCAAGGACGCCTTCAAGAGGCTGCAGGGAAAATATGACAAGGACGGGGACGGCAAGCTGAGCGAAACCGAAAAAGCCGCGCGCCGGACCGAGATGGAGGCGAAGCGAAAAGAGGTGGTCGCCAAATTCGATAAGGATGGGGACGGACGTCTCAATCCCGAGGAGCGGCAAGCGGCCAAAGCGGCGCGGAAGGCGGAAAAGGAAGCTCAAGAGACGAAGAAGGGGTAAGGAAAATCCGGCAGGGTGACCTTGAGGAAGGGTCGCCCTGCCGGACTGGTTTTTGGATTACGTTTAAGTTTAAGAGGTTTTCAGGGAGGAAAGATTGATCTTAGCCACTTTTGGGCCGCTCGGACCCACCCCCGCCCATCCATGTTTCCCGCTCCGCGATGGGATAGCTTGCCGCTCACGCGTGGGGATTATCAAAAGTGATCTACCGACGATGAAGCATGAATGAGGCGGGTTAGGGACAACCCGCCCTACCAAATTTCCAGATTATTTTTTAAGGAATTTGGAGAAGATGTTGCCTTTGGCAGTTGCGGGAGCAGGGGCGGGTCCGGGGGCTTTGCCGAGAGCGGGGAGGGGGAGGGCGGATTTTTGGGCGTTGGCGGGGACGGCAAGGGGAGAAAGTGTTGTGCCGGTGCCAGGGCGGGGAGCGGCTACGGGTAGGCCGGCAGGTTTCGGGGTAGTGATGGGGACGCCGGCTGGGAGGGGAGTGGGGCGGGGGACAACGCCGGGGGCAGAGGCAGGAATTTGGGCGGCGATGCCAGGCTTGGGTGCGGGATTGAGATTGATCTTTTCCGCATGCAGAGCGGCCGTGGCGGGAGCCAAAACCGGTGCGGGATTCACCGCTGGGCGGGATTTCTCAAGAACCGCAGCGAGCTTGTCCATGGCAGCGGTGAGTTGATCAATCTTTTGGGTGAGTTGGGAGGCCCAGAGCGGCTCCGCAGCGGATGCCGATGAAGATGAAGGAGAGGTCGCTACAGAGGAGTGGGAAGCCGGAGCAGGGCTAGCGGCAGGCTGGGGAGCGGCTGCTGGTGCTGGCGCGGGGGTTGGGTTGGTGGCGGCTGGTTTCAGGATGGAGAAAGCGACCCATTCCGTGCCGCCTTCTACGACCACGAGAGTGGCATCGGTCACGGTTCCAGCGGCCTTCAGGGCCAGAAGTCCGGCCATGGCGATCGGGCCGGTGGCCTGATTCTGGGCGTCGACGTAGTAGTAACGGGCTTCGGCGCTCACTTGGAACAAGCTTGGCGAGAGGTGGGTGGATTGGCCAGTCCCGCCGAGGAAAGTGCTGACAGGTAGTCGTGGGCCTTCCGGTAGCTTTTCGATTCCAGGAAGTGACGGAGACGTGGGTCGAGATGGGAGGAGAGTTCGGACTCGAGGGTTTCGAGGGTGAACATGGAAGTTTTCAGTTTTTCGGTCCAGGCGGGATGCGGAGATCCCGCCCTTCCTTGGCCGACGGTATCAAGATATTCGGCCAAGGCGGAGTGAAGGCGGGATTCAGCCGGGGAGAGGGCCATGCGTGAAAGATAGAAAAAGGATGAGGGGGTGTCGAATGCTTGAGTCGGCGGGGTCAACGATTTAGGAATGATGGATGGCAGAGGCGAAGGGCAGGGTGGCGGTTTTATCCGGGGACGGAATCGGCCCGGAAGTCATGGATGCGACGCTCAAGGTGGCCGAAGCCGTCCAAAACAGCCACGGGTTCAAAATCGAGTGGAAGCAGGGGTTGGTTGGCGGGGCGGCGATCGATGCCAAAGGAAAAGCGCTCCCCGACGAGACCGTGGAGTTGTGCAAATCCTCCACGGCGGTTCTGTTTGGAAGTGTGGGCGGGCCGAAATGGGAATCTTTGCCACCCAACGAACAGCCGGAGAGAGCCGCGCTGCTGCCGTTGCGAAAAATCTTTGGGCTGTACGCCAACCTGCGGCCGGCGGTGTTGTATCCTGAATTGGCGGGCTGCTCGCCC
Source organism: Methylacidiphilales bacterium (assembly GCA_044351535.1). Lineage (GTDB taxonomy): Bacteria > Verrucomicrobiota > Verrucomicrobiia > Methylacidiphilales > Verrucolacustridaceae > Verrucolacustris. The sequence goes on from JBILFP010000008.1 coordinate 18,944, forward strand.
CTGCGGGCTGACCGGGTGGCCGGTGGTTTTGACGTACTGGTGGTGCGGGAACTGACCGGCGGGCTCTATTTTGGCCAGCCCAAGGAGACCGTGAAAAAAGGTTCCGGTGAGCGGGCGGTGGACACGATGGTCTATGAGACCCACGAGATTGAGCGGGTCACTGAAGTGGCCTTCCGGGCAGCGGCCGGGCGAAAAAAACGGGTCACCTTGGTGGACAAAGCGAACGTGCTGGAAACCAGCCTGCTGTGGCGAAAAACGGTCAAGGCTATCGCGGCCAAGCATCCCGGGATCACGCTGGATTTCATCTATGTGGACAATGCGGCGATGCAGCTGGTGCGGGATCCCGGCCGGTTCGACGTGCTACTTTGCGAGAATCTGTTCGGGGATATTTTAAGCGACGAGGCGGCGGCGGTGGCGGGCTCGCTGGGGATGTTGCCCAGCGCCTCGCTGGGGCAGGGGAGTTTTGGTTTGTATGAACCGGCGGGGGGGTCGGCTCCGGACATCGCCGGGAAGGGAATCGCCAACCCGATTGCCCAGATCCTCTCCCTCGCCATGATGCTGGAGATCAGTTTTGGACTCCGGGCGGCGGCGGATTCCACCCGTGCGGCGGTGGCCGGGGCGATTCGGGATGGTTGGCGAACCGGGGATATCGCGGCGCCGGGAGAGAAGAGCGTGGGGACCACGGCGATGGCGGACGAGATCGCCCGCAGGATCGCCTCCCGGGCGGGGAAGGGATAGAAAGGAAAGATGCCGTCGACCCTGTTTGAACTCCTGCGGCTGGGTGGACCCATCATGTGGGTCATCCTGGGGGCGAGCATCGTGGCGGTGGCGGTCTTTTTGGAGAGAATTTACGAGTATCGAAAGATGGGCGTGCCGTTGGATCCTTTTTTGGACGGCATCAACGCCCTGGTGAAGGAGAGACGCTACACCGAAGCCTTGGAACGTTGTGACGAGGCCCATGGTCCGGCCGTACGGGTCGTGCAGGCGGCCCTATTGAAGCGAGACCTGCCCTTGGCGGATCTAAGGGAGGCGCTGCAGGAGGTAGCGCAACTGCAGGTACCAAGGCTGGAAAAGAATCTTTCGATCCTGGCGACGGTGGGTTACATCGCTCCGCTGCTCGGCCTGCTGGGAACCGTGACGGGGATGATCCGGGTTTTTCAGACGGTGAATCTGGCGCGAGGGACGGTTCCCGTGGGTGAGTTGGCAGGCGGCATCTGGGAGGCCCTGTTGACCACCGCGGGGGGCTTGGTGGTGGCGATTCCGGTTTACGTGGCCTACAACTTCCTGGTTTCCCGGATGAACGGGGCGGTTCAGGACATGGAGCGTGCGGGCATCGAGATGGTTCAGATTCTCAAGGAGGGCGGTCGCGGGCGGTCGACCGCAGTGGTGACGCCCGTCACGACGGAGCCCCGGGCGGAGAAACCGGCGGCGTGAAGGTTCGGACCAGCGCGCGGGTCCTACGGGGACCGCTCGACGTGGCCCCGCTGGTGGACGTGATCCTGCTCCTGCTGATTTTTTTTCTACTGACCTCCAGTTTTGTTTTTCAGCCCGGGATCGTGATCGATCCGCCTTCCCCCGGACAGTCCAAGGGCGGGGTCGCCGACACCCGTTATGTGATCACAGCCACGGCCGGACTGAAGCCGCAGATCTTCTTCAATGACCGGGTGACGGATCTGGCCAAATTGCGGGTGGAACTGGCACGGATCGCCAAAGCGGAGCCGCGGGCGGCGGTGGTGATCCGGGCCGACCGGGAGTTACGGCATGGGGTGGTGACGCAGTTGTTGGATGTGGTGGTGCAGAACGGACTGTCCGCGGTCTTGGCCTCGAAATCCGACGGCATTTCCAAATGAAATTAACCCTGCCGGGACCGAAGACACGGTCCGGCCGTCGTTTGGCCGGGTTTCTGATTCTTTCCCTGAGCGCGCATGCATTGGCTTTTTCACTCTTTCGTGATCCCGGGGAGTTTGCCCCCATCCCGCCTCCGAGTCCCGGCAAGGTGGTGCTGGTGGCCGAGGAGGATCTTCCCGGCGGGTACGCACAGATTTTTGAACCTTCGGCCATTGTCTATCCCCAAAACCCGCCGCCCCGGTTGGCCGAAGCGGTGACTTTGCCCTGGCAGGACACGACCTGGTCTGCCCAAACCCCGGCGCCGGCCGGCACTTTTCGGCCGGCTCAAGTCGGGGCGGATGCCCCCCTGGCGGTGCGGGCGGAAACGGCGCTGGGAACCTACCGAAGCGCGCTGTTGCCAAAGGCGGGGCCGGCCAAGGGGAGACCCGTGCTGGAAAGCTGGTTTGAAATCACGGGGGATCTGAAAAACCGAAAAGCGACATCGACCCTGGAATTGCCATCCATGAAAAGCACGAGTGCGCTGGAGCCGACCACCGCCCGGGTTGGCGTGGATGAGGACGGGGCGGTGCGGTATGTGTTCCTTGAAGGCACGAGCGGTGACCCGGCGGTGGACCGGGAGGCTTCCGGGTTGCTGAGGGCCTGGCGTTTCGAGCCGGCACCGGGGCAGTGGATCCAGTGGGGACGGGTGCGGGTGTTGTGGGCGGTGGAGCCCCCAGGGAACGGAAAGCCTTGAGCCTGACTCCTTCACAACTTCTTCTGGGCTACCTCTGCCTTTTTCTTGGCATCGTTTTTGTTTTGTGGATGTTTGGCGGATGGCAAGCCTCGCGCCTATTCCGCAAATACCGGGAGACGGTTTCCTGCCCGCATTGCGGGGCGCGCAACCCTCGGGAACACGCCTGGCACACCCTGCGCTGCCGCCGTTGCGGCGCCCGGCATCCCGTGGCAACCCCCCCTGCTGAAAGGAGCTAAGCGATGGGCATGTGGATCGGACGGAACCGGAAAGCACGCGTCACCTACGGGTTTGACGAGATCGCCCTCGTCCCCGGGGATGTGACGGTCAACCCGAGCGAGGTCAACACGGAGTTCTCGATCGGGGAGCATACGTTCAAGGTGCCGATTCTGGCCTCGGCCATGGACGGGGTGGTGGATGTGAAGTTCGCCGTGGCGATGGGGAAGATGGGCGGATTGGCGGTGTTGAATCTGGAGGGGGTGCAGACCCGGTATGAAAACCCAGCCGACGTGCTTTCGCAGATTGCCAAGGCGGACAAGGACACCAGCACGCACCTAATCCAGAAGATGTACATCCCGGCGATCAAGGAGGAGCTGATCGCGAAACGGGTCAAAGAGATGAAAAAAGCCGGGATCGTGGCGGCGGTTTCCTCGATCCCCCAGAAGGCGGAGAAGTACGGGGCCATTGCCCAGAAAGCAGGGGCGGACATTTTTGTGGTGCAGTCGACGGTTTCCACGGTCCGGCACATTTCCTCGGAATACAAAACGCTGGATTTGGCCAAGTTTTGCAAATCGATGAAGATCCCGGTGGTGGTCGGCAACACGGTCACCTACGGGGTGAGCCTGGAGTTGATGGAGGCGGGGATTTCAGGTCTTTTGGTTGGTGTGGGACCGGGTGCGGCCTGCACGACTCGTGGGGTTCTGGGGCTGGGAGTGCCGCAGGTGACCGCCACGGTGGACTGTGCGGCCGCCCGGGACGCCTATCACAAGAAGAGCGGGCGGTATGTGCCGATCATTACGGATGGCGGCATGAACAAAGGTGGGGATATCTGCAAGGCCTTTGCGTGCGGGGCGGACGCGGTGATGATTGGCAGCGCTTTTGCCCGGGCTGAGGAGGCACCGGGGCAGGGGAACCATTGGGGCATGGCCACGCCCCATGCGAATCTTCCGCGGGGCACGCGGATCAAAGTCGGGGTTACGGGAAGCCTTCGTCAGATCCTGTTTGGTCCGGCAACCTTGGACGACGGGTCACAAAACCTGGTGGGTGCGATTGTCACCTGCATGGGCAACGTCGGCGCCAAATCGATCCGGGAGTTTCAGGAGACGGAAATCATCATCGCCCCGTCGATCAAGACGGAAGGGAAGTTGTTTCAGACGGTGCAGGGTGTCGGCATGGGGACGCGCTGATTCCGCGGGGCTTTTACGGGGCAGAGCCCCGCGCAGATTAGGTGGAAAGATTAAGATTAAGTTGGTTGGGAAGATGGGAGATCGCAGATGGAAGTTAGGGGGAATGTAGGTTTAAGTTGAAGTGGTCTACCGGCGATGAAGTCTGAATGAGGCGGGTTAGGGATAACCCGCCCTACCTGTTTAAAAAGATTCAGCTTTTGTGCGAGCCGTCGCAGAAGGGGAGATTTTTGGATTTGCCGCAACCGCAGGCCCAGACGGGGCCGTCTTTCTCGATCTTCACGGAACGGGGGGCCTTACCGGAGCCTTTGTGAGAGCCGTCGCAGTAGGGCGGATTTTTGGTCTGACCACATGAGCAGAAGTAGAGGGTCTGCCCGGCTTTGGCGTCGATCTTGTAGGGGAAGGGTTGCCAGCTCATGGATTGATCATTCGACGGCTTATGAAGAAAGAAAGAGGAATTTGGAGTCAGGTGGAAGGTGAAAGGCGGAAGGTAGAAAGGAAATTTGAGATCGCAGTCAGTGCCTTGGATAGGTGAAAAGAGGTAGGTGAAATGCGAGAGGGATTGTCGGTTTAAGATTAGGCTGAAGTCGCCTTCAGGAGATGAATTGTGAATGAGGCGGGTTAGGGACAACCCGCCCTACCAAGCTTGGGTTTCGATGCCTTAAACCAATCCAGCAGGATGCGGGTGGGGGTGTTCAGCTTGAGCTGATAGCACTCCTTAAGGGTACACCAGCGGTAATCGTCGGCCTCGGGATTGAGGGTGACCTTTTTCTGGGAGGTTTTCGCGAGGTAGTTGAGGAGGACAAAGTGGGCGGGTTTGTAGAATTCCTTGGAGCGAATGCAGTCCTGAGCCAACGCGAACTCGATGCCGGTGATTTTCAGGCCGGTTTCTTCCAAGATTTCCCGCTTCAGCGCCTTTTCGGCCGGTTCGCCCGGCTTGATCTTCCCGCCGGGAATTCCCCAAAGGCCGGACCATTTGAGGGTGTGCAGCATGAGCAGTTTCTTGTCGGGACCGACAATCAGGCCGCCGACGGTGGGGATCGGGGGCAGGGGTTCCGGAACGGAGTGGCGCTTCAGAATTTCGGTGACCGCGAACATGTCCGGTGCGATGTGATCGGGTAGGGCCTTCTGGAGTTTAGCGAGGGAGTCGTAGCCGGTGAGGACAGCACAGGAGCGGATGCCGCCGTGGCGGGCGGTGGCGATGTCATGCTCCATGTCGCCGATGAAAAGGGTCTCTTCCGGCCGGAGGTTATGATCCTTGAGAATGCCGTGGATGGCGTCCCGTTTATCGGGCACGCCGGCATAGGCCTCGCGAAAGAAGTGGTTCACGCCCAGGCGTCGGGACTGGTCATCGAAGTCGGCCTCGTGAACGGTGCTAAGAAGAAAGACCGGCAGGTCACGGGAGTGGCAGTATTCAAGGATCTCTCGCGCCCCAGGCAGAAGGGTGACGGAGTGGTGCAGTTCCCGAAAGACCTCCCGGAAGATTTCCTCCAGTTCGTGGAGGGGGGCGTGGGGAATGTGCTCTTTGTAGAAACCTTCGTAGGGCAGGTAGAACTTTTCCCGGAAGGCCTGCCGGTCGAAGGGGGGTTTCCCGTGGGCGGCAAAGACCCGGTTGGTGGCCTCCAGGACGGGGGTGAGGTCGTCCACGAGGGTGCCGGACCAGTCGAAGATTAAATTTCGAATCATCGGTTAGGAGCCGTGGAGTCTTTTGTTTAGGTTTACGATTACGTTTACGGAAGTATGGAGCAACTGGGCTCAGCACCCACCTAAATCAAGAGTGGTAGTCTTGGAGAGCGCGGACGGTGAGGCCGTGTTGGCGGAGAGAGCGGATGCCCTCGAGACTGGCCTCGGCGGCGGCGATGGTGGTCATCACGGGAATCCGCTGGGAGAGGGCGCAGGTGCGGATCTGCACCTCCTCGTTGCGGGCGACCGCCCCGGCCGGGGTATTGATGACCAGGGTGATTTCCCGGTTTTTCATGAGGTCGACCACGTTGGGACGGCCCTCGGAGAGTTTGAGCAGGGGAGTGACGGGGATACCGGCATCGGCTAACTGACGGGCGGTGCCTTTGCTGGAGACGATCCGGAAGCCCAGATCGTGCAGTCCTTTGCCGAGGCGGACGGCGGCGGTTTTGTCGCTGTCCCGCACACTAAGGAAAATGGTGCCGGTAAGGGGCAGGGCCGGTTGGGCGGCCATCTGGCTCTTGGCGTAAGCCAGGCCGAAGGACTTATCGATGCCCATGACCTCGCCGGTCGATTTCATTTCGGGGCCAAGGAGGATGTCGGTGCCGGGGAAGCGGGCAAACGGGAAGACGGCTTCCTTGACGGAGAAGTGAGAAGGAACGATCTCCGAGGTGAAGCCGAGCTCCCGGAGCGTTTTTCCGGACATCACCCGGGCGGCAATTTTTGCAAGGGGCTTGCCAATGGCCTTGCTGACAAAGGGGACGGTGCGTGAGGCGCGGGGGTTAACCTCCAGGACGTAGACGGTGCCCTTCTGAACGGCGAACTGGATGTTCATTAGACCGCGGACCCCCAATTCACGGGCGAGGGCGAGGGTGGCGGAGCGAATCTCGTCGATGACCTTGGGGGGGAGGGAGTGGCTGGGGATGACGCAAGCGCTGTCGCCGGAGTGCACGCCCGCCTGTTCGATGTGTTCCATGACCGCGCCGATGACGGCGTCCTTGCCGTCGGCCACGCAGTCGACGTCCACCTCGGTGGCGTCCTCGAGGAAGCGGTCGAGCAGGACGGGTCGACCGGGAGCCACCTCGGTGCACTCCTGCATGTAGTTCCGGACCTCGTCCTCCGAGTACACGATCCGCATGGCGCGGCCGCCGAGAACAAAGGAGGGGCGGAGAAGAAGGGGAAAACCGATCTTTTTGGCGATGGCGACCGCTTCGTCCGGATTGTTGGCGGTGCCATTGGGCGGCTGGCGGAGGCCCAACTTGTCGAGGAGGGTGGAAAAGAGTTTGCGGTCCTCTGCCCGTTCGATGGCTTCCACGGGGGTGCCCAGAATGCGCAGACCGGCGGCCTGGAGTTCCGAGGCCAGGTTCAGGGGAGTTTGTCCGCCAAACTGGAGGATGATGCCCCGGACGAGATCGTCTTTATTCTCGGCCCGATAAATATGGATGACGTCCTCGGCAGTGAGTGGTTCGAAGTAGAGTTTGTCCGAGGTGTCGTAGTCGGTGGAGACGGTCTCAGGGTTGGAGTTGACCATGATGGTCTCGAAGCCGTCCTCGCGGAGGGCGAAGCTGGCGTGGACGCAGCAGTAGTCGAACTCGATACCTTGGCCGATGCGGTTGGGACCGCCACCGAGGATAATGATTTTGGGCTTTTGGGTGGGGCGGGATTCGTCGTCATCCGCGTCGTAGGTGGAGTAGTAGTAGGGCGTGTAAGCCTCGAACTCCGCGGCGCAGGTATCGACGAGGCGGTAGGTGGGCAGAAGCTTCTGTTTTTCCCGCCAAGCCCGGACGGCCCGGGCACGAGTGGCCAGCTCAGTGTCGGGTCCGGGGAGGAGGCGGGCGAGGTCCAGATCGGCCAACCCGGCCAGACGGGCCTCGCGGAGGAGGGGAAGGGCGGCAGGGTTGCCCAGCCAAGACTCCTTTTCGATCCGGCGGGCGATCTCGGTGATTTCGCGAAGGTTGTCGAGGAACCAGGGATCAATGGCAGTGATCTGGTGGATTTTCTCCACGGTCCAGCCCCGGTTAAAGGCGTGGCTGAGGTACCAGAGCCGGGAGGGGTGGGGCGTCCGTAGTTGCTTGGTGAGATGGTCCTCAGGAACGGGCGGGGTGCGGGAGCCTAGGTCGAGGCGGCCTTCGAGACCCTTGAGGTCAAGGGATCGGAGGGCCTTCATAAAGGATTCGCGGAAGGTGCGGCCGATGCCCATGGCCTCGCCGACGCTTTTCATCGAGGTGGTCAGGACGGGTTCGGCCCCCGGGAACTTCTCAAAGGTGAAGCGAGGGATCTTGGTGACGACGTAATCGAGGGTGGGCTCGAAGGAGGCAGGGGTTTCCCGGGTGATATCGTTCTTCAGTTCGTCGAGGGTGTAACCGACGGCCAATTTGGCGGCGATCTTGGCGATGGGAAAACCGGTGGCCTTGGAGGCGAGGGCGGAGGAGCGGGAGACGCGGGGATTCATCTCGATCACGACCATCCGGCCAGTTTTTGGGCAGACGGCAAACTGGATGTTGGAGCCGCCGGTCTCGACGCCGATTTCCCGGATGACGGCAAAGGAGGCGTCCCGCATGCGCTGGTATTCGCGGTCGGTGAGGGTCTGGGCCGGAGCGACGGTGATGCTGTCCCCGGTGTGGACCCCCATGGGGTCAAAGTTCTCGATCGAGCAGATGATGACGCAGTTGTCGGCCCGGTCGCGCATCACCTCCATCTCGTATTCCTTCCAACCGAGGAGGGATTCCTCGACAAGGATTTCCGAGGTAGGGGAAGCATCGAGGCCCTTGGCGGCGATGGCCTCAAACTCCTCGCGGTTGTAGGCGATGCCGCCTCCGGTGCCGCCGAGGGTGAAGGCAGGCCGGATGATGAGGGGGAAGGTGCCGATCTTGGCCATGGCGGCGCGGGACTCCTCCATGTTGTGGGCGGTGGCGGAGCGGGCGCACTCGAGGCCGATCTTTTCCATGCAGTCCTTGAAGAGTTGGCGGTCCTCACCCTTGCGGATGGCTTCGACCTGGGCGCCGATCAGTTTGACGTTGTGCCGGGTGAGGGCGCCGGATTCGTGCAGGGCCATGGCGGTGTTCAAGGCGGTCTGGCCCCCGAGAGTGGGGAGGAGAGCGTCCGGTTTTTCCTTGGCGAGGATATGTTCAACGACCTCCGGGGTGATGGGCTCGATATAGGTGCGGTCGGCGAATTCCGGATCGGTCATGATGGTGGCCGGGTTGCTGTTGACGAGGATCACCCGGTAGCCCTCCTCGCGGAGGGCTTTGCAAGCCTGGACGCCGGAGTAGTCGAATTCACAGGCCTGACCGATGATGATGGGGCCAGAACCGATGATCAGGATGGATTGGATGTCAGTCCGGCGAGGCATGGCTTTCCAACCTTAAAGGGTGGAGGGGGAAGTTGGAAGGGGGAGATCGATTAGGATTAAGATTAAGATTAAGTAAGTTTGGGATGACCGTTGGGGAGTTGGAGAAGGTGACTGACAAAGGCAAA
>JBILFP010000058.1:0-9962 GCA_044351535.1 Methylacidiphilales bacterium
TTTACGCCTTTGTCCGGAAAGGCTTTTCCCAGCGCCGCAAACAGCTCAAGCGGGTTCTGCCCGTTGATCTCGCCCGCCGGGCCGAGGAGCTCGATCCTTCCGAATGGTGGCAACTCTATGAACAGTGTGGACGAGCGGTTTGACATCGTGGACGCGTCCGACCGTGTGATCGGCTCGGCCCCCCGCTCGGAAATTCACGCCCGCGGCCTGCTCCACCGGGCCGTCCACCTCTGGCTCTACGACCCGGCCGGCCAAATCCTCCTGCAGCGCCGCTCGCTTTCCAAGGACCGCGAGCCTGGCAAGTGGACCTCGAGCGTGAGCGGACACGTGAATACCGGCGAGGAGTACGACACGGCCATGCTCCGGGAAATTCCCGAGGAGATCGGCGTGCCCGCCAGCTCCTGCCGTGACTTCGGGCGGGTCGGCTACTTCCCGGCCTGCCGGGAAACCGACCAGGAGTTCGTCTGGCTCTACCGCGCCATCCACCCCGGCCCTTTCCAACCCGATCCGGCAGAGGTCGCCGACCTGGAGTGGTTCCCATTGAAACAGCTTGAGGCAAAAATCAAAAAACAGCCGCAGGAGTTCTCCTCCTGCCTGCTGCACCTGTGGGAGCGGAGGCCGAAATGAAAAATCGCCTGGCCGGAAAGCGGGCCGTGGTGGTGGGCGGCGGGATCGGCGGACTCGCCACCGCCCTAAGACTTAGAAAAGCCGGCGCCCAGGTGGTTCTGCTGGAAAAGAATGAAACCGTCGGGGGAAAAGTTTCGGAGCGTCGGGCCGACGGCTTTCGCTGGGATCTCGGTCCCTCCCTTTTCACCATGCCCCAGATTCTCGACCGACTTTTTGCCGACCTTGGCGAGAAACGAGAAGATTACCTCAAGCTGGAGCCCCTCTCCCCCACCTGCCGCTACCGGTGGGCCGACGGTTACCAGTTCGACGAAAACGAGTTTTTCTGGTCGCGGCCTGACTCCGCCCGGCTGCTCCGTCACGCCGAGGGCCTCTACAACCTCTCCGCATCCGCTTTCCTGGAGAGCGATCCTTCGGAGGTTTGGCGCAAGGTTCTGGACCCACGCCTGATTCCACTTTTACGGCATCTGCCGGCGATGAGTCCTTGGCGTTCCCTCGCCTCTGCCTCCCGGAAATTCTACCGGGACCCCCACCTTCAGCAGTTTCTCCAGCGCTTTGCCACCTACAACGGCAGCGACCCCGAACTCACCCCGGCCACCTTCGCCGTGATTCCATACGTCCAAGCCCGCTTTGGTGGCTGGTTTATCCAAGGTGGCATTCGACGGCTGGCAGAAACCCTTCTAGCCCTCGCCCAGAAAAACGGGGTGGCAATCCGCACCAAGGCCGAGGTGGCTTCCATTGAAGCCCATCGAGTCACATTGGAGAACGGTTACCACTTTCCGGCCGACCTAATTTTCCACAACGGCGACGTGTTGCGCGCTTATCAGCAAACCATTCTCCACCCCGAGGCCAAGGTCATGGCAGAAAGAATCGCTAAGCCCCAGCGGGCCATCTCCGGATTTGTCGTGCTGCTCGGCGTGAAGGGCAAGGATCCATCGCTGGGTCACCACAACATCTTCTTTTCCGACAACTACCCGCTCGAGTTTCAACAGATGTTCCGGGAGAAGCGCCCGGCCGAAAATCCTACCATCTATCTCTGTCTCAGTGCCCGCTCCCAGCCCGCCGATGCCCCGCCCGATCACGACAACTACTTCCTGCTGGTCAACGCCCCGGCGGAGACCGAAAGCATTGACTGGGCCAAGGAGTCGCCTGCTTACACTGATCGAATCATCCGGATCCTTGATGAAAAGTTTCTGCCCGGTCTGGCCAAGCGGGTCGTTCACAAGGAGTGGTTCTCCCCGGCCGATTTTGAAACCCGCGATGCCGTCGTGGGCGGTTCTCTTTACGGCTGGGCCTCGCACGGAATGGTGCCTTCCTTTCTCCGCCCCCCGATCCGCTCTCCCTTACTCAAAAACCTCTACTTCGTCGGTGGCACTACCCATCCAGGGGGAGGTCTACCCCTTGTTCTTCTGTCCGCCGAAATCGCCGTCCGCTTGGCTTCTAGGGCTTAAAGCCTTTGTCTATGAATGGGTTAAGCAAAACAAATAAGCCCTAGAAAAAAGTGTCCTCCCATCCTACTGTTTGGGTATGAGGATTTTGCCGATCATCTGCCTTCTGGCCCTTACGAATTTGAGCTATGCGCTAAATCTTCAACTCACCTTTAACGAAACGAGTTTTGGGATCAACACCTCCGGCACTTTCCGCCTAACCGGAGAAATGCAGATGAATGGTTTTGGGTGGGCTGGATCTGGGTGGCCAATCGGCCATCAATGATGGGGATGGTGTTGGCATAACTTCCTACGATTTTGGGACCTATTACCGGGGAAGCAACTCCGCCAACCTCCCCGATAACTACTATTTCACGCTGGAAAGTTACGATGCTACTGGCACTGCGGTTCGGGATGGGCTTACTCATCAAGTCCTAACTGAGTCCCGGGCTCTATGGGTTCAAATTTTCGATCGGAAACCGAATATTAAAGTTTATGTGGGCCCAACTCCTGCTGCGACCTTCTACAATCCGTTTGCATCCGCTGTGGTAGACATCTCTGGAACTTTTGGTGTTAATAGCAGTGTCAATTCCGGACAAACCCCCGCCTCCCAAGGGATCACCTTCGACAATCTCGCCGGGACTTACAACTCAGGAGAAGATGATCCTGGCGGCAGCTTCACCATTACGGTCCCGGAACCTTCCATAGTTTCTCTCTTCCTTCTCTCGGCCCTCCCCCTTCTTCTCCGCCGCCGCAAAAACCGATCCGCTTGGTGAAACTGATCCTCTCCATCCTGCTACTGGCCCTGACCCCTTTGGTCCAGGCGGCAAACCTGCAACTTAACTTCGACCAAGGCTCTTTTTCCGGGTCGACATCGGGAACCTTCACCCTCACCGGAGTAGTGCCTGCCCACGGGTTTGGGTCAGGGGAAACTGGAAGCGGACCATCCTACATAAACGAGTATTGGAGTTTTTCCACCCAGTATGACAACCCGGTAGGCAACTCTTTTGCCAGCAATTTTGATTTTAATCTGATGGGCTTTTCCGCTTCAGGTAACGCTGTCCGCAACGGAATTACCCACCCTGTAGACTCCAATATCGGAATCACTATGTGGATTTCTAAAAGCTCTAACCTTGCTACCTTGCAGGTTTTTATTCAGGACCAACCGAACCCCAACTTTAATATCAACAACTTTCCCAATGGGGAGTTCAGCCTGAACATGACCGGCTCCTTCATCGGCACGAGCTCGGCGGGTTCGGGCATTGCTCCCGAAACCAGGGGCATGACATTAGCAAACCTTGGCGGCACTTATGTGAATCAATATGACCCGGCGATCCCCGCAAACGCTCTTAACCTCTCTGTGACAAGCGTGCCTGAACCCTCCACCCTTTCCTTTCTTTCCCTCGCCGCTGCTCCCTTGTTTTTCCGCCGGCGCAAATCGTCCTAAAGCTTCTCCGGCGTCTGCAACAACTCCGCCACCCGGGCCAACAGCCGCCCCGCCGCCCCACCGTCGATAACCCGGTGGTCGAAACTTAAAGTAAGTCTCGCCTCGTTGACCGGTTGGAACGAGTTTGTCGCCTCATCCCAAGCCGGTACCTTCTTAGCCGCGCCCAAACCCAGCACCAGGCTCTGCTCCGGCAAAGGAATCGGCGTGGCCCACTCCAACCCGAATGTCCCGTAGTTCGTGACCACCGCCACGGATCCACCCACCGCATCGGCCGGCAACTTCCTCTCCTTGGCCTGTCTCATCAAATCCGTGTAGGCGGGCAACATCTTGTCCAAAGGAGTCTGATTCACTTTCCGCAACACCGGCACCAACACCCCATCCTCCGCCTCCACCGCAAAGCCAATATCAATGGAACTTGGATGGACAATCCGATTCCCCACCAACCGCCCCGCGGGAGCGCTGTTCTCCCCCAAGGCAATTCCCAGGGCACGCGCCGCATACAGGGTCGGCCCGGGTTTCCCGGGATGCTTCTTTCGGTGCGCCATGACCGCATCCATTCGGGCCCCGCGGCCGACCGTGGCCAGCGGTCGGGTCCAACTCCTCCGCATCGCATCCGCCACCGCCACCCGCATGGAGGACGCCGGCGTCAGCTTCTGTTTTTCCAGGTCGGCGATGAATCGCTCAAAATCCTCGATCGTCACCCGTCCTTTTGCCCCGCTGGGAGCCAATCCAGCCAGGTCGGCCGCGTGTAATCCCAGCTCGTTGATTCGTGCCTTCATCCGTGGGGACAGATAACTCGCCCCCGCCGCCTTGGCCGGAACGGGCAGACCGGTGATCGTCGGCAACACCTCACTCCCGTTTCCATTGGAGCCGTTTTCATGGGTCACCGTGACCGCTGTTTTCGATTTTTTATCCAGCGTTGCTTTCCCAGCCTTTTTGCCCCCCGCAGTCGCAGGCGACTTCTTGCTCGGCTCTTCCAAGGTCACCCCCGCCGCCTCCACTTGGCCCAGCACATAACCCACCGGATAACTTTTACCCTCCTTGGCCTTCCACTCTTTCCAGACCCCGCCGTAACTGGTGGTCACGCTCATCACCGCCTTGCTGGTCTCCACCTCGGCCACTTCCTGGTCGGCCTTCACTTTGTCCCCGGGCTTCACCTTGAGACGGATCAGGGTCGCCTCGGCGATCGATTCCCCCAACTGGGGCATGGAGATGGCAACTAGGCCCATAATTTCCTTACACTTTCAATCGTAGGCGGTTCCCGCGGGGGGAACAATGCCGGCGACGGCCGGCCCGGCTCTTCCCCTTCTTCAGGGGATCCGGACCGGCCGCCGCGGCGCGGCCGTTTCCTCAGGCGGCCGCTTTGTTCTCCAGGGTTCGGATACTGGAAAAGAAGATCCGGATCAGGATGTCCACCTCCTCCAACGCCGTGCGGACCGCCTGCCCGTCACAGGGCAGACCGGCCTTCTCCAGCAGTTGCAGGGCCCGGCGCGAGATGCGCAGCTCGGTGAGGGCCGCGCGGAACTTGTCCGCGAACTCCTTCGCCGAGGGCGAACCCTCCGCCTCCCCATGCCGGAAGTAGGCGGCCGTACCGGAACGGAGCAACTGCTCTGCCAGGTGTCCGCCCGCCCGGTCCTCGGGGAGGCTTCCCGCCAGCCCGAGCAGGGTCGAGGTGAACGCCAGCAGGCGGTCGGAAACGTCCGAGCCGCGGCGCTCCCCATTCCCGCTAGGGCGGGGGGTGTTGGTTTTGTCTTGGGATCTCCATGCTGTGTTTTGTGTGGTTGTCTTCATAAGGGATTAGACTTCGGTTTTTGAAAAAGGATGCGGTCCTTTTTCACTTTTTTTATTTTTTTCGGGGCCGGGCCTACGCCCGGCCTAGGCCCGTTTTTTTCGGGGTCGGGGGTACCCCCGACCCCACCCTTGGGGTCGTACCCACCCCCGACCCCGGTATGAAAAATCATCCTGCTTTCCCAGGAAAGTAGGACGGCCAAAATAGGGCTCTTGAACTACTCCCTCGGCTTCTGGTTCTTCGCCCGGCTGACCGGGCTTTCCTACTTCTTCGCTTTTTTATCCCTCTACTTCCAGTTTCCCGGTTTGATCGGCACCGACGGCATCCTCCCAGCCGAAAACCTCCTCTCCCGCGCCTCCCAAGCCCTCGGATCCGGAGCCCCATGGGCCCTCCCCTCCCTCACCTGGATCTTCGGCGCCTCCAACACCTCCCTCCACATCATTGCCTTTGCCGGCCTGATCGCCTCCGTCCTCCTCACCTTCGGTCTGTTGCGACCCCTCTCCGCCGCCCTCGCCTGGCTCTGCTGGCTCTCCTTCGTCAACGTCGGCCAAGACTTCCTCTCCTTCCAGTGGGACACGCTGCTACTCGAGGCCGGCTTCCTCGTCATCTTCCTGGAAAAACCCGGTCTGATCCCCCACGCCTCCGGCCAGGATGCCCCGCCGGCACTTCTTCGCTTCGCCGCCTGGTTCCTTGTCTTTCGCCTCATGCTCAGCTCCGGCCTCGTCAAACTTCTCAGCGGCGACCCCACTTGGGCCGACCTCTCCGCCATGTCCTACCACTTTTTCACCCAACCCATTCCCAACCCCGTCTCTTGGTTCGCCCACCAGCTCCCCGGTTCCTCTCTCGCTACCCTTGCCACCCTGATCTCGGAAATCCTCATCCCTTTCGCCGTCCTCATCCCCCACCCCCGGGTCCGCCTCATCGCCGGTATCTCCTTCCTCGGCCTCATGGCCCTCGTTGCTCTCACCGGCAATTACGCTTACTTCAACCTCCTCACCGCCGCCCTCTCCCTCACCCTTATCGAAAATCGTTACTGGCCCCGGTTCCTTGCCCTCCCAACCATTCCGCTTCCCTGGACCCCCGTCCCTTGGCGCCTCCTCTGCTCCCTCGCCGCCCTCATCCAACTTTCCGTGGCGTTCCCCATTCTCCTCGCCACCGCCGGACTCGCCCCCCGCATGTCCCTGCCCCTGCTCGGTTCCCTGGAAAAAACTTTCGCTCCGTGGCATCTCACCTCCGGCTACGGCCTCTTCGCCGTCATGACCGTACGCCGCCCCGAACTCGTTCTTGAACACAGTGCCAACGGTACTGACTGGCAACCTCTCCTCTTCCGCTATAAGGCGGGCCCACCGGACCGTCTCCCGCCCCAGGTCGCCCCCTTCCAGCCAAGGCTCGATTGGCAAATGTGGTTCGCCGCCCTCTCCGCCGAACGCGGCCAACTCCCCGGCTGGTTCGCCGAATTCATCAAACAACTCCGCGCCGGCTCCCCCGCCGTGACCGGCCTCCTCGCCCCTGGCCAGCCCATCCTCTCCCCCGCCACCTACCTCCGCATCCGCATGGACCAATACCGTTTCACCACCCTCGCCGAACGCTCCGAATCCGGCCATTGGTGGCACATCTCCCCCGGCCCCGTCCTTCTTGTCCTCTCCCCGGAAGGAACCAAAACCCAAGGTCTTTAATTCTGTAGGGAGCCAGTTAGTCCGCTCTTTAAACCCGGTAGGCCACTTCCGATGGAAGTGGCTGCCCCTTTTATCAAAAGGGGCCTACCTGTGTTCAAGCTTCCCGCTTAACTTCAACTTCAACTTCCACTTAAACTTACCGCATGCACCTCCGCGTCTCCGTCTCAGCCCAGCGCCTCGACCTCATCAGCGAGGACGGCCGCGTTACCCGCTCCTTTCCCGTCTCCACCGCCAAAAAGGGCACCGGCTCGGAACCGGACAGCCATAAAACCCCCCTCGGCTGGCACCGCGTCTGCCAAAAAATCGGGGATGGTGCCGCTCCCGGCACCCAATTCGTCGGACGCAAACCCTCCGGCCGTGTCTGGCAGCCCACCGATCCCGTGGAGGAAAAAAACCTCGTCCTCACCCGCATCCTTTGGCTCGACGGAGAGGAACCCTCGAACCGCACCAGCAAAGACCGCTTCATCTACATCCACGGCACCAACCGCGAGGACCTCATCGGCATCCCCGCCAGCGCCGGCTGCGTCTGCCTGAAAAATTCCGACGTGGTCGAACTCTACTCCCTTGTCCCCGTCGGCACCCGGGTGGAGATTGTTGCCTAGCTAAGCCTTCAGAACGGTGCCAGGCGCCGCCTTACCCTTGACCACATTCGTAAGGTTCCCCGCCACCCGACCGTCCACAAACTCCACCTTCTTCAGCCCCTGCTTCAGCGCCGCCGCCGCCGACCGGCACTTCGGGATCATTCCGCCGCTAATCACCCCCTCCTTCTCGAGTTTGGCCAGTTCCGCCGCGCCGATCTCCCGGATCAGCGTCGCTGCGTTCTTCGGATCCCGCATCAACCCCGGCACGTCCGATAAAAATACCAGCTGCTCCGCCTGTAACGCCCCCGCCAAGGCCGCCGCGGCCACATCCGCATTCAGGTTCATCGCTCCGCCATCGTTCCTCTGGCCCACCGGACTCACCACTGCCGTCTCCTGAGCCGCCAAAGCCTTCCTCACTTCCGCCGTTTCACACCGTTCCGCTTCCCCCACCCGACCCAGATCCACTCCATCCACTTTCGCCGCTTTTTTTGCCTGAAATACCTTCCGGCCGCTGATTCCCCGCCCCTTTCCACCCAGCTCGTTCAGTTTCGCCACGATTCCGGGATTCACTTTCTTGTCCAAGACCTCCTCTACCACCTTCATCGCCGCCTCATCCGTCACCCGGAATCCGCCGGCAAATACGGCCTTCAATCCTTTCCGCTCCAGCTCCGCACTGATCTCCTTCCCGCCCCCGTGCACCAGCACCACGGGAAACCCCTCCTGCGCCAAGCCGGCGATCTCCCGGAGGATCTCCGCCACCTTGGCCGGATTCTCCATGGCGCTGCCGCCGTACTTCACCACGATCACCCCCGCCACCGGACTACTCCCCGAGGTTGATCCGGACGTACTTTTCCGAAAGATCCGTCGTCAGCATCCGGTACTCTCCCCTGCCCAGGTTCAGGTTCACCTGGATCGCCACCCGGGCCCGCCGAGCCGCCGCCTTCAACCGCCCCGGCGGAGTCGCCGCGGCCACCCCGCCCCGCACCGCCGACACCCCGTCATAATGAATGTCCACCAGCTCCTCCCGCATCCGCGCCCCGCACGCCCCGATCGCTCCCATGATCCGGCCCCAGTTCGGGTCCCCACCGGCCCAAGACGTCTTGACCAGCGGCGACCGAACGATCGCTTCCGCCATCCGCCTCGCATCCCGTTCCGTCGTGGCACCGCACACCGTCAGCTCGATCACCCGCGTCCGCCCCTCCCCGTCCTCCACGATCTTCTTGGCCATTTCCAGCATCAGCTGCTTCAACGCGTTGGAAAATTTGCCCAGGTCCGGGTCGTAGCTCCGCAGGGGCGTGTTGCCTGCCGCCCCGTTCGCCAACACCAGCACCGTGTCGTTGGTGCTCATATCCCCGTCCACGCTGATCCGGTTGAAACTGTTCTCCACCGCGTCCGCCGTCAGCCGTGTCAACGTCCGCTTGTCCACCGCCGCATCCGTCGTCACCACGCAGAGCATGGTCGCCATATTGGGATGAATCATCCCCGCCCCCTTAGCCATCGCCCCGATCGTCAGCCTCCGACCCGCGATGGTCAGCCGCACCGCCGCCTCCTTTCGTGTGGTGTCCGAGGTCATGATCGCACGGGCCGCCACCGTCCCGCCGTTCGGTTTCACCTTTGCGGCAATCGATCGTATCCCCCGCAAAACCTTCCGGATCGGCAACTGCACACCGATTCTTCCCGTCGAGCACACCAAAACCTGGTGCGGCCGGCACTCCAGCGCCTTCGCCGTCTCTACCGTCATCCGCTTCGCGTCGGCAATCCCCCTCACTCCCGTACACGCGTTGGCGTTGCCGCTATTGAGAACCACCGCCCGGATCGGCCCGTTCTTGATGTGGGCCTGCGTGACTCGCACCGGTCCGGCTTTTACCTGATTGGTCGTAAACGCTCCGGCCACCTCGGCCGACTTGGCTGAGACCACCAGGGCCAGATCCTTTTCCCTGCCCGGCTTGATCCCGGCATGGATTCCTGTCGCCAAAAAACCTTTCGGCGAAGTCACCGACCCCTTCCGCAACCACACCACCTTGCTCACCAGTCCAGACCCTCCCCCTCGGGAAATCCGTGCCGCAGGTTGAAACACTGGACCGCTTGCCCCGCCGCCCCCTTGCCCAGGTTGTCGATCGCCACGATCACCAGCGCCCGGCCGGTCCAATCATCCACCCGCACCGCCAGCTCCGCCCCGTGCCGACCCATCACCCGCTTCGTCTCGGGCAACGCCTCTCCCGCCAACACCCGTACCGCCGCCGAATCCTTGTAAAAATCAGCATACTCTTTCTGCAGCTCGGCTTGGGATGTTCCTTTCTTCAGCGGGAAGGAGATGGAGGTCAGCATGCCCCGGTTCATCGGCGCCAGATGCGGGACAAAGGCCACCCTCACACCCGCCCCCGCCACCATCGCCAACTCCTGTTCAATCTCCGGCCG
>JBILFP010000060.1:0-9959 GCA_044351535.1 Methylacidiphilales bacterium
AAAAAGCCGGCCAGGCCACAGTGAAAGCCATCACCGGGCGAATCCACGGCAGGCCGAGAAAGGCGAGGATCAAGTAGGCGGATGCGTAAGACCAAGCCCCCAAGGCGATAAAGCGAAGCGCCACGTTTCGGCGAAGTTCCTCCCAACGACCTTCCGTCAAGTTTTGCACCAGGAGCCCGTTCCCGAGTGCCACCACGCCCATGAGAATGGCGGCCACCACGCCGGCACTTTGCATCCAAGAGGGGATGGGGCCGTCGCTGACCCGCACCGTGCCGAGCCATCCACCGAGGAGGCAGGTGGCCACCCAGGCCAAGAGTCCGAGGTTGATGCTGCTCACGGCCCGACCAGTCAAGGTGGGAAGGAGTTGGAAGATCAGAACCAGACCGAGTGGGGCCAACCAGAGGTGCTGGTGGAAAGAGTGCCAGAGAACCTGGGTGATAATTTGGACCGACCCCGGGGCCAAGGTGCCGCGGAGGAGCGCCTCGGCAGTGCCAAGACCGAGCGGGAAGGTGAGCAGGCCTAGCAAAAGATAAAGACGAGGAAGAAGAGGGCCACTCTTCCAGCTGCGGCCGAGCCCACGGGTGAGGCCGGTTCCCAGAACAAGGAAGGAGACGATCAGGAGAATAGAAACAAAGCGGGACTGCGGCAGCCCGACCAGTCCCGAGGAACCCTCCAGAAGGACCTGGGTCAAACCACCAAGAATGGCCAACTGCCAAAGGAGCGCCCCGCCGAACAGTAGGCGACCGTAACGGAAGGCAATCCCGGAAAACCGGGGAGCCAGAATCAACAGAACCCCGAGCAGACCGGAGCCCAGCCATCCGTAGGAGAGCAAGAACTGGGCAGCGGGAGCAAGCCGGCCGTAACCGAACCACGGGGCGGCGATCAGTCGGTCCAACAGAGGAACCAGCAGCTGAGTATTGGCCAGCAACTGGAGCCCAGTGCCGAGCAGGGACCATACCAACGAGCCTAAAATCAGGACCAGGGCGGCGGTGGAGCCTTGGGGCAGTTTATCGCGGCTCATTTCTTCTCCGGGGTGGTCGGTTTCGCGGCGGCAGGCGCCGTCTTGGCAGCGGGTGAAGGAGGAGCCGGCTTGTTGGTGGTGGTAGCCGCGCCGTCGGCGGCCATGGCGGCGGCCATGACCCCGGCATCCACCGGAACTTCGGGATAGAGCGGGTATGCGGCCGCGGTGATGGCGGACGGAGCGATCATGGTGATCGGATAGGCGGGCTTGGGATCCTGGGCCTGAAGCTTGGGAATAATGACCTCAACGGCTTTTTCCACCGGGATGCGGGCGATGCCCTTGTCTTTGTCGACCCAACCATAGCTGGTGACATCCTTGTGTTGATCCGCCTTTAGTTTTTGCAGGCGGTCCCAACGTTCCATGGCTGCCTTCTCGGTGAGGGTGTCGGGCGTGACTCCGACCGGACGGAGTAGGAAAGCCAGGCTAGCCAGACCCAAGAAGCCGGCGGCGAGCCAGAGACCCGGGAGATAGGGATGACTACGTTCGGAAAGGGAGTGGGGGTTATCGCTCATGACCAGTTGGTGACTGCGAGGCTTTCACGGAGGCGAGGATCGCGAGCGGGGAAGATGGAGCCACGGGCCAAGAGCCAGAGGAAGGCGGCGGCCAACACCCCGATCACCCCGACCAAGGCCAATAGATCGATCAGGTGCGGCTCAAAACCGGTGGTGGCGGGCTTCAGCCCGGCGAGGCGGGCCTTCTTGAGCTGGAGATTCGGCATGATGATCCAGTAGAGATCGACGCAGTGCATGAAGAGGACCCAGCCCGACGCGGTGCAGATCCGCCAGGGAGTGCGCTTGGCCGGCTGGGTAAGGAGGAGAATAAAAGGCACAAAGAAGTGACCCACGACGAGAAAGATGGAGAAGTAGGCCCAGGTGCCGGTGTTGCGATAGACGAAGTACCAAGTTTCCTCCGGGATGTTGGCGTACCATTGGAGGAAGTACTGGCTGAAGGCGATGTAGCCCCAGAAAACGGTGAAGGCGAAAAGCAGCATGCCCATGATGTGGTTGTGTTCCACGGTGAAGAGGCCGCGGAGGTGGCCGGTTTTCGAAAGGCCATTGGTGATCAGGATGAGGAGAGCCATGGATGACTGCGCGGCTCCCGCGAAGAGGTAGACACCCCACATGGTGGAGTACCAGTGGAAGTCGAGAGCCATCAGCCAATCGAAGCCGGCAAAAGTGAAGCAGAGCACAAAGAGGGGAATGAAGCCGTAGGCCACATGGCGTGAGCGAAGGGTCAGGCGCGGGTCGCCGTCTTCATCCTGCTGCATGGACCAGCGGCGATAGAGGTAGGCCGCGGCACAGAAGAAGAAGAGGTAGAAGGCGCAGCGCACGTAAAAGAACGGGGTGTTAAGGAAGGGGCGTTTCCAGTCCAGCAGGACGTCGTAGCCGAGAGGCTTCGTCATCCAGTACCAGAGATCTTTGGGGAAGAGGAAAAGCAGGGGCAGGGCCAGCAGGACGAGGACGGGGAAACAACACGCCACCGTCTCCAGGATCCGTCGCATCAAGACCGACCAGTCCGCATCCAGCGCATGGTGGAGAAGGGTCCAGAACAGCGCTCCTGAACAGATCGTGAAGCCGACCGCAAAGGCGAACAGGTAGGAAAAGGCCAGCTGGGCCGGGTTGGTTAGGTAGCCCAAAACAAAGGCGGAGATGAGCCCGACCGCCCCAAGGATCGGGAAAAGAACCGGGAAAACACCCAGCTTTTCCATGCGAAGTTTCTCGGCCGAAGGGAGGGGGCCGGGGGAAGCGCTCATGGGTTACCCGCCTTTGCAAAGTCCGGCGGCAGCAGGCTGGCCGGCGCATTTTGGGAGAACTGCAACGCGCGGAGGTAGGCGATGATGGCCCAGCGATCCTCGACATCGATGTGGTGATAGGGCCCCATCTGGCCCTTGCCGTGGGTGATGGTGTTGAAGATTTCGCCGTCGGCCATCTCGCGATATTTATCGAGATGAATACTAGCGACCCCCACCAGCCCGTACTGCGTGGTGATGCCGTTACCGGCCCCAGTGGCACCGTGGCAGACCTGGCAGTTGATTTCGTAGCGCTCCTTGCCACGGGCCAAGAGCTTTTTGTCCACCGTCACGGGAATCCCGGTGCCCCACATGTTGCCCAGCTTGCCGGTGATGAGATAGGGCTGGTCCGTGGGCACGTTGAACGGGATGGTGCCGTACGGGGGAACCCGATCTACCCGGCCCTCGGGGAAAAGCGGGGAAGGAGTCTGGGATTTGTATTTAGGCTGGCGATCCATGTCGGGAAAAATTTCGATTGGCGGCCGCTGGGTGAAGTCGCCCCGAAATCCGGCAATGGCGAAGATTGCCAGGCCAATCGCGCCAAAAATGGCGAGAAAGGTGCGAATGAATCCCTTCATGCGTGACCTTTGGCCTCCGGCCGGGCGGGATGAGGTTCGGGTTCTGGATCCTGATAAACCTCGGTGATATGACTGCCGCCCAGCTCCTCGAGGAACCGGCGGGAGGCGCCCTTTTCAAAACGCGGGTCGGCGGCCTCCAGGACGATGAAAAACCCGTCGTCACTGACCCTCCTGAAACGTTCCCAATTGAAGACCGGATGATGCAGTCGCGGCATGAGGGTCAGCAATAATAGGCCAATGATGGTGCCGAACGCGGTGAGGAGAATGGTTAGTTCAAAAAACACCGGTAGGGAGGACTCGAGGGCAAAGTAAGGTTTCCCCTGCACAATGAGGGGATAGTTAATGGCGGAGGTGTAGTAGATAAGGACGAATGCGCTGGTGAGGCCGGTGATGCCGCCGATCAGCGAAAAGAGGGAAACCCGGGAGCGTTGGAAGCCCATGGCGGCGTCCATTCCGTGGATGGGGAAAGGCGAATAGACGTCCCACTTCCGGAAACCGGAGTCCCGGACCTTTTCGGCGGCCTGCATAAGGGCGGAAGCGGAGGCAAATTCCGCGCCGAGACCGTGGAGAGTGGATGTGGGCATGCTCATGCGTGGGCCTTGGCCGGACTGGAGTGGGAAGCGTGGCCGTGGGTGTCATGGCCATTGCCGTGATGGGGATCCGCCTCCGGGGTGACGTTCTTCACCTCGAACATCGTGATCATGGGCAGGAAGCGGACGAAAAGGAGGAACAGGAAGAGAAATAGGCCGATCGTGCCAATGAACAGGGTGATATCCACCCAAGTGGGAGAAAAGTAACCCCAAGAGGAGGGTAAGAAGTCCCGGTGAATCGAAGTGACAATGATGACAAAGCGCTCAAACCACATGCCGGTGTTGGGGAACATCACGATGGCCAAAACCACCCAGGGGTTTTGCCGGCAATACTTAAACCAAAAGAGCTGGGGAGCGACGACGTTGCAGGTGATCATTGCCCAGTAAGCCCACCAGTAAGGCCCGGTGGCGCGGTTGATAAAGGCGTACATCTCGAACGGATTGCCGCTGTACCAGGCAATAAAGAACTCCATGGCGTAGGCGTAGCCCACCAAAGAGCCGGTCAGCAGGGTGATCTTGCACATGTTGTCGATGTGCTTGTCGGTGACCAGATCGTGCAGGCCGTACAACTCGCGGAAAGGGATGAGCAGGGTTAGAACCATGGCGAAGCCGCCGAAAATTGCCCCGGCGACGAAGTAAGGCGGGAAGATGGTAGTATGCCAACCCGGGATGATCGAGGTGGCAAAGTCAAAGGACACGACGCTGTGCACGGACAGCACCAGCGGGGTGGAGATACCGGCGAGGATGAGATAGGCCTTCTCGTAGTGGGTCCACTGACGATTGGAACCGCGCCAGCCGAGGGCAAGGATTCCATAAATCATCTGGCGGAGGCGGGTCTTGGCGCGGTCGCGCAGGGAGGCGAGATCGGGAATTAAGCCGAGGTACCAAAAGATCAGGGAGACGGTGAAGTAGGTGGAAACCGCGAAAACGTCCCAAAGGAGGGGGCTGCGGAAGTTTTGCCAAATGGCATTGGCGTTGGGGATCGGGAAAAGCCACCAGGCGAACCAGACCCGGCCCACGTGAAAGGCCGGAAAGATGCCGGCGCAGATCACCGCAAAGATCGTCATGGCCTCAGCCGACCGATTGATGGAGGTGCGCCACTTCTGGCGGGTCAGAAACAAAATAGCGGAGATGAGTGTGCCGGCGTGGCCGATACCGATCCAAAAGACGAAGTTGGTGATGTCCCAGGCCCATGCCACCGGAGCGTTTAATCCCCAGACCCCGACCCCTGTGGCAACGAGATAGGTGAGCATGGCCGGGGTGAGGGCGGCCACAGCCCCGGTCAACACCGTGGCAATCCACCACCACAGAGGAGCGGGTTGCTCCACAATCCGGCAGACGTGGTCGGTAATCCAGGATAGGGAACGCTTGCTACCGACGAGCGGTTTGCGCTCGAGGTATTCGGACGCTTTGGCGAAAGCGGCCTGGGAGGCTGGATTGTCGGCGCGCATCAGTGGGTGCCCAATTCTTTCTTCCCGTGACCCTTCTCATCGCCGTGGCCGTGGGACGGGATGTAGTTCGTGCGGGCGCCGGGCATGGCGGGGTTCGGATTACGAACCCGGCCGAGGTAGGTGAGGCGCGGGCGGACGTTAAGATATTCGAGCAGGCCGTAGTTTTGCGGGAGGTTGCGGAGCTGGCCGACCTCCTCCTTTTCGTTTTTCATGTCACCAAAGACGATGGCGTCGGCCGGGCAGGCCTGCTGGCACGCGGTCTTCAGTGAACCAACCGGGATGCGGATGTTGGCGGAATCACGCGCCTTTACCTTGGCGGTGATCTTGGCTTCCTCGATGCGCTGGACGCAGAAGGTGCATTTTTCCATGACGCCACGCATCCGGACGGTCACGTTCGGGTTTTTCTGCAGCTTGATGGTCTCCTCGGTGCCCTTGGGGGCAACCGGCCCCAGATAGAGCTGGTCGAGAGCGCGCTGGTTATAATCGAAGAAATTGAAACGCCGGACTTTGTACGGACAGTTGTTGGCGCAGTACCGCGTACCGATGCAGCGATTGTAGGCCATCACATTCAGGCCTTCCTCGTTGTGAACGGTGGCGTTGACGGGGCAGACAGTCTCGCAGGGGGCGTTCTCGCACTGCATGCAGGCCACCGGTTGAGCGACGGCTTCGGGCTGTTCCGGCTCGCCGGTGAAGTAACGGTCGACCCGGATCCAGTGCATTTCGCGGCCTTTCATCACCTGATCCTTACCGACGATCGGGATGTTGTTTTCCGCGGTGCAGGCGGTGACGCAGGCGTTGCAGCCCGTGCAGGTGGAGAGATCGATCACCATGGCCCACTGGTATTCCCCGTCGAGAGGAGGCGAGGGGTAGAAGTTCTGGTTTGGAGGAATGTGGCCGTCCATGCCGACCTTTTTCACCCAACCCGGATTCTGGTTGAATTCCTCCACCGTCGCTTCGCGTACCAGGTCGCGTCCCTCCATCACCTGATGTTCTTGGGTGACGGCAAGTTGGCGGGTTTTGCCGGTTTTCTTGAGGGTTAACCCGCTGGCGAGGTAGTCGGAGTCGGTGCGGCGCAAGGGATAGGCGTTAAAACCGGAGCCCTTGGCCACGGGGCCGAGCTCTTCCTGCCCGTAGCCCAGCGGCAGACTGACCGCGAAATCAACGTGGCCCGGAGCGATCATCACCGGGGCCTCCACCGTCTGGCCGGCCAAGGTGGCCCGGACGACGTCGGCCACGAGAATGCCTTTCACGATATCGTTGCGAAGACCAAGAGATTCGGCGGTCTTTTTGGAAATAAGGATGGCGTTTTCCCAGGTCAGTTTGCTCATCGGGTCGGGCCACTCCTGCAACCAACCGTTGTTCAGGTAGCGGCCATCGTCCATGGCCGGGGAGGAGACAAAGGCGACCTCCAGAGATTCGGCCGAGGCTTCCGGGGCTTCCGGAAGTTTGGCGGCAAGGGCAGCCACGCCCGCGGCATTCACCGTACGGGTAGCGTTGGATGAGGGAGCCGGCAGGAAACCTTCGCGGATAAAGTTGTTCCATGCCTGGTCCAAATTCAGCCCACTCTGGTTGGTGCGGGTGGCGAAGGTCTCCTTGATCAGGGCCGGGCCGATCGGCTTCGGGCGGTTGAGGAGACGACAGAGAAACTCCAGCTGACTTTCCCCAGCCCAGAGCGGCTGGATGGTGGGCTGGATGGAAAGATAACTTCCGTCCGTTGCCAACGCGTCGCCCCATGCCTCGAGGTAATGCGTTCCAGGGACAAACCACTTGGCCTTGGCTGAAGTGGCGTTGGGCAGTGAAGCCAGATGCAAAGAGGAAGGAACCGAGGCCAGTAAATTTCCGAAAGCGAGGTCGGCCGGCGCGTTGTAAACGGGATCGCCACCCAGAATGATCAGCGATTTGACCGCTCCCGCCTGCAACCTAGCCGTGAGAGCCTGAAGGGAGGCGGCGGGTGAGGAGAAAGCTGGTTGCACCACCAGCGTGCTACCGATGGCTCCCAAAGCGGAATTTACGGCCAAAGCCAGGGCTTGGACCGAGGCTGGCTGGCGGCGTCCAACTAGCAGAACCGATTTACCGTTATTGGCGACGAGATCGGCCGCACATTCCCGGATCCAGGCGGAGTCGACCTCTTGGGGCAGGCCAAGATCCGGGGCGGCAGTGATGGCGGCGTTGAGCTCCGGTGTACCCCGTAGACTGCGAACCTGTCTCGCCAGCTCCAAAACAAATGCGCCGACTTCGCCTGCGCGGAGGCGTAGGCGGTGGTCGGCCATGGAGCCGGTAATGCTGAAGCGGGGCTCCGCCACATAGAGGCGGCTGACCTTGTCGCCCGGTTTCCGGATCCGGCGACCGGCGGCAAAGTTTCGCGTGTCGGTCAGGTCGCCGTCCTCGGAACCGAGGAAGTCGCAGTCCACCGCGAGAATGGCGGCGGCAGCGGCAAGGTTGGCGCGGAACTGCGTGCCAGCTCCAAAGGCCGCGGTAGCGGCCTCAGTATCATAGCCCGGGGAGAGAGGCTCGTAGATAGCCCAAGTGGCCTGCGGATATTGGCGGATCAGTTCGGTGCGGAGGCGCTCCCGAGTCGGGGAGGCGGTCTCATCGGCGAGAATCGCGAGCGTGGCGCCACCGGAGGCAGCGGCTTCGGAGCGGATCCGTTGAATCTCGGCATCAAGTTGTTCGGCCGTGGCTTTTTTACCTTGGAGGGTGAGATGGCGGCGACGGGCGGGATCGTAGAGATCCAGGATGGAGGCCTGCGCATGGTTGTCGCTCTTGCCTTCGCTGACCGGGTGAAGAGGGTTGCCCTCCATCTTGATGGGGCGGCCGTCGAAGGTGGTGGCCAGCAGCGGAACCGCACCTCGGCGGCGGGGTTGGGCCGTGGCAAAGGATAGGGTTTTTCCGGGCACGACCCATTCGGGGGACTGATTAAAAGGAACGAGGTAGGCTTCGGGCCGGCGGCAACCGCTCAGGCCGAGCCCGGCCAAGGCCAGCGAGGCGCCCATCAGGCGGAGGAAATTGCGGCGGGATAGTGGATCCTGATCCCATTCGGCGGCGCCAGCGGGGAATTCGCGGTGCAGCCACTCCTCGAAGTCGGGCGTCTGGGCGTACTCGCCGAGACTGCGCCAGTAGGTGCGGCCGTTTTCCGGGGCGGGAGGGTGCTGAAGAACTCGCTTCATCGGTGGCACCCGGCACAGCTGACCGGCGGGTTGACGTTCCATTCGCGGACAAATTTTTCGCCTAGCTCCCGCTGGCTGGTGCCGGCGGGAGGCTCCCAATCCATGTTGGTGACCTGGTCGAGCGGACGAAGATGGTTTTCCGGGGCGCGATGGCACTCCAGGCACCAACCCATGCTGTGCGGCTTATCGTGCCAGACGACTTCCATCCGGTTCACGTGGCCGTGGCAGGCCACGCAACTGACCCCGCGATTCACGTGGGCGGCATGGTTGAAGTAGACATAGTCAGGCGCCTTGTGGATGCGGACCCAGGGAACGGGTTGGCCGTTTTTCCACGCCTGGCGGACCGGCTCCAGCTTCGGGCTCTGCGCTTTGATCTGCGTATGGCAGTTCATGCAGGTCTGCGTGGCGGGCACGTTGGAGTGGGAGGATTTTTCCACATGGGTGTGGCAGTAGCGGCAGTCCATTCCCAGTTGGTTGACGTGCAGGGAATGGTCGAAGGCTACCGGCTGGGTGGGTTGGTAACCGACGCGGGTATATTTGGGTGTAAAATAATATGCCATGCCGGAAACGATGCTGGCCGCCACCACCGCCACGCAGACCAAAATCTTGATCGGAAGCCAGTTGGTCCAGCGTGGGAAGATGTTGGCCATGGGGAAGTTATGTTAACGATGGGCTCTGGTTGGACGGTTATTCAAAAGAGAAGTCTAAAAACTGAAGGCTAGGGCCGATTTCAGCAAGGAGGCATTAGAAGTATTAAGAACAACCTTCTTTCTATTAGTTTTTTTAACCATCTCTTTTCCCTCTGAAAATTGGCATTCGAAAGGAACCTGCGTGGGAATCCGCAAGCGAGGTCTGCAGGGGAGTTGAAAGTTTCTAAAACCAGAGGAGACTCAAACCATGTTGAGTCTGCAAAGGTGGTTGGTCTGGGGAATTGTATTCCTCGGGTGTGTGGTGACGGGGAGTTCAACAGGCTGGGCGGAAATTCGGGAAACCAGCGTTTGGTGGCTTCCCCGGAACGTCTCCAACTTCGGCCACGAAATCGACTTCATCTTTTACGTGATTCTATGGCTGACGGGGATTACGGCGGTCCTCGTCTTCGGCACGATGATTTACTTTATCGTCAAATACCGGCATCGGGCGGGGGTCGGGGCCATCCATAGTCACGGCAACAACACCCTGGAGATCGTTTGGACCACCATCCCGGTCTTTATCTTTCTGGCGCTGGCGATCTACGGAAACGAAATGTGGGCGAGAATGAGAATGGAAACCCCGCCCGCCGATGCCTTGCAGGTGGCCATCGTGGGGGAGCAGTTCGGCTGGAACCTTCGCTATCCCGGACCCGACGGCAAGCTGGCCAAGATGG
>JBILFP010000059.1:0-9959 GCA_044351535.1 Methylacidiphilales bacterium
CCCAACCCGAGAAGACGTTCGGCACTCATCGGTCGGAGATGGCCTCAAGAAAATCCCGCACGCTTCGTTCCAACCCGACGGTCAGAGCATGACCCACCAGGGAATGACCGATATTCAGGGTGTGCAGATGGGGAACGCCAAGGAGTTCCGGCAAGTTGGAAAGGCGGAGGCCGTGGCCAGCGTTCACCTGCAGTTTCAGCCCGTGGGCCTGTTCGGCCGCCTTGGTCAACCGGACCAGTTCGGTCCTGCGGGCGGCAGTGTCCGCATCGGCAAATCGTCCGGTGTGCAACTCGATCACGGGGGCCGAGAGGGCAGCGGCAGCGGCGACCTGGGGGGCATCGGGGTCAATAAAAAGGCTGACGAGAATCCCGGCTTCGCGAAGTTTCTGAACCACGGGTCGAAGGGTTTTTTGCTGGCCGGCTGCGTCCAGTCCGCCCTCGGTCGTCACTTCCGCACGGTTTTCCGGAACCAGGCAGACTTCAGAGGGTTTGAGCTTGAGGGCGAACTCCACCATCGCCGGGGTGGCAGCCATTTCGAGGTTGAGTTTATCACGAAATTCACGGGCGATGCGCAGAACATCGTCGTCCTGGATGTGGCGCCGGTCTTCACGCAGATGGACGGTCAGGGAGTGGGCACCGGCGGCCATACAGATTCGGGCGGCAATGAGGGGATCGGGCTCCGGAGAAGAGGCAGCCGCATGAGCGCGGTAGCGGGCCTGCCGAAGCGTGGCCACATGGTCGATATTCACGCCCAGACGGATCATGCGGGAAGGATAACAGCCCCGGGAGGGCAAGTTGAGGCGGAAGTTGGCCGTTCGTCCGCGCCCCTAGGGGGAGCTACGATGGAAACGATGAAGGCAGAGGAGATGATTTTAGCCCGAAGGGTCCTGGAGGCTGGCCGGACAGTCGCCAAAGAAGAGCTACTGGAGCCTCCTAACGAATCGAGGAATTGGCCCCAAGAGCTGCGGGAGGCCGGGTTGGAGAAGGTTTGGCAGTTGGAGTGTCAGCTGGCCCCGGTGGTGGCCTCCATGCGAAAGAGGGGATTGGGGGTGGATGCAAAAAAACTGGCGGCCTTGGCCCAGGGGGCGGAGAAAACCCGGCAGGAGGCGGAAAAAAAAGTCCAGGAGGTGTTGGGGGCGGAGCTGAACCCGCGGAGCCCAAAGCAGGTGAAGGAAGCGCTGGAAAAGCGGGGCCTGAAATTGAAATCCACCGACGAGGTTTCTCTAGTGATGAGTGGCGATCCGGCGGCCGAGCTGGTGTTGCAAAGCCGGGGGGCGGAAAAACGGGCCCAGATGATCAGTGCTTATCGGGAGGCGGTGGGAAAGGACGGCCGCATTCATGCGGAGTTTGATCCGCTGGGCACGGCGACCGGGCGTTTTTCCTGCCGGGAACCCAATCTGCAGAATGTCGGACGGGATGTGGAAATGAGGTCCTGCTTCGTGGCGGATCCAAAGAAGGTGTTGGTGATTGCCGACTACTCCCAGGTCGAACTGCGAGTGGCGGCGTTTCTGGCGAAAGAGGAGGCGATGTTGGCCGCTTTCCGCTCCGGTCAGGACATCCATTCGCTCACGGCAGGCAAGTTGTCGGGAAAGAGCCCGGAAAAGGTGGGTGAGGAGGAGAGAAAGTTGGCGAAGGCGGTGAACTTTGGGCTGCTGTACGGGATGTCGGCGCGGGGTCTGGCGGAGTATGGAAGAATTTCCTTTGGACTAAGGCTGGATGAAAAAGAGGCGCGGGAGTTCCGGAGAAAGTTCTTTGAGGCCTATCCAGCATTGCAGCGCTGGCATGACGAGGCACGGCAATCGGCGGAGGATCCGAAAGTCAAAGAGGTCCGCACCCTTTACGGAAGGCGGCGATGGCTTCCCCCTCCCGGCGGGAGGATGGACTGGGCGAGATTCACCGCCTTGGTGAACACCCCGGTGCAGGGGACCTGTGGGGATGCCCTGAAGCGGGCGATGGTGGCGTTGGCGGACGCACCCCTCGTCAGCACCGTGCATGACGAGCTGATCCTGGAAGTGCCGGAGAAGAGGGCGGAAACCATGGCCGCCCGATTGTCCGAAGTGATGCGCGAAGGTTTTGCCGGGATGGTTCCAGAGGATTTAATCACCGTGGCGGTCCGGCGGGCGGCCAGTTGGGGCGGTTGAAGTTGTTCCCAAGCTAAAAACAGGGGGCCGAGAGCAGGGTTGCCCCCCCTTGTCGGAATCCCATACGATTTAGGAGTATGTCGGAAAATAATCCGATCCCGTCCGTGCTGTCCAAAGAGATGTTGCTGGAGATCGGCGGATGGCGGGCGATGCAGGAGGGGCGTTCCCTCTGGGAAGCCGGCAAGGTGATGTCGGTCGATTGGGTTGATCCCGTCCTCGGTGGGGTGGTTCAAGCCGGTACCGGTACGGTCAATGCCCGGCTCAAACTGGGAAAACGGTTGGCCGATGTGGAAAATCTCTGCAGCTGCCGACAGGCCCGGGAGTACGGGACGGTCTGTCCCCACGTCATTGCCCTCAGCCTGAAATATCTGGAGCGGAACGGCAAAGCGGCCACGGCTCCCGCGCCCCGACTCAACGGCCACATTGCAGGACCGGTGGCGGCGGCGGCCCGGGCCTTGGCGCCCCGGTTTCCCCGTGTTTTGGGGCAACTGGCGGGCAAGGGATCGAAGCCGCTAGCCTTGGAAGTCCACCTGCCGCTGGAACTGGGCAAAGCCTGGCGGGCGGGAAAAATTCCGCTGACGGTGGAGGCCTCGGTGGACGGCGGACCGACCAAGAGTTTGGACGCCGTGCCGGTGGACAAGGTGGAGCCCTATGTGGTGGACGAATCGGACGCCGCCCTGCTGACCATGTTAGAAAAGATGGAGGGGGCCTCGGTGCACGGAGAAGCAGAACTGACGGCGGCCGACCGGGACATGTTTTTCCCGGTGCTCCTTGGTCATCCGCGGGTGTTTATCGGCCGGCGCAAGCATCTAGCCGTGAGTCGGGCCCTGGAAGGCACCCGCCTGAAAGCAGACCTGGATGGGGCCGGCGTGCTGCATCTGGAAATTGTTCCCGCGCCCGCGGGTCCGGAAGGAAGCGAGGTTTTGGAGGCAGGGCACGGTCGCTGGCGGCTGGACGGGGAACACCTCGAGCTGCTCGACAGCCTGCCGCACACCTACGAGGGGTTGCGCAAGGGGCCTCGCTCCGTGGCCCGGGAAGGCCTCGCCAACTTCCTGCAGAGGGAAATGCCCCTCTTGGAGCGGCATGTCCGACTCGAGGCCGGTGAAAAATTACGGCAGCTGCAGTTTGAGACGATGTTGCCGAAGTTCCGGGTGGAGTTGGACGGACTGCTTTCGGGCATCAGCTGCCAGTTGGAGGCGGTCTACGGGAACGAGAAGCACGTCCTCACGGGCATGCCGGGACAGAATGAGGGAATCGACTCCTGGGTGCCGGATGCATCCGACCCACGCCGGTATCGGGTGCGCGGTCGGGAGGCCGAGCGTGTGGCCCAGCGGGAACTGCTCGCAGCCGGCTTTTTGCCAGGCCAGCGGGCGGCCGAAAGGTACACACTCGCCGGCGAGGGCAAGGTGGGCGCGTTTTTGGCGAACGTCCTGCCACGGTGGCGAAAGAAGTGGGAGGTGAAGATGACCCCGCGGATGGAGTCGCTCCTGGGCCGATGTGACTACATCGCGCCGGAAATCACCCTTCGCGATACCGGCGGGTCCTGGCTCACCGTCGAGGTGGATTTCAAATCAGGCAGCGGCAAGGACTCGCTGTCCCAGTCGGAAGTCCAACGCCTGTTACAGACCGGACTGAGCCACCACCGTCTGGAAGGTGGAAGGATCGCCTTGGTGCCCACGGATGAGGTGGCGGAGTTCAGTGAAGTGTTGCGGGACTGCCAAGTCCGCCAGGACGGGAACCGTTACCGGCTGGAAAAGCGTTACCGTGGCTACTTTGGTGAGGCGCTCAAGGGAACCGGTTGGGCGTTGAATGGACGGTCCAACTGGAAACCCCCGGAGGAGCTGGTGCATTTCGAAGAGGCAAAACTGCCTTCGCGCCTGGAGAAGATTGCCCGCCCATACCAAAAGGAGGGGATCGGTTGGCTGCAGTACCTTTCGCGGAACCATTTTGGCGGTGTGCTGGCGGACGAGATGGGGCTGGGCAAAACCCTGCAGACGCTGGCCTTTCTGGAGCTTCGCCGGGCGGAAACGAAATCCAAGCTGCCGTGTCTGGTGCTTTGCCCAACCAGTTTGGTGATTAACTGGATGGATGAGGGCAAAAAGTTTGCGCCCGGATTAAAAATGCTGGCGCTGTACGGAGCGGGTCGGAAGGGGCTTTTCTCCAAGATTCCGGACCATGATATTGTCGTCACCAGCTATGCGCTCCTGCGTCGGGACATCGCGGAGTATGAAAAGCTGGAGTTTGACGCGATCGTGCTGGACGAGGCGCAAAGCATTAAAAACCGGACCAGCCAGACGGCGGTCTCAGTGAAAAAACTGGTGGGGGAGCATCGGATGGTTTTGACCGGCACCCCATTGGAGAACTCCCTCTTGGATTTGTGGTCGATTTTCGACTTTCTGATGCCGGGATATCTGGGCACGGCCACCGATTTCCGGGACCGCTATGAAATTCCGGTGGCCAAGCTAGGTGACGAACGTGCCCAGAACCGTTTGCGCCAGCGGGTCCGTCCGTTCCTGCTGCGCCGGACCAAATCGGAAGTGGCCAAGGATCTGCCCGCCAAGATTGAGCAGGTGGCTTGGTGCGAGATGACCGACGAACAGAAGGGGGTTTACCGCCAGATCCTGGAAGAGGGCCGCAAGCAGGTCAGCGAGCTTTCGGGCAAGGAGTCGGGCGGGCGAGACCGGATTGCTGTCCTCACGGTGCTCATGCGTCTACGCCAAGCCTGCTGTCATTTGGGCCTGCTGCCCCAGAACGGCAAAACGTGGACGGAGCCTTCCGGGAAAATGGAGTATTTCCTCGATCGTCTGGAAGAGGCCATTTCCGGTGGCCACCGGATGCTGGTCTTTAGCCAGTTTGTTTCCCTGCTCAAGCTGGTGCAGGCGGAGCTCAACCGTCGTAAGATCCCGCATTGCTACCTGGACGGGGCCACGGTGGACCGGGCGGGGGAGGTGGAACGTTTCCAGCGCAATCAAGAGATCCCGGTCTTTCTGATTAGCTTGAAGGCGGGAGGGACGGGTTTGAACCTGACCGGGGCTGATACGGTCATTCATTTTGATCCGTGGTGGAATCCGGCGGTGGAGGAGCAGGCAACGGCCCGGGCTCACCGCATCGGGCAGAACAAGATCGTCAGCTCCTACAAACTGATCGCCCGGGACACGGTGGAGGAAAAGATCGTACGACTTCAGGAGAGAAAGAAGGAACTGTTCCGGGGGACCCTGGTGAGCGAGGAGGATTTTGTCCGGGGTCTGAGCTGGCAGGAGTTGCAGGAGCTTCTCGAGTAGAAAACCTGCACCGTAGAGGACTTGAACCTCTGACCTCCACCGTGTCAAGGTGGCGCTCTACCACTAAGCTAACGGTGCGATGCGAATCGAAACCCTATCATATTTTCACGCACAGGGGAGCAGGAAAAAGACGGGGAGCCAGCCTCGACAGGCGAGATGCACAGGGCTACCCAGTAGGTATGTTGCGGGAGGATCGCTGTCATCGAATCGCCCGTGATCCGGAATTCACCGCGCTGATCAGAAAAAAAGCGGCGCTCATTGTTCCGGCCACCCTTTTTTTCATCTTTTACTACTTTGCCCTGCCGGTGGGAGCGGGCTGGTTTCCTGAACTTATGCAAAAGGAGGTGTGGGGCAGGGTCAACGTAGCCTACCTGTTCGCCCTATCGCAGTTTTTCATGACCTGGGGATTGGCCTTCCTCTATGTCTGGGCAGCGGCCGGCTGGGACCGGCAGGAGCATCGTTTGCTGAAGAAATTCGGAGCCGAGTCCAAGGAGTGATCGCCGTCGTGGATCAGGCCAATTCGGCCCTCTGGATGTTCCTGGCCTTTGTGGCGGCCACGCTCGTCATCACCTACTTCAGCGCCCGCCAATCGAAAGGCGCCAGCGCCTACTTTGCGGCCGGTCGCCGGATCACCGGGTGGCAGAATGGGTTGGCCGTGGCGGGGGACTACATGAGTGCCGCCAGCTTCCTGGGGATCGCCGGCATGATCGCGATGAACGGGTACGACGGCTTTCTTTATTCGGTTGGATTTCTGGTAGCCTATCTGACGGTTTTGTTTCTGGTGGCGGAACCGCTCCGCAACACCGGCAAATACACCATGGCCGATGTGTTGGCTTTCCGGCTCAGCCCGAAACCGGTCCGGGCAGCGGCTTCCGTCAGTACCCTGACGGTCTCCCTTTTCTACATGATCGCCCAGATGGTCGGGGCAGGGGTGTTGGTGCGGCAGCTGATCCCGGGGATCTCGTATGAAGCAGCCGTGATCGGGGTGGGGGTTCTGATGGTGGTCTATGTGGTCTTTGGCGGGATGCTGGCCACCACCTGGGTTCAGATCATCAAAGCGGTGCTGCTGATCAGCGGGAGCCTCTTTCTCAGCTACCTGGTTCTGCAAAAGTTCAACTTCAGCTTGGGTGATTTCTTTGCCTCGCTGACGGCGATTTCCTCAACGGCTCCGGATGGGGAGACGCAGACCCGAAACTTTCTCCATCCCGGCCTGATTTTCAAGAACCCTTGGGACCAGATCTCGTTGGGCATGGCCCTGTTGTTCGGCACGGCCGGTCTGCCCCACATCCTGATCCGTTTTTACACCGTGCCGGACGCCAAAACGGCGCGGATCAGCGTCGTTTGGGCGATGCTGATCATCGGAGCCTTTTACATCATGACCACGTTCTTTGGATTCGGCGCCGCCAGCCTCTTGGGACCGGACTACGTGAAGGCAAATGGCGGGACGAACATGGCGGCGCCGGAGTTGGCGCGGCTGCTGGGCGGGGAGGTTTTCTTCGCTTTTATCAGCGCGGTCGCCTTCGCCACCATCCTGGCGGTGGTGGCCGGACTGACCATCGGGGCCAGCACGAGCTTCGCCCACGATTTTTTTGTCAATGTGATCCACCACGGCAAGGAGCATCGCCCCGGGGAGGAGGTCAAGGTGGCGAGAATCACTGCGTTTGTGGTTGGGGCGGCGTCGATTGGAATCGCCATCCTACTGGGGCCGTCCGTGAATGTGGCGTTTCTGGTCGGACTGGCCTTTGCGGTGGCGGCCAGCGCCAATCTACCGGTCATGCTGGCTTCGCTCTTTTGGAAGAGATTCAACACCTCCGGTGCGGTCTGGGGCCTGGGAACAGGACTGGTTTCCAGCATCGGACTGATCCTGGTCAGCCCGGATTTCATGAAGGATCCGATCTTCCCGCTGAAAAATCCGGCTTTGGTCAGCATCCCCCTTGGATTGCTGGCGACCTGGCTGGGGACGGTCCTATCGAAAGAGGCGGCCTCGGAAGAAAAGTTTGTGGAACTGACGGTCAGGGCGCAGACGGGGTTAGGGGCAGAGAAGGCGACGGAGCACTAGGTTAGACTGGTCGTTTAGGTTTACGTTTACGTGGATTCGTAGCGAGTAGCCGGTAAAGGGTGGCGGGTGGATCAATCCTGGGTGGCTGCGTTACCGCGCCCGACCCGCCTTACTTCAAAAGAAAATTGGGATGACGAGGATGGCGACGATGTTGACGACCTTGATCATCGGGTTGATGGCCGGGCCGGCCGTGTCCTTGTAGGGATCGCCGACGGTATCGCCCGTGACGGCGGCAGCATGGGCGGGGGAGCCTTTGCCGCCAAAATGCCCTTCTTCGATATATTTCTTGGCGTTGTCCCAGGCTCCGCCGGAGGAGGTCATGGCGATGGCCACGAACAGGCCGGTGACGATCGTGCCCACGAGCACACCGCCCAGAACCACGGGTCCCAGGCCGGGGATGGCGGCCACACCGACCACGAAGATCACGGGCAAAAGGGCGGGCACAATCATCTGGCGGAGGGCGGCCTGGGTGACGATGTCGACGCAGGTTCCATAGTCGGGCTTGTCTTTGTGCGTAAGGATGCCCGGTTTGGCGGCGATCTGGCGCCGCACCTCGCGAACCACCGCACCGGCAGCGACGCCCACGGCGTCCATGGAGCGGGCGGTGAAGACAAAAGGCAGGAGACCACCGATGAAAAGTCCGATGATCACCTTGGGTTCCACCAAGGAGAATTCCAGGCTGGGCATGACCGTCCCGATGGCGATGAAGTGGGCTTTGAGCTCCTGCACGTAAGTACCGAAAAGAACGAGTGAGGCGAGTCCGGCCGAGGCGATGGCGTAACCCTTGGTGACGGCTTTCATGGTGTTGCCGACGGCGTCGAGCTCGTCGGTGCGTTCCCGCACTTGCTTGGGCAGCCCGGACATCACGGCGATCCCACCGGCGTTGTCGGTGATTGGGCCGAAGGCATCCAAGGAGATGATAATTCCGGCCATGGAGAGCATGGCCATGACGGCCACGGCGATGCCGAAGAGACCCGCAAAATGGTAGCTGAGCAGGATGGCAATGCCGATGAAGCCGACCGGCAGGGCGGTGGCATGGGATCCGATGGCCAGACCAGCAATGATGTTGGTGGCGTGGCCGGTCTCGGAGGCCTTGGCGATGTGTTGCACGGGCCGGTAGTGGGTGGAGGTGTAGTAGTTGGTGATGAGCAAGACCACGAAGGTCATGAGCAGGCCGACGAGGGAGGCAAAATAGATGCCGTTGGCTGAGCAGATGCGGCCGTCAATGGGCAGGCCATTGGGGAAAAAGGCGTGGGTGAGGGGCCAGAGGGCCGCGGCCGAGACCAGGGCACTGACCAAAACCCCGAGGCTGATCAACTTGGTGGGGTTACCCTTGCCGTAGTTGACGGTGAGAATACCGAGGATAGCGGAGAGAATGGAAACACCGCCCAGGATAAAGGGGTAGATCAAGGCGTTCGCAACCGGCTGGCCGTTGGCCCCGATCACGGTGAGGAAGGCCACCAGGACGCAACCGATCAAGCTGACGGCGTAGGTTTCAAACACGTCGGCGGCCATGCCGGCGCAGTCGCCGACGTTGTCGCCCACGTTGTCGGCGATGGTCGCGGGGTTACGGGGATCATCCTCCTCCAGCTTGGACTCGATCTTGCCGACGAGGTCGGCACCGACATCGGCCGCCTTGGTGTAGATGCCGCCACCGAGACGGGCAAAGACGCTGACAAGGGAGGATCCCAGAGCCAGGCCGGTGAGGCTGTCGATGGCGGCCCGCAGCCCGACCATGGGAACGGCGATCATATAAAAGAGACCGATGGAAAGCAGGGCGAGGGCGACGACAAGCAGACCAGTGACAGCACCTCCGTTGAAGGCGGCCCGGAGGGCGGCGGTGCGACCCTTGGAGGCAGCCTCGGCGGTGCGGACATTGGCCATCACTGCGATGCGCATCCCGAAAAAGCCGGCGGCGAGGCTGCAGGCCGCACCCACCACGAAGCCGATGCCGGTGGGAAGATTCTTCAGCCAAACAATGGCGCCAAATAAAAGAAGGGCGATGAGGGAGATGGCTTGGAGCTGGCGATTTAAATAGGCGGCCGCTCCTTCTTGAATCGCGGCGGCGACCTCGCGCATGCGGTCGTTCCCGTCCGGCCGACTCCGGATCCACGCGATCAGGCCGAAGGCAGCCAGAAGACCGACTCCGGCGGCCGCAAGACTCGATTCCAAGGCATGCTGGACAAGAAAATTCATCATACGAAGTCGTTGAACAATAGGAATCCGGTGAAAGCGGGCAACTGTTTTTGGCTCTTTTTTAGGGTTTTTGAGTCCTTGTGCGCCGTGGATATTTCACCGATGATATATTTCACATGCTTAAATTCTCAGAAATACGGGAAAAGGAGACCCCCGATCCCCGGGTGCCCGAATTGGCCCGGATTGCCACGGTTTTGCAAAGGCGGTTTCTTTTGGATCTCTTTAAAAAGACCTCCGCCAAGCGCCTTTCCATCCCCCAGTACACTCTTTTGGGCTTTTTAGC
>JBILFP010000061.1:0-9950 GCA_044351535.1 Methylacidiphilales bacterium
GCACCAGTGCGCGTCTTACCCCGCTGATGGAGTTCAGGTTCTTTAGCTCCACTTTCGTGCCGAATTTCGACTCTCCCGCCGGCCGCACGGAAATGTTCACGTCGCAGCGCAGCTGTCCCTTCTCCATGTCTGCATCGCTCACGCCACCAGCCCAGAGGATCTGACGCAGCGATCCGAGGAAGGCAAAGGCTTCCCCCGGGGTCCGCAAATCCGCCTCGGTCACAATTTCCATGAGGGGAGTCCCTGCCCGGTTGAAGTCGATCCCACTCCGCTCCTCAAAGTGAACCGACTTGGCGACGTCCTCCTCCAGGTGGATTCGCACCAAGCGGATCTTTCTTCGAGCCTGCGCCTCCTCGGACTCCTGCAACTCCTTGGGGAACTGGAACGGATCCAGTCCCACGGTACCGCCGGCGCAGAGGGGATCGTCGTACTGGCTGATCTGGTAGTTCTTCGGCATGTCCGGGTAGAAATAGTTTTTTCGGTCGAACCGCGCCACCGGCGCAATTTGGCAGCCCAACATGAATCCCGTTTGGATCGTTTTGCGGATCGCCTCCTCGTTCGGCACCGGCAGGCTACCGGGCAAACCCAGGCAGACCGGACAAACGTGACTGTTGGGCGCACCGCCGTACTGGTTGGCGCAGCCGCAGAACATCTTGGTGGCGGTGCGCACCTGGCAGTGCACCTCCAACCCGATCACCGCCTCCCATTTTCCCTGGCTGCTCACAGCGGCGGCATCCTTTTCCAGAAGTCGTGCGACTGCTCGTACGCGTGCGCCGCCTGGAGAATTTTCTCTTCACCGAAACGTGGCCCAATTAGTTGCAGCCCAATCGGTAGATTGGATTTTGTAAATCCGCAGGGCAGGGAAATCCCGCACGTGCCGGCGAGGTTTACCGAAATCGTAAACACGTCGGCGAGGTACATCTTCAAAGGATCCTGCGTCCGCTCACCCAGTTGGAAGGCTGGCTCGGGGCTGGTCGGGGTCAGGAGCAGGTCGCATCCCTGGAACGCCTTTTCGAAATCCTGCCGGATGAGGCCCCGAACTTTCTGGGCCTTTCGGTAGTAGGCGTCGGTGTAGCCGGCGCTGAGGACGAAGGTGCCGAGGATGATCCGGCGCTTCACCTCCGGCCCGAACCCCTCCTCGCGGGTCCGCTGATAAAGGTCGAGCACGTCCCGGGGGTCGGCCGCCCGGCGTCCGTACCGCACCCCGTCAAAGCGGGCGAGGTTGGCCGAGGCCTCGGCCGTCGCGAGGATATAGTAGACGGCGATGGCGGATGGGGTGAGGGGGAGGGAGACCTCCTTGATCTCGGCCCCGTTCTTCTGGAACCAGTCGGCTGCCGCCCGAACCGCCTGTTCCGTCTCCCCGTCCATGCCCGGGATGAAGTACTCCTTGGGCAAGCCCACCTTCAGCCCTTTGACAGAGTTCGTTGGTTTCGAAAGGAAGTTTTCGGGGGGGCGGGAGTCGGTGGTGTTGTCCCGGGGGTCGTGCCCGGCCAAGGAAGATAGAAGGAGCGCCGAATCCTCCACCGTCCGGGTAAGGGGGCCGATCTGGTCCAAGGAGGAAGCAAAGGCGACCAGTCCGTAGCGCGAGATCCGGCCGTAGGTGGGCTTCAACCCAACGCATCCGCAAAGGGCAGCTGGCTGGCGGATCGAGCCGCCCGTGTCGGAACCCAGGGCCGCGAGAGCGATCCGACCCGCCACCGCAGCGGCCGAACCTCCTGAAGACCCCCCCGGGATCCTGGAGGAGTCCCAAGGGTTCCGGGTAACCCCCAAGGCCGAGTTTTCCGTGGAGGAGCCCATCGCAAACTCGTCCATGTTGGTTCGGCCGAGGAAGATGGCGCCCGCTTGTCTCAGACGGGCCACGGCCGTGGCATCGTACGGCGCCTTATATCCTTCCAGGATTTTGGAGGAGCAGGTGCAGGGATCGCCGGTGGCGTTGAGGTTGTCCTTGAGGGCGATGGGGATGCCGCCGAGGGGAAGGGAGGGATCGGCCTGGTCGGCGGCCTTGAGGGCGGAGTCGCGATCAACCTGCGTGTAGGCGTGGATCGTCTTCTCGCGGGCGTCGATCTCCTTGAGGAGGTCGGTGATGATCTCGCGGGACTTGATCTCCTTCTTCGCGAGTCGCCGGCGTAGCGAGGCGACCGTCTCGTGGGCCAGGCTCATTCGACGATTTTCGGGACGACGATCAAGTCGTTGGCCTGGGCCGGGGCGTTCGCCAGGGCGACCTCCACCGGCAGGCTGGACGAAGGGACGTCTTTACGCAGGACGGGGTGGTCAGGGGGATGGACCTCGGGAACGTTGTCCGTCGGGATTTTGGCCAACGCTTCCATGTGGCCGAGCACCTGGCCCAGCTGGGCGGTGAACTTTTCCGTCTCTTCCTTGGTCAGGGCCAACCGCGCCAACGTGGCCACGTCAGAAACGTTCAGTTTGGGGGCGGACATAGGCTCGGAAGCTTAAGAAAACAGTCCGGAAGCAGGAAGATTTAATCTGGGTAGGGTAATTTTGGCTTCGGTAGGGACGTGCAGCTTGCTGCGCGTCCGATGGGGGCTTTTAGTTTCGAAGCCGGAAGGTTCTATCGGGCGAGCAGCGAGCTGCTCGCCCCTACCGTGGTTGGATTTTTCAAACTCCGAGGTTCGGTAGGGCCGAGCGTCCCGCTGGGCCGATAAAAAATTTAAAATCTAAAGTCGTTCAATCGGGCGATGGGGCCTTCGTCGCTAAGGCTTTGAAGGCCGGGGACCATCGCCCCTACCAGATTTTGCATCAAAAAATTCGTAAACGTAATCGTAACCGTAAACGAAAAATCTTCGGTCTAATCCCCCGCGATCACCCTCGTGCCCACCGGCCGGCCGGTGGCGGCGGCGCGGAGATTTCCCTCGCGGAAAACGTCGAACACCACGATCGGGATCCGGTTGTCCATGCAGAGGGAAAACGCGGTGGAGTCCATCACCTTCAGCCGGCGGCGCAGCGCATCGCCGTAGGTGATCGTCTCGAAGCGGTGGGCCCGGGGATTGGTGCGGGGATCGCTGTCGTAGATGCCGTCCACTTTGGTGGCCTTGAGGAGAGCATCGGCGCCGATCTCGCTCGCGCGAAGCGCGGCCGTGGTGTCGGTGGAGAAAAAAGGATGTCCGGTGCCGGCGGCGAAGATGACGACGCGGCCTTTTTCAAGATGGCGGAGGGCGCGGCGGCGGATGAAGGGTTCGGCCACGTTTTTCATTTCGATGGCCGTCATCACGCGGGTCTGGACCCCGGCCTGTTCGAGCGCGTCCTGGAGGGCGAGGGAGTTGATGACGGTGGCGAGCATGCCCATGTAGTCGGCGGTGTTGCGGTCCATCCGGCCTTCGCCGGCGGCGGGGGCGCCCCGCCAGATGTTTCCGCCACCGATGACGATGGCGAGTTGGAGCGAGGGCGAGACGATCTCCTTGATCTGCTGGGCGAGGTGGCGCGTGACGCGGGGAGAAAGGTGGTTGCCGGGTTCGGCGAGGGTTTCACCGGATAGTTTGAGGAGGAGTCTTCGGCGCGCTTGCCCTCCGAAGCTCCGTCCCTGCGGGGGTTCGGAGCGAAGGAGGGTGGCGGGCGGAGTGGCGGGAAACTTGAGGGAAGAAGAACGAGCGACGGGGTTCTTGGATTTTTTGGGGGACGCCTTTTTCGCCACGGGGATTTTCTGGCCCAAATCCCTCCGAATGGGAATGGAAATGTTAGGGGATTTAGCGGTTTCGTTGTTAGTCATGGAGGGGACTCCAAAGCCTTTAGCTTCCCTTCATGACTAATGCCTAAAGGACTAAAAGCCTAAAACCCTTCCGCGCCCCCTGCGCCTCTGCGGTAAACCGATTTCACCGCTGAGACGCTGAGATCGCAGACATTTTCTTTTTTCCCCCATCAAACATCCAAAATCCAAAATTCCCCACCCGGCCCGTTACCCGCAACTAGTTACCCGCCACCCGCTTTACCCCTGCAGCCGGTAGCCTGATGTTGGATCTACTATTTAAGTGTCTAATATTCAATTACTTAAATTACAAGCATCACCTTAGTCGCCATTTGTTACAAAATCATGCCAAGCAAAAATTCCCCCTTGATTTTGAACAGAACCCGTTGCATGCTGTCTGAAGAAGGAGAAAACTAAAAAGAATGAAAAAGACCAACCTGCTCGCAGTTCTCGCCCTCGCCGCCACTCCGTTTTTCCTTAGCGCCCAGTCAACTGTTTCCACGCCCATCGTTGGTTTCTCAACGATCACTGCGACTGCCAACGGAGGCTCTGGAACCAAATATTCTCTCGTTGCAGCCAACCTTCTCAACGCCCCCTCTTGGAGTGGTTTGATCAATGGAAGCCTCGCGGCCGCTGCTGGCTCTTTTACGTCTGGTGCATTCAATGCTGGTTCCGTCTACGCAAAATACTATGTTGAGGTTGTGGATGGCTCAGCGGCCGGTTCCCAAGCGGATATTATCAGCAATACCACTGACACATTGACTGTAGATGGTCAGGCCGCCTTTCAGACGGCTGTTGGATCCGGTGCCACCGTCAAAATTCGTAAACACCGTACTTTGGTTGACCTTTTTGGCGGGGCTAGTGGAACTATAGGTGATACAACTGTTGCAATTTCCAAGGGAACCTCTTTGAGCACGGCAGATAACGTGATTTTAAAAGAAAATGGTGTCGACAAGTCCTTCTATTATTCCTCTAGCTCACTGCGTCCAGGTTGGCGCGATGCCAGCGGGAATTTAGCCACAGATCGGCCTGTCTATCCAGGCCAAGGGGCAATCATTGCCCGTAAGTCAAACACTTCGGCAAACATCGTAGTGACTGGTGAAGTGAAGCAGGGGGTTACCTTCATAGATCTACCCGCCGGCTATAACCTCGTCACGTTGCCTGTGCCATCAGATTCAACACTGCCTTCATTCTTCGGCGGCTCTTCTGGAACAACAGGTGCCACGGATGTAAAAATCGCCAAAGCTAGCACGCTTTCTGCTGCAGATAATATATTAATCGCCCAGACCGATGGTTCCTACAAAACCTATTATTATTCTTCAAGTTCACTCAGACCAGGTTGGCGAGACTCTGCCGGAACACTATCAAGCTCAGTTACAATTCCCGGGTCCTCCTCAGTCTTCATCAAGAAAATTGCTGCCGGATCGTTAACTTCAAGCTCAAACTTCTAAAAAAAGGAGAAAATAATAAATGAATTCACTAAAACAAATCAAAGTTAGTTATCTGGTTGCACTCACATTCCTTGGTCTCCCTTGGGGCGCAAGTGCCCAAGTCGTAATCAACAGCGATATTGTGAATGGGCCGGGGACATTTGCCTACATTGCTAATCCGGACCTTACACCAGTTGCCTCTGGGACTATTGACTACTTTTGGTTTAATACATCCGATGTGGCAACCATCTCGGCTTGGACTACGGCCTCCAACTGGACGTCCTCGAGCCTTTTTTCCAATAAGTTAGGGTCTCAATCGATCGGACTTGGTTACGGTGGAACTGCTGGACTTTTCTCTGGTCCAGTTGATATCGCTAACCTGGCCACTGCTGCGGTAGGCAAGAGTTTTGCTGCTGCCGTGACGTCTGGCAGCCTCCTAGGTGTCTTCAAGTTTGTTGACGTATTACCTAGCAATACCCCCGTGCCGAATCCGGCAAGCCCTGTTGCCGCTTTGCTCCCGGATGTTGGGAGTTCTGGTATTTTGGTAGGTAGTTTTAACGCTAATGGCTCTTTTACTTTTAGTGGTGAGCCGGTAGCTGCAGAAGCTTATCTGCTTGTTCCGGAGCCTACGTCGGGCTCACTAATTTTGTTGGCAGGCGGAGTCCTGTTTGCTTTCCGTAGACTGCAAAGGAAGGACTAAATTCTGTAATTAAGAAAGGCAAAGAGAT
Organism: Methylacidiphilales bacterium; assembly: GCA_044351535.1. GTDB lineage: Bacteria > Verrucomicrobiota > Verrucomicrobiia > Methylacidiphilales > Verrucolacustridaceae > Verrucolacustris. The sequence continues at coordinate 5,859 of JBILFP010000061.1, forward strand.
ATCCCTATGAAAATAAGCAAAATGCTACATTCTTTTGTGCTTTCTTGCCTTTTGATCTTTACTGGCAAACTCACCGCTCAGACCACGTCCTATTCTGACGTGGTAGGCTATAGTACCCTGACTGCTGCAGCTAATGGTGGCTCGGGAGTTCGTTATTCGTTAGTCGCGGCAAATCTTTTAAACAGCTCAACATGGACAGGAACGATCAGCAGCGGTCTTCAGGCTCCCTCTAATTCCTTTACTGCAGGGGCATTCAATGCGGGTTCAACATTTGCAAAATACTATGTCGAAATAGTCGATGGCCCTGCTGCTGGATCCCAAGCAGATATTGTCAGTAACACAGCTGATACGCTGACGGTTACCGGACAAGCTTCCTTTCAAACGGCAGTGGGAACAGGTGCTTCTGTGAAAATCAGAAAACACCGAACCTTGGTGGATCTTTTTGGCGGTGCCAGCGGCACTACTGGCGATACCACTGTTTTAATTGCCAAAGGCACGAGCCTGAGCGCTGCGGATAACGTAATTTTGAAAGAGGGCGGCGTAGATAAATCCTATTATTATTCTTCCAATGCCATACGTCCAGGGTGGCGTGATTCCAGCGGCAACATTTCGACCGAAAGACCGATTTATCCTAACCAGGGTTTAATTATAGCCCGCAAGTCTAACTCTCCAGCTAACATTGTGGTCACCGGTGAAGTCAAGCAAGGGGTCACGTTCATTGATTTACCCACTGGGTATAATCTGGTTACTTTGCCAATCCCAGCTGATTCCACTTTGCCATCATTTTTTGGTGGAAGCTCTGGGGCAGCCGGGGCAACAGATGTGAAAATTGTAAAAGGCTCAAGTTTGAGTAGCGCGGACAACATATTAGTAGCTCAATCAGACGGGTCATATAAAACATATTACTACTCATCAAATGCAATCCGACCTGGTTGGCGGGATTCTGTAGGCACAGGATCAAGCACAGTTTCAATCCCGGGTTCTGCTGCTATCTTTATTAAGAAATTGGCTAATGGCTCAGTTTTAACCACAACAAGCTTGTAGCCTGCCAAAAAAGTATGAAATTAATTAAATTACCAAAAACAATTAAAGTATTGGCGATTTGGTTTACATTAATGTCAGCAGCCAAAGCCCAGATCATAATCAATAGTGATATTGTAGATTCTGGGGGGGGATTTGCATTTTTAGCCTCTTCAACTGGTCAACAACTAGCTTCGGGAACCATCGCCTTCTTCTGGTTTGATTCACTATCCCAAACTTCAACAATTCAATCTTGGACCAAGGCGTCTGACTGGACAGGTTCAGCGTTGTTCTCCAACACTTTGGGGTCGTTATCGATCGGTGCTGGTTACGGTGGTGCGGCTGGATTGTTTTCAGGCCCAATCGAAATAGCCAATCTTGTATCTGCGGCTGTAGGTAAGGCATTTGCAGCTGCGGTGACCACATCCTCAGGTGAACTTGGAGTATTTAAGTTCGTTGATGTCCTTCCCGCCAATACTCCTGCTCCTAATCCAGCTACCCCGGTAGCAGCTATCTTAGCTGACGTTAACCTTCCCGGTGTCCTTGTGGGGAATTTTAATGCTAATTCATCTTTTGTTTTCGGAACTGATCCGTTACCCGGCGAAATGTATTCACTAATTCCCGAGCCCTCCACCGCCTCGCTGCTGATGATAGGTGCGGCTGGCCTAGTGGCCCTGCGGAGGCTGCGCAAAGTCTAAAGTCGGTTCGTTTAGTTCCTTTCTTGTACGACGGGCGGGTTCTGCGGAACCCGCCCGTTGTGCGTTTGGGGGAATTCATTCTTTCGGTAGGGGCGACCAGCTCGCTGGTCGACCGATGGAAACCTTCAAGTTTGAGGTTTTAACTCACCATCGGACGAGCAGCAAGCTGCTCGTCCCTACCGATTCCGTTGTAGTGAAGAGCTTGAAAACTGGGCAATTAAGGTTGTAATTCTTGCCATGCCCAGCAATCGGATATTCTTCAACGCCGGGGCAAGGGTGCGAGTCATACGCGGCAAGGGACCGCCGCTGCCAAAGGGGAATCTCCTAGCGATCTTCATCAAGGAGATCCGGGTCGATCCCCGGGCCTTTCGATCCATGGACTTCGGACCCAACCGGGAAGGGGTGCTGGAGCTAACCGTGGCCACGGAAAAGACGGTCATTCCTTTCAGCGGGACCGGCCCCATCCAGGAAAAGTACCTCCGCAAAGTCGCCTACCTCGGCCGGAATCCGGGCGGGATCGGGGTTTCCGTGGGGGTGGTGGAATCGGACGAAGATTCTCGTCGGAAGCTGGACAAGGCCTCCAACGTAGCCGCCGCCTTGTCGGGGTCCCTGCCGGGCGCCAAGACCGGTTGGGGACTTATGATCGGACCGGTTGCCCCCGCCTTCGGTCTGATTGCCGGCCTTTTGAAGTTCCTCCGGGCCGGAATCGACGATGACGAGGAGGCTCGCGTCTTCGGCATGGTCGAGCAGGGCGTTTCCAATGGCGACCGGGTCGTGGCCGAGTTTAAACGGGACGGGAAAGAGGTGTTCTTTGTGGAGCTGGAGGCCGAGGACCTCGGCGAGCCCACCGCCCAAGCGGGAGGCTTTAGCGTCCGCATCTGCAGCCCGGAGATCTTCCTGGAAGATTTGGAGATCGGAGTGCGGAAAGGCTCCGTTCGGCAGGGAAGAAAGGGCTGGATGAGCCGACCAGACGCTGGCCTCAGCCCCGTGAAGTCGGGCGACTACTTCCGCCGGATGAAATGGTTTGGCTGCGAGGCCATCGCCGGGATCGCCAGCTTCCGTTACGAAACGCTCCGGGCCGATGCCTCCGAGGTTCTCACCTGGGATAAGGCTGAAATCTTTCAGGCCGCTGCTCCACGATTGAAGTCCGACCGCCATTGTCTGCCGTTGACCCTTTCCTTTAGTCTGCATCCCGACCGTCCTGACCTTAGTCCTCTAGTGGGGATCGCCAACGCCGGCACGGAACTGGTCGAAGCTTTGCTGGCCGACAGCAGCGACAAAAAGAGTCGGGAATTTTTTGCCGATATTGCCCCGTATCTGCGGAAGTCTGCCCCCTCGATCAGTGCCTTGGTGGCCGAGATCTCCGAGGGTCGCTTTTCCCTGTTTGCGATGGAAGGCTTCCTGGTGCTGTTGCCCAAAGGCCAAAAGAGGGAGGGGGCTGAGATGGATGGGCCGCGACTGCTCCTCGAATGGAACGAAAAGGACGGCATCTGGCGGGGCAAGGTGCGGAGCGCCCTCGAGTGGCGGGGGACGAAGGTGGGCAGTTTCAGTTTCGGGATCGAAGTCGGGGAGATTTGACTCCGTCCGCCGGTTTCGGCACTCTTTTCCACTTATCCAACATCGTCCATGAGACCCACTTACAATCCCTCCAAGCGCACCCGTCGCCGCCAGTTCGGCTTCCGGGCCCGCATGAAAACCAAGGGGGGACGGGCCGTCCTGGCGCGCCGTCGGGCGCGCGGTCGCCGCCGTCTCCTGCCCAAAGGTGTGGAGCGCCGCTACGCCCGCCACACCGGGGCGTGATCGCCGCCTCCCCCGGGCGCGCATCCTCCGGCGCAGGTCCGATTTCCAGGCCATTCGTCTCACCGGTGGCACGGAGAGCGGGGGACACCTCAAACTCAACTGGCGCCGGATTCCCGGCAGTCCCCGCCGCATGGCGGCCATCGTCACCAAGGCCTGCGGCCCGGCCGTGACCCGCAACCGCATCAAGCGCTGGATCCGCGAGGCGTGGCGGCACCTGCAGGCCGACCTCGCCCCCGGGCTCGACTCCGTCTGGATCTCCCGCCCCAAGGCCGCCACGGCCGGTTTGGAAACGCTGCAGGAGGAGATGACCCGAATTTATCGAAAGGCGGGCCTCCTGGGAGATTCGCAGTGAAAACAGCCGCCATTTTTCTCATTCGCGCCCAACGGGCCTTTTCGCCCTTTTGGAGAATGTTGTTCGGCACGCCCGGACCCTGCTGCCGCTTTCATCCGACCTGCTCGCAGTACGCGGAGGAGGCCATCCGCGAACACGGGCTCGTGCGCGGGGGAGGCCTGGCGTTGCGTCGCTTGTTCCGATGCCATCCGTGGGGCGGGGCCGGTTTTGATCCGGTGAGGA
>JBILFP010000062.1:0-9936 GCA_044351535.1 Methylacidiphilales bacterium
TGATCCTTGGTGCGCTTTACGGCGTAGGGAACCATCGTGCCGGTCTTCATGATAAAGGCCCAGTCGGAGGATTGGGCCAGGAGCAGTTCCCGGGCCGCCTGACGCAAAGCGCGATCGAGGAGGTGATGGGGTTGCGTGTGGCAGAAACGACCGGCCAACTGGATCATGCGGACCGTGGCCATGTGGAGATGGGGGTAAATCCACGCATTGGATCCTTCCAGCCAGACGGACCAGTGGCCCTCGTTACCCCAGGAGGAGGCACTGGGCGTGGCGATCTGATGAGTGTCGTGCCGGGCCAAAAATTCGGAAGGGGTGATCATTTCGAAGGTCTTCTGGTCGTAGGCGGTCTTCCGGAACAAGTAATCCAGGAACATCGGGCCCTCATACCACCAGTGTCCGTAGAGCTCGGCGTCGTAGGGACAAACCACAATCGGCTCCACGCCCATTTCCCGGCGGAGATGCTCGATCTGTTTTTCGCGGTTGAACATGAAATTGCCGGCATGGGAGGCGGCGCGCTCCCGAGCCACCCAAGGCCGGTAAGGTTCCTTGTGGGGGGTTTTTCCCGTGATGCGGTAGTACTTTAGCCCGGTAAATTTCCGCATTCCGTTGGGCTGGATGTAGGGGCGGATGTAGTCGTATTCGAGGTCGAATCCGCAGTCCCGGTAGAAATCCCGGTAGTCGCCGTCCCCCGGGTAGCCCTCCTCGGCGCTCCAGACCTGTTTGCTGGACTCGATGTCCCGCCCGAAGGCAGCGGGGCCGGCTTGGGTGAAGACGGGGGCAAAGACCCCGTACGCCGGGCGGGGTTCCGCGTAGAGAACTCCGTGCGCATCGAGGATGAACCAGCGGATTTCCGCTTCCTGCAGGTAATTTTCCAGGCCCGGGTAGTAGGCACACTCCGGTAGCCAGATGCCGCGCGGATCCCGCCCGAAGCAGTTGCGGTAGTCGTTGCGGGCCACCTGCACTTGGGCGCGGACGGCCTGGGGAAACTCACGCATGAGGGGGAGGAAGCCGTGGGTGGCCCCGCAGGTGATGATTTCGAGGACGCCGGCATCCTGGAATTTCCGAAAGGCCCCGACGAGATCCCGGCGATAGCGGTCGCAAAAGATGGTCCGGCAGTGATGGAGGCGGTCGTGGTAAAAGCGGGCAAGGTCTTGAAAGACCGGGTCATGCCGGGTGCGATCCAGTTCCTTGGCGGTGAGTTCGAGTAGCTTTTCAAGGCCGTGGACGTAGCGGTCCTGCAGCATGGGATCCCGCATCATGGCGCACAGTGGCGGGGTCAGGGACATGGTTAGGCGGAACGGCACGCCATCCCGCACCAGTCCTTCCATCATATCCAGGAGCGGCAGATAGGTCTCGGTGATGGCCTCGTAAAACCAGTCTTCCTCCAAAAACTCCGGATATTCCGGATGCCGCACGAACGGCAAATGAGCGTGGAGGATCGGGGCGACGTATCCGAGCGGCATGGTCGGCAGGGCCCGGGGCCGTTAGGCGGTACGTCCGATGGGTTCGGGGAGGGGAGGTTGCCGGGTCGGATCGACCCCGGGGGTGGAGTCGGTCAACCGGAGGAAAGAAAGGAGGACGGAGCGCTCTTCCAGGCCGTCCGGAGCACTGGCGGCGATGGGGATATGAAAACGGCCATCCGGGAACGTGAAGTGGTAGGAGAACGTGCCGTCTGGGCGCAGATGAATCTCCCGTCCATCCACGGTGACCTTGGCGCCGGGAACGGTGCCACCGTAGATAATGAGCTCGGCGTTGACGTGCATGGAGAAGGAGCGGTCTTGGCCCCGTGGTCCGGAACTGAGACTGGAGGGGATCCCGCTGGAACCAATTTCCAGCAGGCGGCGACGAAGGGTCTCGGTGATTTCCAAGGAGCCCACGCGGATGCGGCGTACGAGATCCCCGCCCAGGTATTCGAGGATGCGATCCGCGAGACCCGAAGGAACGACGCGGCGAAGCGCGTAGGGAAAAGGCAGGGGATGGCCTTCCCGCTGGAGCCGAGCCAAGGCCTTGGCCAGGCCTTCGCCAGGAAGGATCTGGTCCCGGATCAGGTCGAGAAGCTGGCGGAAGGAGTAATGGAAAGGAATGGTGACAAATTCAACCTCCCGGTTCGGGGAAGGATCATCGCGGGGGGTCAGGACCTCGTCGGAAACGGCCAAGCGGTGGAAGGAACCGTCTTGGCGATAGTAGCCGAGTTCCGCTTGGAAGAGGGTGGCGGGGCGATGAACCGGCAAATACCACTCCTTGGAGCCGGGAAAAACCTGGATCTGATGAACCCGCTCAGCTCCGGGGATGTAGATCTGCAGAAAGACTTTGCCTTCGGGGGATTCCTGCTCGGCGTCACGAAGTTGCTGCCAGCTGAAATCCCAGTAGGCGTAAAGCCAACGGGGATCCCGGGCGGTGAGAAAGATGCGGCGAGTGCCGTAACTTTCGGGCAGCTCCCCGAGGTACTCATAGGCGGGGAGTTCCGGTTCGGGGGCGGAGGGTGTGAAAGGCTGGAGTACGAATTTGTGAGCCGACTGATCGACCGGCAACGGACTTTCCCGGAGACGAGGGGCCGACGACTCCGAGGAGCCGTTCTTTTTCTTGGGGGAAGACTTCTTGGTCGCCCCGTTTTTGGGCGGCTCGATTTTTTTGGCAACGGCCTTTTTTGTTTTGGAAGGAGGTCTCGGCATGGTTGATCTGGCAAGTTGGGCAGCTAAGCTAAGAATCATCCCCAAAGTACGGCAGCAAATCAATTCAGTTATTACTCTTTATAGCGGAACATTTTAAGGCATTGTTGGTCATAACCTTATGAACACCAAAAGAATCATTCCTTGTCTGGATGTGGATCAGGGGAGGGTGGTGAAAGGGGTAAAGTTTGTGGGGATTCGGGATGCGGGAGATCCGGCGGAATGTGCGAGGGTTTATCACCAGCAGGGGGCGGATGAGCTGGTCTTCCTGGATATTACCGCTTCTGCGGAAGCCCGACCCATTCTTTTAGAGGTGGTTAGACAAACTGCCGACGAGGTTTTTCTTCCGCTCACGGTGGGAGGCGGAATCCGATCCGTGGAAAACGCCCGGGAGCTGTTGCGGGCGGGAGCGGACAAGGTGAGTCTAAACACGGCCGCGGTGCAGCGTCCGGATCTCATTTCAGAAGTGGCGGAGGCTTTCGGCTGCCAATGCGTGGTGCTGGCCATTGACGCCCGCCGACGAGCCGGCACTTCCGGCTGGGAGGTGACCACCCATGGGGGACGTCAGTCCACGACCTTGGATGCACTGGCTTGGGCCCGGGAGGGGGTGCAACGGGGGGCCGGCGAAATTCTGCTGACCAGCATGGATGCCGACGGAACTAAAGCCGGCTACGATTTGGAACTAACCCGCACCATCAGCTCGGCGGTGGAGGTTCCCGTGATCGCCAGCGGCGGGGCAGGCAGCCCCCGGCACTTTGCGGAGGTTTTAGGGGAAAAGGGAGGAGCAGATGCCGCCTTGGCAGCCAGCCTGTTTCATTTTGGTGAACTGACCGTTCCGCAGGTCAAAGAATATCTCATAGAACAAGGGATCCCGGTTCGCCCGGCGAAGAAGCCATGATTTTTCCTGAAGAAAAAAAATTCCTGGAGCTGGCCCAGCAAGGGAATCTAATTCCGCTTAGCCGCGAGATCTTGGCGGATACGGAGACCCCGGTTTCGGCCTATTTGAAGCTGTCGGCCCAGCCGGGGGGAGCGGCCTTCCTTTTGGAGAGCGCGGAGTCCGCCGGGAGATTGGGGCGATATTCATTTGTGGGGTCACGTCCGGCCGCGGTGATGGAGTTCCGCAACGGGCGGGTTCGCCTCAGCCGGGCAGGCGGGGAGGTAGAAGAACGTGCCCCGGAGCACCCCGATCCGATGAGGGAAGTGCAGGCCATGCTGGAAGGCATTCGCCCGGTGAAGGCCTGGCCGGCCGAGCCGCCTCCCTTTGCCGGGGGGGCAGTCGGATTCTTGGCCTTTGAGGCCGTCCGGTATTTCGAGCCCACCGTGGGGATGGCCCAGCGGGATGACTTGGGCGTACCCGATGCCTGTTTCGCCCTGGTGGAGGAATTTTTGGTTTTCGATCACGCCCGCCGCACCCTGCGTTTTGTGGTGCAAGTTCGGACCGGGGACGATCCTAAGGAAGCTTACCGCCAAGGACTGAAACGAATCGAGGCCTTGGCCGCGCGGCTGACGCAAACGACCGGGAAGACCACCGCCGAAGTGCCCCGACGACCGGAGGGGGATCTCTTGGCGGGGGCGACCCCCAACATGACCAAGAGCGAATATTTAAAGATGGCCGCGGCCATGCAGGAGCACATCCGGGCGGGTGACATTTTCCAAGTGGTGCCTTCCCAAAGGTTCTCCGTGCCGTTTTCGGGCCGGCCGATCGATCTTTACCGTGCTTTGCGGACCATCAACCCGTCCCCCTACATGTTTTGCCTGGAGATGGCCGGGTTGGCCTTGGTGGGCTCCTCCCCCGAAACGCATGTTCGCTGCGAGCACGGCAAGGTGGAGATCCGCCCGATTGCCGGAACGAGACCCCGCGGGGCCAACGCCGAGGAGGATCAGCGGTTGGCTGAGGAGATGAAAGCGGATCCGAAAGAAAGGGCGGAACACATCATGCTGGTGGATCTCGCGCGCAACGACCTTGGCCGGGTGTGCGAGTATCAGACCGTCAAAGTGGTGGAGCTGATGGAAGTGGAGAAGTTTTCTCACGTCATGCACCTGGTTTCCCGGGTGGAGGGAAAGTTGCGACCGGACCAGGATGCGTTTCAGGTGATGCGGGCCACCTTTCCGGCCGGGACGGTGAGTGGATCTCCCAAAGTACGGGCCCTGCAAATTCTTGCCGAGGGAGAGCCGACGCGGCGCGGTCCCTATGCCGGGGCGGCGGGTTACTTCTCCTTCGATGGGAATCTCGACTCCTGTATCTCTATTCGGACGATTTTATTAAAAGGAGGGAAAGCCCACGTGCAAGCGGGCGGGGGTTTGGTGGCCGACTCCACCCCGGAGGGTGAATATCAGGAAAGCGTGAACAAGGCCAAGGCCGGCTTGGCGGCAGTAGCGGCGGCCCGGGCGTTGGCGTAAGAAGATTTTATGTTGCTGGTTATCGATAACTACGACTCGTTTACCTACAACCTCGTCCAGTATTTCGGCGAGCTAGGCGCCGATCCCGTGGTGAAACGAAATGACGCCATCACGCCCGAGGAGGTGGAGAAACTGCGGCCGGAGCGAATCGTAATTTCCCCCGGACCCGGGACGCCGGCGGAGGCGGGTGTTTCCATGGAAGTCATCCGCCGCATGGACAAAACCACCCCGATTCTCGGCGTCTGTCTGGGGCACCAGTGCATCGCGGAAGTCTACGGAGGGAAGGTCGTTCGGGCGGACCGGTTGATGCACGGAAAGACCTCGCCGATCCGACATGAGGGAAGTGGCGTTTTTGCCGGTTTACCGAATCCCTTTGAAGCCACCCGCTACCACTCCCTCATTGTGGAAAAAAATTCCGTGCCGGCCTGCTTGCGAATCACCGCAGACACCGCGGAAGGGGAGATCATGGGTCTGCAGCACCGGGATTTTCCCGTCCACGGAGTCCAGTTCCATCCTGAGTCCATCCTCAGCAGGGAGGGGAAGGATCTACTGAGGAATTTTCTTACGCTTTAGCAGTCAGCGGGCAGTACGAAACCCGATCATTTCCAGCTGGGTTTGGGCGGGCGGATCGTTGCGGTTCCCGTCCTGGCGCCGCGCCAGGGGCATGGGGATGGGATTTGGGTCGGTAAAATTGCCTCCCATAGCCACGGGTCTTTTGAACGGACCGACCGCCCACTCGCTCACGTTGCCTCCCAAATCCAAGTGGCCAAAGGGGCCCTTGTCGCCGGGGAAGGATTCTCCGGGACCGGCATTGAAAAAGGAGTCCCCCGGATCGCTTCGGGCCGGGAGATTCCGACGGATCCCAAGGTTGGCCGGAGCCGGGCTGGCTTCGTCGCCCCATGGAAAGCGTGAGGGACGGTCGCCGGATGCAGCGCGGAGCCACTCCTCCATGGTGGGGAGGCGGCGGCCCTTCCAGGCGGCATAGGCGGCGGCGCTGGGATAGTCGACATTGAACACGGGGGTGTCGCGGGTGATTTTCTGGGCTTGGTAGGGCTCCTGCTTGCGGGCGCGGCGGAGGATTTCGGCCCAGTCGCGTGGCTCGAGATCGGCGGGGGAAATTTTTTCTTTTTGAAAAGGATCAGGAACGAGGTTGGAAATTATGTCGGGGTTTTTTTGGATCGCAGTCAGGAATTTTTCGTAGTCGCCGATGGTGACCTCATGACGATCAAGAAAAAAGGCTGGGACCTGGATCGTTTCGCCATTCAGGTTCACAGGGCCGGCGGGGACGGGAAGTTCGACTTCGGCTAGGGTGGCCGGTGCATCGAGTAGGAACCGGTCGAAAAAGGTGCGGGCAAAAAGGCCGAGATAGGCAAGGAGGGCGACCGCCCCAATGCTGATGGCCCAGCGGCGGATGACTCGTGCCCGGAGGGTTTTGGCGGCGGCCTCCAGCTCCTCCTTGCGTACATGCACCTCGCGGACCTCGGCCAACTGTCGCTCGAATTCACGGGTTTGACGGAGGAGATCAAAAGCGGAAGCTCCCGGGTTGCGAAGAATTTGAAGAAGAGGAGCGGACTTGGGGTGCGCTTGGAGAATCGGTTCGAAGATCCCTGCAAGGCCCTGGCAGTTTTCCAAGGCCGATGACTTCTCTTGCCCCGGATAAGCGGCGGGATTGCGCAGGCGGGGCGTGCCTTTGGAGGACAGAGTGTAGTCATATTCGCCCAACCGCCGGGCGGGGATGGCCGCGGATTCCATTTCCGCCAACACGGAACCCAGAGCGGTGGCCAAACGGGCACAACAGAGCAGCGAAGGTTTCTGGCCGTCCAAGCGGAGGTGAAGAAGGGAGGGATGAGGGACCGGTTCCAAGGCGACCAAAATGCGATTTTCCCAGGGAACGGATTCGTAGAGGGAATACACGGCCGGATGATTGACCCGGGCCAGAGCCCGAATGGCTTTTGGAAACACCGGAGAGCCGGCGGGGGGCACCAAGATCTGGACGGAACGCTCCAATTGTTGATGTTTGGCCCAATAGAGCCGCCCGAGCGGATGCGGACCCGCCGGAGTGGAAAGCCGGTACGGTCCAAACTCCCGGCCTGTAAAGTTTTCCATGATTTCCGCCAGACGGAGGGGAAGCTGATCGTCGGGCGCCAAAAGCGGGATCGGATAGCCTGGGGGAAGAGACCCGGTCAAGTCGTAGCGGCCAAAAATCGCGAAGGAAGTCTCCGGATATTTTTCGGCGAGAAGAATCAAGGAGTCGGCCCGGTCCGTGTCTTCCCAGAGGATGTCCGCCAAAAGAACTGAAACGGGGCCAGGGCCCTTGAGGGCTGGTTCCAGTTCCGGCCACGATTCCACGGGCTGAATTTTGGCCGTAGGAAAAAAATCAAGGATGAGTGCAGAAAAACCTTTGCGAGCCTCCGCATCTTCCTGCGCCAAGAGAATCGTGGGCACGGCTGATTGTGAGCTTTCCGCCCAAAAGGCGGAAGAAGCTATTTTTACGGTGAGTTTAAGTTGAGGTGAGCTCGGAAGCTCAAGACGAGAGGCCCAGAGAAAGGCGGTGGATGGCGTAAGCGGCGCCAAAGCCGTTGTCGATATTCACGACCGTGATCCCCGGGGCACAGGAGTTCAGCATGCCCAAAAACGCCGTGAGGCCCTGGAGATGAGCGCCATAGCCAACGGACGTGGGCACGGCCACCAAGGGATGGCGCACCAAGCCTCCCAACACGCTGGGCAGGGCCGCCTCCATTCCCGCCACCACGATCAGGGCATCGTGGCGACGGATTTCCTCCAAGCGGCGAAGGGTTCGATGGAGACCGGCCACACCGATGTCGTAAAAGCGGCTCGGGCGATGGCCGAGGAATTCGAGGGTGACCCATGCTTCTTCGGCCACGGGGTGATCGGAAGTTCCCGCCGCGCAAACGGCAACCTGCATGCGCCGGGACTCTTTGGCCCGGAACTTTCCCACAGTGAAGGTGCGGGCTTGGGGATGAAAGGAGCCCCGGGGAAACGTACGCTTGAGCTGCCGGCCCTTCTTCTCGTCGACCCGGGTGATTAGGACCGGCTGTTTTTCCGACAAAAGTTTTCGGGTAATCGCGACGATCTGCGGCACCGTCTTGCCAGCGCCGTAGATGATTTCAGGGGCTCCCAGACGGTGACGACGCTGGAGGTCCACCTCGGCAAACGCCTTTGGCAAAAAAGCCCGGGGCTGGCGGCGAGTCGCCATCACGGGTTCAGCATAAGGCGGCCATCAGGCGGGGCAGCAGATCGGAAATGGCCAGCCGTTCCTGTTGCATGGAATCCCGGTGACGTAACGTGACGGTATCCTTTTGGCCGGCGAGGGGGCCTTCCTTGGCGCCTTCAAGCGTCTCGAAATCCACGGTGATGCCAAAGGGCGTGCCCACCTCGTCTTGCCGGCGGTAGCGACGGCCAATGGCGCCGGCTTCGTCATAAAAAACCGGGAAGTGTTTCCGCAGGTCGGCGGCGAGCGCGCGGGCTTTTTCCACGAGTTCCGGCTTGTTCTTTAAAAGGGGAAAGATGCCGGCTTTCACCGGAGCCATGCGGGGATGGAAGCGGAGAACCACGCGAGTTTCCTTGTTTCCCTTCTCATCGGCCACTTCCTCCTCGTCATAAGCTTCGCAAATCAGGGCCAAGACGGTGCGGTCAACGCCGGCGCTGGGTTCAACGACATGGGGAATAAATTTCTCGCGCGTCTCCTCGTCAAAATATTCGAGGGGCTTGCCGCTGGCTTCCTGGTGCTGTTTGAGGTCGTAATCGGTGCGATAGGCGATGCCCTCGAGCTCCTCGGTGCCAAAAGGAAATTCATAAAGGAGGTCGTAGGTGCCCTGGGAGTAGAAGGCCCGGTCCTTTTCGGGGACGTCGTACACCTGGATTTTTTTGCGGGGGAGACCGATGGATTCATACCAGGCGATGCGGTCAGCCAGCCACTTTTCCAGCCAGGCCTTGCCCTCGGCGGGGCGGACAAAGAACTCCACCTCCATCTGCTCAAATTCACGGGAGCGGAAGGTGAAGTTGCGGGGGTTGATCTCATTGCGGAACGCCTTGCCGATCTGGGCGATTCCGAAAGGAAGCTTTTTGCGGGAGACCTCGAGCACATTCTTGAACTGGACAAACATGGCTTGGGCGGTTTCCGGCCGGAGGTAGGTCAGGTTTCGATCGTCCTCGACCGGACCCACGTAGGTTTTGAACATCAGGTTGAATTGCCGGGGTTCGGTGAGTTCCCCGCCACAGGCCTGCACCATCTTGCTGGGTTTTTGCGGGCAGGGCGTGGAGGCGATCTGATCGGCCCGGAAGCGCCCCTTGCAGGTTTTGCAGTCGATCATGGGATCACTGAAGGTGGCCTCGTGGCCGCTGGCCTTCCAAACCGCGCGGTTCATGAGAATGGAACCATCCAGGCCGACGATGTCATCCCGCCACTGGGTCATTGCCTTCCACCAGAAATCCTTGAGGTTGCGCTTCAGCTCGGCCCCGAGCGGGCCGTAGTCCCACGCCCCATTCAGGCCCCCATAAATCTCGGAGGATTGGAAGATAAACCCCCGGCGTTTGCACAGGGCGACAATTTTTTCCATGCGGTTTTCAGCCATAACGTCGGTTTGGGTGGATTCCCGAAGGAAAGTTGTTAGCGATGATGCGTGGCGGTGAACACCCCAATCTTGAAGCGTCTGGCTCGGCGGGCCCGTCTGCCCAAAAGCACCGCCGGCTCCGCCTGGCGATGGCTGCAAAGGGCGGTGGGCATGGTCCTGGTCCTGTTTCTGGTGCTGGCGGTTTTGGGTCGGACGGTCGGTCTGCCCGATGGGTGGAAGCAGCGGTTGATCCGGGAGCTTTCCAACCGCGGACTTGAGGTGGAGGTGAAAAA
>JBILFP010000198.1:0-2623 GCA_044351535.1 Methylacidiphilales bacterium
CCGACCTTTTTTTCTGAATGATTCCAACGACCGCCTGAAACCCCAGCAGCAGCCAAAGGCACGCTCCCATCAGGTAGGCCGGGCCGGCGACCACATTCCGGGCACCACCGAAATAAAGCGTGGTCAGGAAAACCAGGCCGAAGACCAGGATCCAGGAGGTCGTGGCCACCACCCGGCCAAACAGCCCGGCCGGCTGGTCGGGCCCGCGGGGGGCGGGACGGGGATCGCTCAGGACTTGGCCGGACGCCGCGGACGAACCCTCATCCGTTTCAGCCGGGCGGGTCCCTCGGGACTGACCGTCTCCACCTTGGGATCATCCTTGAAGGCCTGGTGGACGATCCGGCGCTCGTAGGCGTTCATCGGGGGCAGTTCCACCGTCTCCCCGGCCCGCGCTCGCTCCACGTACTCCTTGATCTCATCCAACAACGCCGCCTCCTGCTCCCTCCGGAAATTCTCCACATCCACAATCACCCGCGGGGGCGGCTCGTCCCCCCGGGCCAGCATCCGGTTCAACAAAAACTGCAGGTCGTCCAATACCTCTCCTTCGCGGCCAATCAATCGCGCCGGATTCTGCATCCGCACGTGGAGAACCTGGTCTTCCCCCCGCTTCTCCTCCTCCAGGGTGAAGGCAAAGCCGAGGTGCCCGAGCATGTTCTCCAACGTCTCCCGCGCCGCCGCCGGCACCGCCCCGCTCATCGCCGCCCCCACATTCCGCCCTTCCAGCGGCCCCGCTTCACTTGATCGATCGGGCGCACCACCTTTTCCAGCTTCGGCATCGGCTGGTTCAGGTTGTAGTAGAGCTGCACGATGGAGAGGAGGTTTTGCACGGTCCAATACAGGGATAGCGCGGAACTGAAGTTATAGCAAAACACCAGCATCAGCAGCGGCATCCACTTCATCATCTTGGCCGCCGGGTTGTCCACCCCCTGCGGCTGCGGGGTGATGTGCATGCTCCACATCATCGTCGCGGTCATGATCAGCGGCATCGGGTTGATCGGCAGGCCCAACCCCGGGATCACGAACACCGTGTCCGGCCGGGACAGGTCGTGGATCCAGAAAAAGGTCTGCCCGCGCAGCTCCACGGAGCTGAGCAGCATGTAGTAGAAACCAAGGAACACCGGCATCTGGATCAAAAGCGGGAGACAGCCGCCCAGCGGGTTCACCCCGAAATCCTTGTACAGCTTCATCATCTCCGTGTTCAGCTTGGCGGGCTCCTCTTTGTACTTCTCCTGGAGCTCCTTCAGCTTCGGCGCGAGCAGCTGCATCTTCTTCATGCTCAGGTTGGCCTTGGCCTGCGGATACCAAAGCACCCCCTTGATCAGGATGGTGAGAATGACGATCGACCAGCCGTAGCTGCCCACATACCGGTGGATCCAGTTCATGACCGCCAAGAGCGGCCGGCTCACCCAGCCCATCCAGCCAAACTCCATCACGTAATCCTCGTTCGACGCCAGGCCCCGCAGCCGCCAATCCTCCTTGGGCCCGGCATACAGCGTGAAAGAACGGCTGGCCTGACCGGCGGGCGCCAGATCGACCCCCGGCATCTTCAGCCAGGTCTCCACCGCCAACACCTTGCCGTTACCGTCCTTCATTGTGTCGCCGGAAAGCTCCACCTTCCTCGCCTCAGCTCCCGTGGCCGGATCTCCCTTCACCGTCAGCACCATCGCAAAAAACTGGCTCTTGGCGGCGATCCAACGAACGGAACGATCCTCCCGGCTGGCCACCTTGTCCTTGCCCGACTGCGGAAAGAGGAAGAGGAAATTCGACGGCAAAAATTCCGGCAGTTTGTGGGTGGTGTAGCTGAGGTCGGTGGTGAACCAACCGGTGCCCACGTACGCCTCCTCATCCTTCCGGAGATGGATTGGGGAGCCCACGCCCCCCGCCAGCGCATAGGCCGGTAGGGCAAACGGCGCGCCTCCGCGGTTTTCCAAGGTCTGGTCGAGAGAGATCAGGTAGTCGCCCGCTAAACGGAACGTGCGCCGCACTACGATCGAGCCGTCCGGATGGGCCGGGGCGGAAAGCACCACCTCCTGCGCGTCCGCCTTTTCCAGCGTCCAATTCAGATCCTCTCCGGGAGAAGTCCACCCACGCAGCTCAAACACCGCGTCGGGCGAACCGCGATTGAGGACCACCTTGGCCGGCTCCTCCACCTCGTGCTCCTTCAACTCGATTTCCTTTACGCCGCCACCCCAGGTGGTCAGCACCGCCCGGATCGTGTTGTTCTCCAAAACCGCTGTCAGCTCCGGCGTGGTGCGGGTAACGGCACCAGGGGCCAGGCTCTCCTTGGCGGCCAGTTGCGGCACCGTGGCCGGCGTGGGAGCCGCCACCGGCGCGTTGGTGGAGGCCTTGGCGTCGGCGGACTCCGCCTTCTTCTTCACGGCGTTCGGATCGGGCGGATAAAAGTGGGAGACGATCTGCGGGTAGAGAATCAGCAACAGCAGACAGACGCCGGCGGCCAGCCATGAAGTCCGATCCATCCCCTTTTTCATGAAACCTTCCTCACCGGATCAAAACCGGCCCCGCCCCACGGATGGCATCGGAACAAGCGACGCAACGCCAGGCCTCCCCCGCGCACGAGCCCGTGTTCGCGGATGGCCTCCTCCGCGTACTGCGAGCAGGTCGG
>JBILFP010000199.1:0-2611 GCA_044351535.1 Methylacidiphilales bacterium
CCGCGGCCAGGTTGCTGGGAGCCAATCGGGAACAGATGCTCTCGGCCCTGAGCAACGCGTGGGCGGACGGCGGAGCATTGCGGACCTACCGGCATGCGCCCAACACGGGGTCGCGCAAATCCTGGGCGGCGGGCGATGCCACGAGTCGCGGGGTTTGGCATGCCCTTAACGCCAAGCGGAACGAGATGGGATATCCGTCCGTGCTCACGGCTAAGACGTGGGGATTTCAGGACTCACTCTTCCGCGGGAAGGAGATTGTTTTGGGAAGGGAACTGGGGAGCTACGTGATGGAGAATGTCCTGTTCAAAGTTTCGTTTCCGGCGGAGTTCCACGCCCAGACGGCGGTGGAGGCCGCCCTGGAACTGCATGGCGAGGTGAAAGAGCGGCTGGAGGAGATTGAGCGGGTGGAGATCGGGACCCAGGAGTCGGCCGTGCGGATCATCGACAAGAAGGGACCGCTCCATAATCCGGCCGACCGAGACCACTGTCTCCAGTATATGACGGCGATTGGCTTGATCTTCGGGAAGCTGACCGCGGAGCACTACGGGGAGAAGATTGCGGCCGATCCACGGATCGACCGGCTGCGGGAGAAGATGAAGGTGACCGAGGTGCCGGCTTTTACGCGGGACTATCTGGATCCCGCCAAACGGTCGATCGCCAACGCGGTGCAGGTCTTTTTCCGCAACGGTACGGCCACGCGCCGGGTAGAGGTGGAGTACCCGCTGGGGCATCGGCGGCGTCGTCATGAGGCCGAGCCCGTCCTGCTGGACAAGTTCCGTCGGGCCGCCAAGCGCTGGGGCAAAAAAGCCGCCGCCATCGAGGCTTACTGCCTGAAAGAGGGTAAGTCACCCCGGATCTCCGGCCTGCTGGACCTGCTTTCATAGCCCTATTTTTGACCTCTGACCCCAAAGCCTAAAAAACGGGCGTATAAACTCCTATTGCTTAATAACTTCTATGACCTCTGACCCCAAAATGAAAAAAGACCGCATCTTTTTCATGAAATCGAAGTCTAATCCCTTATGCCAAGGAAGCCTCGAAATATTGCGGATGGTCGGATTTATCATGTTTGTAACCGCGCTACGGAAAGCCGGCTGCTTTTTCAAACACGGTCCGATTACCTCTGTTGGATCCAAACTCTTTTAGAGGCCCTAGAAAAATACCCGCTGAAAATCTATGCCTTTTGCTTGATGCCCAATCATTGGCATTTGCTGGCAAGCGGCAGGGATCGAAAAACGTTTGTTCGGGGAATGCAATGGATTGGAGCCACCCATGCCATTCGCTGGCGATTGCATCACGATTCCGTCGGGAAAGGGGCGGTTTATCAGAGTCGTTATAGATCCCATTGGGTTAAACCGAACCAGGTTTTTTGGATCGTAACCCGTTACATTGAGCGAAATCCCGTTCGTGCAAACCTGGTGGACAGCTGTGAAAAATGGGAATGGTCTAGCCTGGGCCAAAAGAATGGTCACAGCGTCCCCTTGGAAGATCCGCCATGGCCGCGGCCTCAAAACTGGAGCCAGCTACTCGAGGCTGGCGGATCAGAGCTAGAGGAAAAAATGGTCCGCGAGTCCCTTTTGCGCGGCAAACCTCTGGAAATTTAAATTCCCATAAATTTCAGATTTTTTTTCTCCAATTTTGACCTCTGACCCCAAAGCTTAAAAAACTGAGTTGCAAAGGCTTTGACAGCAGAAAGTTGCAAGACCTCTGACCCCAAACTCGGAAAAATGGGGGTTTTTAGGGTGGAAATGGGAAGGGAAAACAGGCGATGGTGAAGGAAGGAAACAGGGTGTAGGATCGGGAGAATGGCGGATGGGTTTGAGTTTCGGTTGAATGGAAATCCCGTGCGGGTGGAGGGGGTTTCCCCGAATCTCACCCTGCTGGATTGGTTGCGGGCGAGCGGCCGGACCGGTTCCAAGGAAGGTTGTGCGGAGGGGGACTGCGGGGCCTGTTCTGTGGCGGTGGCGGAGACGGATGCCGCCGGGAAACCCACCTACCGATCGATCAACAGCTGTCTGACCCCGCTGATCCTGATGGCCGGACGGGATGTGGTGACGGTGGAAGGACTGGAGAACGGCTGTCCGCACCCGGTGCAGGCGGCGATGACGGCCCACCACGGTTCCCAGTGCGGCTACTGCACGCCGGGTTTCATCATGTCGATGTTTGAGGGCTACTACCGCAAGGACATGGATCGGGATTGGAAGCTGGACGATCAGCTGTGCGGAAACCTCTGCCGCTGCACCGGCTACCGGCCGATCCGGGATGCGGCCTTGGTTTCGCTCAAGGAGAGGAAAAAGAAGGGGGCCGACCGGTTTGACCGTTCGCTCGCTAAAGCGCCCGTTCGGCTCAAGAGCCTTGAGTATCAGCAGAACGGCGAAAGGTTCTTCCGGCCCACCGCGCTGAAGGAGCTCTTTGCCGTCCTGAAAAAACATCCCGGCGCGCGGCTGATTGCCGGGGCCACGGAGATGGGGGTGGAGATTGCCAAGCGGTTCAAAAAGTTTCCGATCCTGGTTTCGATTGAGGCGGTGGCGGAGCTGGCCAAGGCCAAGAAGGGCAAGGATGGGTGGCATCTGGGCGCCGGGCTCAAGCTCACCGATCTGGCCGATACGGTGGA
>JBILFP010000063.1:0-9764 GCA_044351535.1 Methylacidiphilales bacterium
AGGAAATCAAGGACGCCAACAAAGCCGCAATCGCCAGGGCGGTGCCGGCACTGTCCGTGTCCACCACCGTGCGGACGGCCGCCGGCGCGGCCGCGGGTTTCGATCCTGGGGTTGCCATCGCTGGTGTACCGGATGGCTTGCCCGGGGCGGCACCGAGGACACCGGGCTTGGCCGCTGCAGCCCCGGGCAGAGGAGGCTTGGCAGCCGCCGGCAACGCCACTGTCGCACCCGCTCCGGCCGGTTTGGCGCCGGCTCCGGCTGGCCGAGGTGGCAGGGAAATACGCATGGTTTCCTTGCGCAAATCCGCGGGTGGTTTGGCCATCCCGGGAATCGCCGGTAACCCAGGCGCACCAGCGGGGCCAGGCACGGGGGGTGCGACCGGTTTGGGTAGCGCAGGAGCTCCGGGAATAGCTGGAAGCGGAGGTTTCGGTAAAGCCGGGACTCCTGGGACCGCCGGTTTGGGAGGTGGCGCCAGCCTCATCGTCTCCTTTTTTAAGCCAACGGGGGGTGCGGTCGGGGGGCTGGGCGGCTTGGGTGCCGGCGCTAATCGAGCCGTCTCTTTTTTTACCCCGGCCGGAGGCGGTACCGGGATCGGCGGCCCGGGTGGTCTACCTGCAGGAACCGCCGCAGACGGCCCGGGCGGCCTTGGAACCGAGGACAGAGAAGGCACCCCGGGTGGCCTGGGGGCACTGGGTGGTAAGGGTACGCCTTCAGCCATCTGAAGATAAAATAAGTAAAATCAAGCCCGGTCAAACCATTTGCCAAAAAGGTTATTCACAAAAGGCCATCCCCCCAGAACCTTTGAAAGGCCTCTTCCCATTTTCGCCCCTCCACGGTCCTCTTTCTTCGTAGCCTTCTCCCCTCATCCCCGGCCCCATCCTCCAAAACTCCCCGGATGGCTTTCTCCCACTCCCCGACCCCACCTGAAACCACCCTGCCGTCTGCCGGATCACGCAACAGTTCGCGCGGACCTCCTTGGTCGGAGACCAAAACGGGCAAGCCGGACGCCATCGCCTCAATCACCACATTTCCATACGTGTCGGTGGTGCTGGGAAAAACAAAAAGGTCGGCGGAAGCGTAGGCTTCCGACAGGTCCTGCTGGTGAAGCGGACCCGTGAAAATGGCCTGGGGCAGCTTGCCCTTTAGGTCCGGCAAAAAAGGGCCATCCCCCACAAAGGCAAAACTGACCCCTGCATCCCCCTTCATCCGTTCCGCCACTTGCGCCAGAAAATCCAGCTCCTTCTCTTTGGAAATTCTTCCTACATACAACACAACCTTCCCGCGTGCCCCCCGCTTCTTCCAGAATTCCGGGCGGCGGTGCCGCAAGTCAAACACCTCGGTTTCCAGTCCCCGCGGCAGAATGGCCAGCTTCTCCCGGGGTAGCCCCTTCTCCACCCACCGCTCCAGGTACTTTTGTGAATTCACGTAGACGCGGTCCATCTGGCTGTAGAACCAGTGCATGTAGTTCCAGGCGATCCCTTCCATCATCGGGTCATCTTCGCTCAGGAACCTCGCGTACTGGGGAAAGTCGGTGTGATAAATCGCGCTCACCCGCAGGCCCAGCAGCTTGGCCGCCAGCAGCCCCGTCAACCCCACGGGGCCTGGGGTGCTCAGGACAAGCTCGGTGTAACCCCGCCGCACCACATGGTCGAGGAATTCGAGGATCGGCGGAAAACTCAGCTTCTGCAGTTCGTACTCGGGGATCATGAACACTCCCACTGGCGGGAAATTGATCACGCCCTCTTCCGGTTTTAGGTCCGGCCGGCTCGTCAAAATCGTCAGGTCCGCCCCCTGCTTGCGCCCCGCCGCCGCCATCGTCCGGATGGTTCGCGCCACCCCGTTCACATCCTCCAGCGTGTCCGTGCACCAGCCTTTCCGGCGGTTCTCCAGCTCTGGCGGACGCCGACCCGTCATTCGCTGGGCCACCTCACCCCATAGCCCGCGATTCACCCGCAGGGCGTGAAATGAATAAAGGTACGGCGCCGTCGCCAGCCCCAGCGGGATCACCCCGGCCAAAGGCTCCAGCCCCACCACCACATCACCCTTGCCCGCCCGGTCGATGAAACGGGTCACGATCCGGAATCCCACATCGTTGATCACCTTGGATGCCAGCCGGAAGCTCCTCCGTTCCGGCTCTTTTTCCTCCTCCAGCACCCGCTGCAACACCCTGCGGGTTTCCGGATTTCCCAGGTAGTTCGCCAGTTCCTTGCTCAAGCCCCCTTCCGGCGCCTTCCAAAACTCCAGGATCCGCCCGCTGGTGACCATCTCCACCGCGTACCTCGCCTTGTCCAGGAAGCTGACCTCCACGGGATTCTCCCCGGCCAGAAAACGGTTCACGATCCGCAACAGCAGTTCCGATCCCCGGGGGGCCCGTTTGCCCACCTTCTCGCGCACAAACTCAAACAGGATGTGAAACAGCCCGTTCACAAAACGGGCCGGATCACCGCCCTTTCCATGCGCCGTTCCTTTTCCTTCCATCACCCCGCGCAGGAAGGACTCTGCATCTTTGGCGCCCGCTACCTCAGTCCACACCTCGCCCGCATACAGGCCACAATGGTCGTTCGAGCCACCCACCCGGCCTTTTTTCCACGGCTCCCGGCCCACCGGCTCCAACCGGTGTTTCTCCGCCAAGGCCCCGATCGTTTCGGGGGTCAGCGCGTCAAGACACGCCCGCACCACCTCTTGGGCCAACGCCGATCGCAGCCCGTTGGCCGTCTCAAACACCTCAAACCGCAGGAGCAGTTTCTCAAAATGATCCGCGGTCATGCGTCCATCCACGCTGATCAGCGGATGGGCCACCGCATGGGCAATCCCCTCGTTCCGTAAAAAGGTCCCCAGCTCGATTAGGTTGGGCCGAAGTTTTTCAATTTCCCCAAACTGCCGCTCATCCACCTGCCAGGCCAGCAGGTGGACCTTGCACCGGTCTTCCGGGAAATAGGTCGTGATCTCCAACCCGGGGATGAACCCCTCCCGCCCCTTGAGCTCCCGGGCCGCCCCCAGCGTGTTGTGGTCCGTGATTGTGACAAATTCATGCCCACGCTTCCGTAGCGACTCATACAGTTGAAACGGCTTGGAGAGGCTGTCCGGTACCCCCGCCTTGCGCAGGATCCATTCCGTGGGCCGGTCGGAATGCCGGGAATGAAGGTGGAGATCACACTTGGACATGCTCGGCGTATGAGACTGACCGATATCCCCGCGCCGACAACTCTTCGAGCAGGCTCCCCACCTGCTCTCTCACAAAACCCACCTCCAGGTCCGCCGGGTGCAGGCTGAGCCGTACCAGTTGCCGTCCCCCCCACCACGCCTTCCAAAGCGGCTGCCAACGCTTGGCCAAGCCCCGCCTCCAGGGAGACCGCAGGCTATAGGTACCCGCCCAGGCCCGGTCTCTCTGCCCGTCCGCCAGATGCAGAACCTCGGTAAGCCGGCAGGTGTAGGCCAATCCTTTTCTCCGCAGGATGGCATCCGTGCTTGGCTCCTGCAGCCAACCCGGGGCGACAAACCCCTTCGCCGCCCAGCCCTGCCGCCGCCAGATCGACAGGGCCCGATCGATCCGTGACTCCGCCTCCGCCGGATCGAGTTGGAAAAATTCCGCTTCCTGCTGGGTGTAAACCCGGGTCCAAAACCAGGAATTCTCCGGCAATCCTTTGCGATCGTGAAAATACCCGTGCACGGCCAGGTCGTGCCCCGCCCGCTGCCACCTCTCCAGGCTTTTCAGGCTTTCCACACAGGACTCCACCCCTGGACCATGATGATATTCCGGGATCACCAGGATCGAGGCGTGGCCGGGACACCGCTTCAGACAAAACTCCAGCTGCTCGCCGATCTGCTCCCGGCTCCCGGGATGAAAATCATGCAGGGAGAGCAGGAGCTTTTTCTCATTGCGCCCATGTTTCCGTCCCCCCTCGCGATACAGGTCCTTGCCATAAAGCAGTGGTGACTCAGCCAAATCCTTCACCACCGTGCACAGGGTCACTTCCTCTTCGGAATGGGACTGGAATTTAGTCACCCTCTTCCGGTCCGTGACCCGGAACCCGTACCGCGCAAACATCCTCTCCCCCCGCCGATCCCCGCGGGTCACGATCTGGCCATAAACGCACCGGACTCCCCGTTGGCCGACCGCGGCAAGAAACTCATCAACCAGGCTCCGGACCGCAGCCACGCTTTTGACCTCCGGCAGAAGGTTGATGTGAAAGTGGGCCGCATCCCGGGGAGCCGCCGGGGTTTCCCTCCTTCCCCGTAGGATCAGCCACCAAAGATATTTTCGGGTGGCAGGACCGTAGCCTCCACCCAGCCCTTTCCCCACCCGGACCAGCCATCCCGGAAAGTTTTTGGCTAGGAAGCGCCTCCGTTTTCCTGCATCGCTCGAGGCCGTCAGGTAACCCTCCACCGCCCCGTTAGGTCCCTCCAGCACAAAGCAGTTTTCCGGCTCGGCATCCGTGTAGGGAGCGGTCAAAAAATCGGCGAACAATTCCCGGTCTTCAAATACCGGATCGATCGGTTTCCCCAGAAAACCCGTGTCCGCGCAGATCCTCCGGATCACCACCCGGTCTTCCGGCCGGTAGGGCCGCACCCGGAACTTCTCCATCCCGTCACCGCTTCCGCTCATAAACCTCCATCTGGCGGGCAAAGGTTCGTTCCCAGCTGAAACGATCGGCCACGAATTTTGCCGCCCGGGCCCGGTCACCTTCCTTGAAGGCAAGCACCTTCTTGATCACCGCCTCGGCCAGACCGCTCGAGCTCTTCTCGCTCGACCACATATCCAGCTCCGCCGCCTGCTCCTCCATCGCTCCACCCCGGAACCCCACCGCCGGCAGCCCACACCCCTGTGCCTCCAGCAACACCAACCCAAAGGTTTCCCAACGGCCGGGATGAATCAAAAGATCCGCCGCCCGGTACCAATCGGCCAGCTCCTCCGGTTTCTTTACGAAAGGCACCCTCCGCACGTTGGGGTTGTGCCTGACGAACGTCTCCACCACATCGGTCATCTGTCCGTCGCCCACCATCACCCCGGCCCACGGGGTTTTCATCCGCTCCCCGATCTTCATCCAGACCCGCAAGAGCAGCGCCGTGTCCTTGTCCGGGGAAAACCTCCCCACATAGAGAAATACCGGCCGGTCCTGGGGTAGCCCCAGCCGCTCCCGGATCTCGCGGCGGCTCTTTCCTCCTTCCGGCCGGAACACCGTCGTGTCCACCCCTAGCGGCAGGTGAATCAGCCCCTCCAGCGCCCATCCGGATAGCACTTTCATCAGATGCCGACTCGCCACGAACACCCCGCGGCTGTTTTGGGACATGTTGCGTAGATAGTCGCCCGCCACCCGCTCCACCCAGCCCCGCGCCCAGGTTCCCGCAAACTTCAGCACCGTCCGCAACATCGCGTCCGGAAAGTGCGAATGATAGAACATGTAGAAATCAGAGCCCCTCCGGTTGGCCCAGTTTCGGGAAATCATTGCCGCATGGTACGGATCGCCAGCCTCCACGATCTCGGGGTGCTCTTGGTATAAAATTCTCAAAAGGGCCGGCAAATCCAACATCCACCGGTACCTTGATGTCCGGTTCACCAGCGGTCCGGCCACCGTCCACAGCTGGGTCCGGCCCCCCTCCACCTGCTCCGTTCGGCCCCCCGGCACGATCATGAGGTGCTCATGATCCGTGTGATCCCGGATATACCTCCGCTTGGCCTCCAAATATGACCGTACCCCGCCGCCCCGGGAGGAGTAAATCTGGGTCAGGTCGCAGATCTTCATGGAAAGGAATCTTGAGAATGCCCCTCGTTGTGCTAAATAGGAAGTCTATGAGGCGGAACGATTTTCTCCGGCTTCTCATGGCGGCCGGTGCCGGTCTGGCCGTGCCTGCCCGCGCTCAAAACGGGCTGGTGGTTGAACCGGGCGAAAACGAGGTCAATCCCGCCTTCATTAACTCCGGTCCTGGTTTCGGCAACAAACTGGCCCTCACGTTTGACGACGGCCCCTCTCCCGGAGTGACCGAAAGGGTTTTGGATGAGCTCAAGAAACGCGATATGCGCGCCACCTTCTTTCTGATTGGCGCCAAGGTCGACGCCTACCCCGACCTCGCCAAACGTCTCGTCGCCGAGGGCCATGACGTCGCCAACCACACCTACACCCACCCCCGCCTCGCCGGGATGGGCGACAGCGCCGTCGACCAGCAGCTTTCCCGCTGCCAGGACGCGATCACCCGCCACACCGGCGTCACGCCAGTCTGGTTCCGGCCGCCCTACGGCGCCTTCCGCAAGGAACAGGGCACCATCGCCTCCCGGATGGGCCTCGGCGTCGCCTACTGGTCCGTCGATCCGCAGGACTGGCGGAAGCCCGGCAGCGCCGCCATCGCCCAGCGCGTCCTCAACGCAAGCCAACCCGGCTCCATTATTCTTCTCCACGATCTCCATCCCATGACCGCCGACGCCGCGCCCGCGATCTTTGACGGCTTGATGGAACGTTCCTTCACCACCGCCCCCTTCCACAGCTTCGTCGGCTCGCCCTACGCGTAGCTTGGTGGAAGGTGGAAGTATAAGGCGGGATTCGTTTTAAGCTCTTAGCTCTAAATTTTCTTCCACCTCCCGCCTGGCCTCTTCCACCAACCAATCCACCTCCCGCCTACCCCCTTCCACCATCCCACCCGCAACTCGCCACCCGCTACTTAACTCCCGACCAAATCGTTCCTGGGAGAATCTTTGCCCCTTTCGCGATCAGGCTTCCGGGGTTGATCACCGCATTGCAGCCAATTGACGCCTTGTCCCCCACCATCGCCCCGAACTTTCTTAATCCGGTCTCCACCAGCGTCCCCGCCACCCGCACTTTGATGGCTTGGCCGTCCAGGCGGTAGTTGGAAAGGATCACCCCTGCCCCGAGGTTCACGTCCCGTCCCACGATCGAATCCCCCACATAGCTGAAGTGGGAGACATGGGCCCCACCCAATAACACGCAGTTTTTAAACTCACAGCTGTTGCCCAGCACACAACCGTCCCCCGCGATCACATTCTCCCGGATGTAGGCCCCGTGCCGCACCTCGCAGTTCTTCCCGATCCAGGCCGGCCCGCGGATATAGACGCCCGGCTCCACGATCGTCCCCTCGCCCAAATGCACATTCTCCCCGATCACCGGCGCGCCGATCAGCTTCGCCTTCGACCCGTTTTTTAGGTTTTTTTTCAGGTACTCCCCAATCCGGGGCAGCACCTCCCACGCATGCTTCACCCCGGCAAACAGCTCCTCGTGATTCTGCCTCTTGAGGTCGAAAAAATCGGCTAGCGCCGTGCTCACGGATTCACCCTGCCCCGACCCCGCCCGCGTCTCAAGTCCGCCGAAGGGCCACCCGCAGGGCCTTGCGGGTGATCTCCATCTCCCTCGAACCGTGGGTGGCGGAGAGGAAACAGCTCTCAAACTGAGACGGCGGAAAGTACACGCCTTTCTCCAGGAGTCCGTGGAACAGCCTAGCGTAGCGCTCCCGGTCGCTCTTCCGCGCCTCGTCCAAGTTCCGCACCTTCCCGCCCTCTGCCCGGCAAAACAGGCAAAACATCGATCCGATCCTCACCAACGGATCCTTGCGACCCGCGCTCTTCAACTCCTCCCGGATCATCTCTTCGAATTGGGCCCCGATCTTCTCCAGTTTTTTATAGATTCCCCCCTTGGCCAGGATTTGCAGCTGGGCCAGGCCTGCCGCCATCGCCATGGGATTCCCGGAAAGCGTGCCCGCCTGGTATACCGCCCCGTCCGGTGCCAGATGATCCATGATCTCGGCCTTTCCGCCGAAAGCCCCCACCGGAAGTCCTCCCCCGATCACCTTCCCGAAAGCACTGAGATCTGGTGTGATGTTCAGGATCTGCTGGGCTCCCCCGGGGGCCAGCCGAAATCCCGTCATCACCTCGTCAAAAATCAGCACCGCCCCATGCTTCTGCGTCAGTTCGCGTAACCCCTCCAAAAAGCCCGGCAAAGGCAGGATCAGGCCGGCGTTGGCGGGGATCGGCTCCAGCAGCACCGCGGCAATCTCCCCACCCCGTCTCCGAAAGAGCTCCGTCACCGCCTGGAGATCGTTGAAAGGAAGCACGTGAGTATCCTGCACCGCTCCCGGCGTCACCCCGGCGCTGTCCGGTCGCCCCAGGGTCAGTGCCCCCGAGCCCGCCGCCACCAGCAAGGCGTCGGAATGTCCGTGGTAACAGCCGGAAAATTTCACAATTCCGTGACGTCGGGTGAAGCCCCGCGCCAAACGAATGCAGGACATCGTCGCCTCTGTGCCGCTGTTGCAGAACCGCACCTTCTGAACGCTCGGCACCATTCGGCAGATCAACCGGGAAAGCTCAACCTCCCCTTCATGGGGTGTCCCGAAACTCAATCCACGTCCCGCCGCCTTCCGCACCGCCGCCGTCACCGCCGGATGGGCGTGCCCGAGGATGGCTGGCCCCCAACTGCCGACATAGTCCACGTAACTCTTCCCGTCCGCGTCCTTGAGATAGGCCCCCTTCGCCGAGGCCATGAACACCGGGGTTCCCCCGACCGCCCGAAATGCCCGCACAGGTGAATGCACGCCTCCCGGCGTCACCTTCTTCGCCTGCTCAAAAAGCTCCCTCGATTTCTTCCCTCCCCCTAACGACATTGGGAAATCTTAGCCTCCCCATCTTCCATCTTCCATCTTCCATCTTCGCCCAACTCTTCAAACACCTCCCGCCTTCCACCTGTCCCTTTCCACCAAACCCGGGTCTGACCCCGATTCCGATGCTTGGCAGCAGCACACCTCTTTCCGTCTTTAGCTTTTCAAGTGCCCGCCTTTCACCTGCCCCCCCAGACCTGCCGAAAATTAAACTAACCCCCTCCGCGTCCTCTGCGCCTCTGCGGTAAAAACTGCCTGTAACTTTTCCAAAATAAGCTTTTTTCCGCTTTTTGCCTTCCGAATTCTTTGATTCCCCATCTCCGATCTTCCATCTCCCATCTTCGAATTAATTCGTCGCCACATCCTCCTTGGCTCTGGCTTCCGATTCCCGCAACCCTTTCCAATTCTTCCAGTCGCTTTTCATCCAGCGGATCGCCTCCTGCTGTGCCGTCTGCAACAAGGGCAGATCTTCCGGCAACCGCGCGAACCGAAACCTCGGAATCCCGCTCTGGTCTTCTCCCAAAATATCCCCCGGACCCCGCAACCGGTAATCCTCCTCGGCAATCCGGAATCCGTCCCGATTCTGCGCCAGAAACTCGAGCCTCTGTTGGGCCATCGGTCCTCCCGACCTTTGGATCAGCACGCAGTTCCCGTTTTTTCCGCCTCTCCCGATCCTCCCTCGCAACTGGTGCAACTGGGAAAGCCCAAGTCGGTCCGCATGGTCAATCACCATCCAGTTCGCCTCCGGCACGTCCACCCCCACCTCCACCACCGTGGTGGCCACCAGCACAGAGACTTCCCCGTTCCGAAACTTCTCCAGAATCCCGATTTTTTCCTCCTCCTTCATCTTCCCGTGCAGCAGCGCGACCTTCGCCTTGCCGATCGTGACTGAAAGCTGTTCATGGGTCCGCTTGACCGACGCCTCGTCGGCCGGATCCATCACCTCCTCGCCCAAACGCGGGACCACCACATACACCCGGTCCCCCGCCGCCACCCGCTCCTTCAGGTGGGCCCAGATCTTTTCCGCCGCCGTGCCGTCCCGCACGTGGGTTCTCACCTCACCCCGCCCGGGCGGCATTTCCTGCAACAACGACACGTCCAAATCCCCGTGCAACAACAGGTCGTAGGTCCGGGGAATCGGGGTCGCCGTCAGCACCAGTAGGTCC
>JBILFP010000064.1:0-9714 GCA_044351535.1 Methylacidiphilales bacterium
GTTCGGCTACGTGAACACGATCCGCTCCCTGTCCCGCGGCCGCGCCGCTTACTCCATGGAGCCGTCCCACTTTGAACAGGTGCCGTCCAGCGTTCTGGCGGCCGTCACGCAGCAAAAGAAAGGATAAGTCATGCCCGCGACCCGCATCCGCATCCGCCTCAAGTCCTTTGACTACCGCCTCCTCGACAAGGCAGCGGGCGAGATCGCCGAGACCGCGAACCGCACCGGTTCCCGCGTGGCTGGCCCGATTCCGCTGCCTACCAAAATCGAGCGCTACACCGTCAACCGCTCCCCGCACTGCGACAAGAAGAGCATGGAGCAGTTTGAGATCCGCACCCACAAGCGGCTCCTCGACATCCTCGAGCCGTCCGGAAAGACCGTGGACGAGCTGAAGAAACTCAACCTCCCGGCCGGGGTGGACATCACCATCAAGATTTAAAGGAGAAACCATGATCGAGCGTTTTGGCATGATCGGAAAGAAGGTGGGCATGACCCGGGTCTATGACGACCAGGGCCAGGCCACCGCCGTGACCGTCATTTCCGCCGAACCCAACACCGTGTACGAGGTTCGCACTCCCGAGAAAAACGGGGTGAAGGCCGTGGTGATGGGGACCGGCGAACGCAAAGCCACGCGCACCAACAAGGCGCAACGGGTGGCGTTCGAAAAGCTGGGGAGGAAGAATCCCCTCGCGCTCCGCCAATTCCGGGCGCCTCCGGCCGATTTGGCCGTGGGGGCCGAGGTGAATCTGACCCGCTTCAAGGCAGGTCAACTGGTCGACGTGCTTGGAGTTTCGAAGGGCAAGGGTTTCCACGGTGTCATGCGGAAGCACAACTACGCCGGACAGGCGGACGCCCACGGTTCCACCACCCACCGCCGGAACGGTGCCATCGGTTGCCGTTCCACCCCGGGCCGCGTTTACAAGAACGCGGGCATGCCCGGCACCTTCGGTGGCGACAACTGCACCGTCCAGAATTTGAAGGTCGTCCAAGTCCGGGAGAACGACAAGCTCCTGCTGGTGCGTGGGGCCGTGCCGGGTCCGAACGGCAGCCTGGTGATCGTGCGCGACGCCATCAAAGCCGAGGTGAAGGCCTAAGGAATTTCCGATGAGCAAATCCAAAGCCATCAACCTTGCCGCTGCCGAGAAAGCCCTCGGGGTAGAGCTGTACAAGAACCGCAAGGCCAGCCAGGCGTTGCACGAGGCGGTGACCGCCTACCGTGCCGCCCGCCGTTCCGGCACGCACAGCACCTTGACCAAGGCCACCGTGGATCTTTCGGGCAAGAAGCCGTGGAGACAGAAGGGGACCGGCCGCGCCCGTGCGGGTTACAAGTCCTCGCCGGTGTGGGTGGGTGGTGGCGTGGCGTTTGGCCCGAAGCCCCGAGACTACCGAAAGAATCTGCCCAAGACTGTTCTCAAGACCGCCCTGCGCCGCGCGATCAGCGATATCGCCAGCAAGGGGACGCTCCACACCGGTTCCGTGCCGGCCCTGAAGGATCCGAAGACCAAGGAGCTGATCGGCTGGATCAAGGATTCCGGACTGCCGCTTTCCTGCCTCATCGTGACCTCCAAGCAGCCGGAAAAGAACCTGCTCAAGGCCGCGCAAAATCTCCGCGAGGTGGATTTGCGCACGGCCCGGGAAGTGAATGCCGAGGATTTGATGCGCCGCCGCCAGGTGCTGATTGCCGAGGACGCTTGGACCGAGCTGGGCAAGCGGCTGCAGAAATCGGCCAAAACCGAGGCCAAGTCATGAGATCCCCCACCGAGGTCATCTACCGTCCCTGCGTCTCCGAGAAGGGGACCCGTCTGGCTTCCGCCCATAACCAGTATCTTTTCGAGGTGGCACCGGACGCCACCAAGCTCGAGATCCGTCAGGCGATCAGCTCGCTGTTCGGCAAGAAGGTCCTTCGCGTGAACACCTTCCGCCGCAGCGGTAAGACCCGCCGTTCCCGCCGGGGCGAGCCGGGCCGCAAAAACCACACCAAGCGGGCGATCGTGACGCTGGCCGCCGGCCAGAAGATCGAAGCCGCCTAAGGAGCACGACCATGGCCCTCAAAGAATTTCGTCCGCTGACCCCGTCGCTCCGTTACACGGTGCTGCGCGACTTTTCTGAGCTGACACCGGGCTCCAAGCCCGAAAAGAAGCTTCTCGAGATCAAGCGCCGCACCGGCGGCCGCAACGCCTACGGTCGCATGACCTCCCGCCATCGCGGGGGCGGTCACAAAAAGAAGTTCCGGATTATCGAGTGGAACCGCCGCAAGCGGACCACCCCGGGCACCGTGTTGGGAATCCAGTACGATCCGAACCGTTCTGCTCGGCTCGCCCTGGTGGAGTATGGTCCCAAGGATCGTGCCTACATTCTGGCGCCGGAAGGTCTCAAGGCCGGATCGAAAGTCGTCGCCGGCCCGTCTGTGCCGGCCGAAGTCGGCAATGCCCTTCCTCTCAAGGCGATTCCGCAAGGTTTACCCCTGCATAGCATTGAGATGGTGCCGGGTCGTGGCGCTCAAATCGTTCGTTCCGCGGGCACTGCGGCGATCTGTACGGCGATCGACGGTGAGTACGCGCTTCTCAAGCTGCCCTCCGGGGAAATCCGAAGGCTCCACGTCGAATGTTACGCAACCGTCGGACAGGTGGGGAACGTGGCCCATGAGAAAGTTACCCTCGGCAAGGCGGGACGCGCCCGCTGGCTGGGTCGTCGGCCGCACGTCCGCGGCATGGTGATGAACCCGATCGACCATCCGATGGGCGGAGGTCAGGGGAAGAGCAAGGGTGGCGGCGGTCGCCAGCACCCGGTTTCCCCGTGGGGTCAGTTGGCCAAGGGTCTCAAGACCCGTCATCGTCACAAACCCTCGAGCCGGTTCATCGCCCAAGACCGGAGAAAGAAGAAGGCGTCATGAGTCGCAGTCTGAAAAAAGGTCCTTTCATGGACGATCACCTTTTGGTGAAGGTCCAAAAAATGGGTGCCGCCAAGAAGCCGATCAAAACCTGGTCGCGCCGCTCCATGATTGCGCCCGAATTCGTCGGCCATACTTTCCTCGTCCACAACGGCAAGGCTTTCAACCCGGTGTTTGTGACCGAAAACATGGTCGGCCACCGGCTCGGCGAATTTTCCCCGACGCGCGTCTTCAAGAGACACGGCGGCCACACGGAGAAGGTGACGAAATGACGTCGACCCTCACCATCCTGCTGTTTTCGGCGGTCTCAGCCCTTGCGGCCAACACTGCCAAGGTTGACGAGCTCGCTATGGCGCAGGCCGAGGCCAAGGCTTATCGCGAAGCCTGGCTCGAGCTTAAACGCCGCGACGAACTTTTGGGCGTGGCCTCGCTGAGCCCCGAAGCACGGGACAGCCACGACAAGGTCGCCCGCCTGGCCGGGGAGCTGATCCGCTCCGAGAAGGCACGCCAGGAAGTTTTTGAGAAGGCCAAGGCAGCCGTGGAGAGCGCCGTGAAGTGGGCGGCCGAGACCGACGCTTCCAAGAAGGCAGCGGTCCGTTCCGATTTTGAGTCCGCCAAGCGGACCCTGGAAGCGACTATGAAAAAGAGTTCCGAACCCCGTGCGATGGCCTCGGGCCTGACCGATGCCCAGATCGTAGCGGTGGACCGGAACCAGCAGGCCTTGGTCTTGAACCTTGGCAGCCGGCAGGGGGCGAAAGAGGGGATGCCTTTCCGGATTTTGCGCAAGGACCAGGTCATCGGCAGCTGCCGCTTAATTGAAGTCCGGGAGATGACCTCAGCTGGGCTGCCGGAGCAGCTGCGCCAGGGGATCCAGATTGAAGTAGGGGACCGCGTGACGGTTTTGGCCGAGAAATGAGCACCGAGACCCGCACCGCCCGTGCCGAGATGAAGTACGCCCGCATGTCGGCTTTCAAGATCCGCGACATCGCCCGTTGCTTGCGTGGCCTGCCAGCCCCCGAGGCCGATGCCCGCCTACGTTTTGCCCCGCAAAAGTCCGCCCGTCTTTTGGTGCAGACCCTGCGTTCGGCGGTGGCCAATGCGGAGAGCCAGCTTTCCATCCCGGCCGAGAAGCTTGTGGTGCACGAGGTACAGGTGGGTGAGGGTCCGACCTTCCACCGTTTTCAGCCTAAGGCCCGTGGCAGCGCCGGCCCGATCCGCAAGCGGACCAGCCACATCCGGATCACATTGAAGGAAGCTTCCGCCGAAGCGAGCCAGCCGAAGGCGAAGAAAGAGACCAAGGAGAAAAAACCCGCCAAGGCGAAGGCCCCGGCAAAGGAATAGAGTTTTATGGGACAAAAGACCAACCCCGTCGGATTCCGACTGCCAGTTCAGCGCAACTGGCGCTCGATCTGGTACGCCGACAAAAAGAATTTCCCCGTCTTCCTGCACGAGGACTACACCATCCGTAATTTCCTCAAGAAGCGGCTGGAGAGCGCGGCTATTTCCAAAGTGGTCATCGAGCGGGCCTCGAACCGCGTCCGCGTGACCTTGCACACCGCCCGTCCCGGTCTGGTCATCGGCCGGAAAGCTAGCGAGCTGGACAAACTCCGCGAGGAGACCCAGGCGCTGACCCCCGAGCGGGAAGTGCTCATCGACGTCAAAGAGATCAAGAATCCCGAGTTGGACGCCCAGCTGGTCGCGGAAAACATCGCCCTCCAGCTGGAACGCCGCGTCTCTTTCCGTCGGGCCATGAAAAAGGCCATGCAGACGGCCCTGGATTTCGGCGCCGCCGGTGTGAAGATTCGCGTGGGTGGACGTCTCGGAGGAGGTGAAATCGCCCGTTCCGAGCAGTACCACGAGGGCAAGGTTCCGTTGCACACCCTGCGTGCGAACATCGATTATGGTTTTGCCGAGGCCCACACCGTGGCCGGCAAGATCGGTGTGAAGGTTTGGATCTGCCAAGGGGAGGGGAGTTAAGCCATGCCTCTGCTTCCCAAGCGCGTCAAATACCGGAAGACCCAGCGGGGCAGCCGCAAAGGTTTCGCCTCCCGAAATATTCACCTTTCGTTCGGTTCCTTCGGCCTGCAGTCGCTGGAGCGCTGCTGGCTCACCAACATCCAGATCGAGGCGGCCCGCGTGGCCCTGACCCGCAACATGAATCGGCGCGGTAAGCTCTGGATTCGGGTGTTCCCGGATAAGTCGGTGACCTCCCGTCCGCCGGAAACCCGGATGGGTAAGGGTAAAGGGCAGCCGGAATTTTGGGTGGCCGTAATCAAGCCAGGGACTATTATTTTCGAGCTCGATGGTTTGGCGGAAGTGGATGCAAAGGAATGTTTTCGCTTGGCAGCCAGCAAGTTGCCGATGCGCAACCGTTTCGTGAGTCGCGAAAGGAGACTGGTATTTTGAAGATTGATGAGATCCGCGGCCTGAAAGAGGCCGAGTTGGGACGCAAGGCGGAGGAACTCCGCCGGGAGCGGTTCCAGCTTCGTGTCCAGCAGACGACCGGTCAGCTCGAAAAGCCCAACCGGCTCCGCGAGATCCGCCGCACCCTGGCCCGGATCGAGACCGCCAAGAGCGAGACCCGGCACAGTGCCGCGGCGAAAGGAAAGAAATGAGCGAAGCCGAGAAGAAAGCCGTGGTGAAGGAGCGGATCGGGGAAGTGATCTCGGCCAAGATGGATAAGACCATCGTGGTGCGGGTGGAACGTCGCTTTCCGCACCCCCAGTACAAGAAGATCGTGAAGTTCCAGAAAAAGTTTTACGCCCATGACGGCGACAAGAAGGCCAAGCAGGGGGACACTGTCCGCATCGCGGAATGCCGTCCCCTCAGCAAGCTGAAGCGGTGGAAGCTGGTTGAGGTGATCACTCAGGCCGAAGCCCCGGTGGGAGCAAACGTATGATCCAGATCCGCTCCTGGGTCGACATCGCCGACAACACCGGCGCCCGCAAGGCGACGATGATCGGTGTGATCGGCCGCAAAACCAATTTCGCCCGCGTGGGGGATGTGATCACTGCCAACGTGAAAGAAGCCGCCCCGGATGGTACGGTGAAAAAGAGTGAAGTGGTTCGTGCGGTGGTGGTGCGCACCCGTTTTCCGGTCCGCCGGGCCGACGGCTCTTATCTCCGTTTCGACACCAACGCGGCGGTGATCATCGACAAGGACCAAAATCCCCGTGGCACCCGCATCTTCGGACCAGTGGCCCGCGAACTCCGGGAAAAGAATTTCATGAAAATCATCTCCCTAGCCCCGGAGGTCATCTGATGAACAGTTTTCACGTGCACAAAGGGGACGAGGTGGAGGTGATCACCGGATCGAATCGCGGCCGCAAGGGCAAGATTCTCGAGGTGAAAACCGATTCGCAACGACTCCTGATTGAGGGCGTGAACATGATCAAGCGCCACGTCCGCCCGACCCAGGACAATCCCAAGGGCGGGGTGATCGAGCGTGAGGGGACCATCCACATTTCCAACGTCCGCCTGTTGAACCGCCCGGCGGCCGGCAAGCGCGACGAGAAAAAGGCCAAGGAGAAGCCCGCCAAGGGCAAGAAGTAAGCCATGGAGTGCGATCTCAAGAACCTGTATTTGAAGGACGTCGTCCCCGCGATGATGAAGGGGCGCAACTACCAGAACATCCATCAGGTGCCGAAGCTGGAGAAGATCGTGGTGAATTGCTCCACGGGCTCCGCCCAGGACGTGAAGGCGGCCCTCGAGGATGCGATCCATGACATGACCCTAATCGCCGGGCAGAAGCCGGTGAAGACCCGATCCAAGAAGAGCATTTCCAACTTCAAACTCCGCCTCCACCAGGAGATCGGCTGCAAGGTGACCCTGCGCGGCAAGCGGATGTACGAGTTTTTCCTCCGGTTCACCCGGATGGCGTTGCCCCGAATCCGTGACTTCCGCGGCGTGCCGAACGGCGGTTTTGATGGCCGCGGCGCCTACACGCTGGGTGTGAAGGATCATACGATTTTCCCTGAGATCGAATTGGACAAGGTGAAGCGGAACCTCGGCTTCGACGTCACCTTCGTCACCACCGGCAAGGACCGGGAAGAGACCCGGGAAATGCTGTTGCGCATGGGCATGCCGTTCATCGAACGGTCTCACGCGCCGGACGCCGCCAAGGCGGCCCCCAAGGAGAAAGCAAATGGCCAAGAAGTGCTGGCGGCTTAAGCAGAAGAAGAAGGCGAAGTTCACGAGCCGGAAATACAACCGGTGCTCGATCACGGGGCGTCGTCGCGCCTACATCGGGCGGTTCGGCGTCAGCCGGATCCAGTTCCGTGAGATGGCGCTGAAGGGCGAGATCCCCGGCGTGACCAAGGCCAGCTGGTAAGGAGTTCTATGGTTACCGATCCACTCGCCGATTTCCTCACTATCCTTCGCAACGGCTCTGTCGCCGGCTTAAAGAGGGTGAAAGCGCCTCATTCCCGCATGCGGGGGGACATCCTTTCCATTTTGAAAAAGGAAGGGTTCATCGAAGATTTCGAGCTAAAGAAGGACGCCGGCCATTCCGATTTCCACATCACCCTCAAGGCGTCCCGGAACCGCAACGGCCGGGCGATCACCTGCATCAAGCGTCTTTCCAAACCCGGCCTACGCCGTTACGTCGGATCCCGCGAGATCCCGAAGTATCTTGGTGGCCTGGGCGTGCCGATCCTGTCCACCCCACGCGGGGTGTTGAGCGGGGAAGAGGCCAAAAAACAGAATGTGGGCGGGGAGCTTCTCCTCGTGGTCTGGTAATGTCGCGCATCGGCAAATCCCCTGTGCCCGTTCCGGCCAACGTGAAGGTGGCCTTGGAAGGCACACGCCTGAAGGCCGAAGGCCCCAAGGGCAAATTGGGTCTCGATCTACCTCCGCGGATCACCGCCAAGCTGGACAAGAATCAGATCCTGCTGGTGCGTGATGCCGAGGATCGCGAAGCCCGATCCCTGCACGGTTTGGCCCGCAGCCTGGTAAAGAACGTGGTGGAAGGCGTGGCGACCGGTTACACCAAGAAACTTGAGATCCACGGGGTCGGCTTCAAAGCCAACCTGCAGGGGAAGAAGCTGGTTTTAAATCTCGGCAAATCCCACCCGATCGATTACCCGGTGCCGGCCGAGATCAAGGTGACCGTGACCGAGAACACCCAGCTCACTATCGAAGGTGTCGACAAACAGCTTGTCGGAGCCGTAGCCGCCGACATCCGCAGCTACTATCCCCCCGAGCCTTACAAGGGCAAGGGAGTCCGTTTCGCCGGGGAAAACATCCGTCGCAAGGAGGGCAAGACTGCGCAGAGCAAGTCGGCCTAATCACCTATGCCCAATCCGTCCAAACATCGTCGCGAACGCCGTCACCGGATTCACGCCCGGATCCGCCTGCGCGTCCGTGGACAGACCGGCAAGCCCCGCCTGTGCGTGGCCTTCACCGGCAAACACATCTACGCTCAGGTCATCGACGACGCCGTGGGGAAGACCCTCGCGGCCGTGGCAACAACCCAGGAGTCCCACAAAGGCGCCAAGCCCAACTCCAAGGGCGCGGCCCAGTTGGGCAAGGCGCTGGCGGAAAAGGCCTCTTCCAAGGGTGTTTCTTCCGTGGTGTTCGACCGTGGCGGCTTTCTTTATCAGGGCAAGGTGAAGGCCTTTGCCGAAGCGGCCCGGCAGGGCGGCCTTAAATTCTAGGAAGGATCGACGAATGAGTTCAGCTCCCGTGGCACCCGAAACCGAAGCTCCCAAGGGCGCGGAAGTCGCCGTACCGGAAAAGGCGTTTTCCAAAACCTCGGAATTCATTCCGACGGCTGAGCCGGTCGTCTCCCGACGGGACCGCACCCGCACGCCTTCCGACATGTTCGAGAAGGTCGTGTTCGTGAACCGTTGCGCCAAGGTGGTGAAGGGCGGACGTCGTTTCAGCTTCAGCGCCCTGCTCGTGGTGGGTGACAACAAGGGCAAGGTGGGTGTGGGTTTCGGCAAGGCCCGCGAAGTGGCCGAGGCGATCCGCAAAGCTACGGAAAACGCGAAGAAGAATCTCCACGGATACCACATCGGCCCCAGCACCATCCCGCATGAGGTGACCGGAGCTTTCGGTGGCGGCAAAGTTCTTTTGCGTCCCGCCTCCCTGGGAACCGGCCTGATCGCCGGGGGCGGCGTCCGCGCCGTGCTCGAGGCGGCCGGGGTGAAGGATATTTTGGCCAAATCGATGGGTTCCAGTAACCCCGCCAATGTGGTGAAAGCCACGGTGGATGCGCTCTCCCGTCTACGGACTCGTTCCCAGATTCTTGAGACCCGCGGCAAGAAGAAGCCCGAGAAGGGTAAGGACGCCTGATGAGCACGACGATTCCCCGTCCCGGCGCCCGGCATCGGCGCAAGCGTGTGGGCTGCGGCGAGAGCTCCGGCCACGGCAAAACTTCCGGCAAGGGCCACAAGGGGCAAAAGGCCCGCTCTGGCGGCAGCATTCGTCTCGGTTTCGAGGGCGGCCAGATGCCGCTCATCCGGCGTATCCCGAAGCGCGGTTTCAATAACAAGGATTTCGCGACCCGTTACGCGCCGGTGAATCTCGACAAGCTCGAGGTTTTTCCGGACGGTTCCAAGGTGGATGAAGCCGGTCTGCGGGCCCGCGGCCTGGTCAAAGGCAGCTGGGATGGGGTGAAGCTGCTCGGGGGTGGCAAGCTGAAGCCGAAGAACCTGACGTTGGAAGTCCATGCGGTCAGTGGATCGGCCAAGACCGCTCTTGAAGCCGCGGGTGGCAAGCTCACCCTCGTAAAGTCCTAACCGGATCGTCCGAGTCGGGCCATGCTCCAAGCCCTCATCAACTGTTTCAAGATTCCGGAGCTCCGGCAGCGCATCATCTTCACCC